>NZ_RJVA01000011.1:192411-523125 GCF_003751385.1 Desulfosoma caldarium | reverse complement strand
CGGCCATATAACCCCGATTCAGGCACTCAAAAATTGGCAACAAAAAAGACCTCAACTTTTTGTGAAATCGGTTCATGACTTTGCGGGACCTGACAGGTAAGGAACGCCAAGCGGCTCAGAAGGCCGGCGCGCAATTCCGCTGGCCGTGTTTCACCAAGGCCATCACGGACCGCGGTGTGGAACTGACCACGGGAGAAATCCTTGAGGCCGACACGGTCATCGTGGCCATCGGCGATCAGCCGGATCTGGAATTTCTGCCCAAGACCGTCCAGACTGAACGGGGCTTTATCAAGGTGGACGACGCTTATCAGACCAGCGATCCTCAGATCTTTGCCATCGGGGATGCCGTGCGCCTGGGCCTTTTGACCGATGCCATCGGCGCCGGACGAAAGGCGGCTCAGGCCATCGATGACCTTTTCCACGGACGCCGGCCAAAACAGGCCTTGCGCCCCATGATGGACCCTCGGCGCGTCAAGCTGGAATACTTCGATCCGCGGCGCCTGGCTTTTGACAGCCTGGATCAGTGCGCCGGAGAATGTGCTTCCTGCGGGTCCTGCAGGGACTGCGGCGTCTGCGTCGCCATCTGCCCTCAAGCGGCCATCAGCCGCGTGAGCGGCCAGAACGGCGACTTTGAAATGGTGGTGAACCCGGAACGGTGCATCGGGTGCGGCTTCTGTGCGGGGGCATGCCCCTGTGGCATCTGGAACCTGGTGGAAAACGACCCGTTGGAATAAACCATGGGGGGCTTACGCCCCCTACTTTTTGCCGAATGGACTCGGGCCTTTTCAAAGATCAGGCTTTATAGGCGGCGGGTTTTTGCATTCCTTGAACCTTTGTCACCACTTCACGACGCGCACACTGGACAGCGTGCGCCCCAGAAAACGTTCTCCGATGGTCTGAAACCGAAACGGCACATCCGTCACGTCATAGACATATTCCGGAGGTCGCTCTTCCGTCGCGGCAAGCCCCGACGATTGCAGCACTTCCGCCGTTTGATCCGCCATGGCCTCGGCCGAATCCACCAGGTGCACATGAGGCCCGGCCACGTCCTGCAACAGAGGCTTTAACAGAGGATAATGCGTGCAGCCTAGGACCATCGTATCGATGGGCTGGCAGAGCACGGGTTTGAAGTATTCCTGCGCCGTGAGGCGCGTGACCGGATGATCCAACCATCCTTCTTCCACCAGAGGCACAAAAAAAGGCACGCCTGTGAGAAGATGCGCACGGACGGGTCGTAGCGGTGAATGGACCGCGCATAGGCATTGCTGTTAATGGTCGCCGGGGTGCCGATGACCCTCACGTATCGAACCCGCGTGACACTGACGGCACATCGAGCTCCCGCATCAATGACGTCCAAAACGGCCACGGGGGACAGTTCCTCCACGATATGCCGGGCGACGGCGGCCATGGTGTTGCAGGCGATGATCAGGAGCTTGACGCCCTGCGTGAGAAGAAATTGGGTGATTTCTGCGGTGAACGCACAAATCGTTTCCACCGATTTGACCCCTTAGGGCACTCGGGCGGTATCCCCAAAGTAGACAATGCTCTCAAAGGGCAGCCGTTCCATGAGCGCTCGAACCACGGTAAGCCCTCCCACCCCCGAATCGAAAACGCCGATGGGCAGCTGCCGTACCGGCTCTGTCGTCACAACCCCTGTATCCTTTCTTGCCGGCACGTTCCAGAACGCCGCCAGCTTCATCACGTCCTGTCAAATCCTTTGATGGACTTTCCAGAGATCGCGCCGATTTTTCATCCCCGGTGCCCCGCTTCGAGGCACACCGCAGACGTTTTCGGCACCACCTCTAGGCCAATAAAAATAGAGCGTTCGACCCGGATTCTTCGAGTCGTTTTCGTGACGGTACACGAAGCTGGCCGAAAAGACTCCGCGGGCTCACAGCGCAGCTTTCAGGATCTGTTCCAGATCCGAGGCCGTCGCTCGACGCGGATTGGTCAACACCGTGGGATCCTCCATGGCCTGCTGCGCGATGGCCGGCATATCCTCTGCCTTAACATCGAGAAGGCCGAGACGATTCGGCACATCCAGATGCCGCTCAAAATCCCGCACAACCTCGATGGCCCTTTGCGCGCCTTCCAGCACGGATCGCGCAGCCAAGGGACCTCTCATTGCTTCTCCTACACGCATGAGCCGCTCCGCGCATTCCGCGGCATTATACTCCAAAACCCACGGCAGCAGCACGGCGTTGCAAAGGCCGTGTGGAAGATTGTAGAAACCACCCAGTTGATGGGCCATGGCATGCACGGCGCCGGCTCCCGCATTGTTGGTGGCGATGCCCGCAAGGTATTGGGCATAAGCCATGGCGGCACGGGCCGTCATGTCCGTGCCCCGGGCATAGGCTCTGGGAAGATATTCTGCAATGAGTTTCACAGCTTTCAGAGCACAGGCGTCGGAAAGGGGTGTGGCCATGCGGGAAAGATAAGCTTCCACGGCATGGGTGAGCGCGTCTATGCCGGTGTGCACCGTGACTGTCGGCGGCAAGCCGACCATCAGTTCCGGGTCGTTCACGGCAATGAGCGGCGTGAGTCGCCGATCCACGATCGTCAACTTGGTCCTTTTTTCCACATGGGTGATCACCGCAAATCGCGTGACGTCACTGCCCGTTCCCGCCGTGGTGTTCACGGCCACAAGAGGCGGCAAGGGATGCCTCAGCTTGTTGAGGCCCACATAGTCCCACACCGTGCCTTCATGGACGGCCATGAGCGCAATGGCTTTGGCGGCATCGTGGGCGCTTCCGCCTCCAAGGGAGAGAATCATGTCGCAGCCGTGTTCTTTGTACATCGCAACCCCTTGACGAACACAGGGTTCCGTGGGATTGGCCACCACCCCGTCAAAGACCACCACGTCCACCGCGGCGGTTTCCCGAAGCAGCTGTTCCATTTCGCTGGCGATGCCCGCCGCCATGAGGCCTGCATCGGTGCACAGCAACACACGCCGAGGGGAAAAGGCTCGAAGATGGGGCATCAGTTTTCGACGCGCGCCCGCCCCAAAAAGGCCTAGAGGTTGCGCAAAAAATTCAGCATACCGCTCCATGTTCACCATCGCCTCATTCCCAACCCCTTAACGTCGCAGTGCCGCCCGCCCACCGCAAGCCCACGCAACGCTCGCGTACCCTGTCGCGTCACGCCCGCGAAACGTGTTCCCGGCCCGACCGGGCGGCGGAAGTCCATAACATTTTCAAAATTCTGGATTCCCGCTTTCGCGAGAATGACGAAGTCCCTTAAGACCTTCATGAATTTCTGCCCGCTGAACCTGGGTCAAGCTCTCTGGGAATACTCCAAGGACATCAAAATTCCTTCCCGGTCGCACGGCTAGTCCGACAGATAGTATTCCACGGTGGACACCACGCGCACCCTTTTGATGTGCGGCGTGCTGCTGTCCCGATTTTCAATGCTGAACATGCCCTGGCTCGCCCTTCGAATGTTTCCCAACGTGCTTTTGGAATCGGCCGCGAATTTTTCGGCGACGGCTCGAGCGTTTCGCGTGGCTTCTTCGGTCATGATCGGCTTGAGTTCGTTCAGTTTGGTGAACAAGAACTCGGCCCTCTCATAGGAGCCACCACCCAGAGCAATGCCCTTTTTTCCCCAATTTCCCCACGCGGCTCTGCAGAGCCCTCACCGCATCGATGCGTCCCGTGTAGACCGTCACGATCTGCTGAGCCGTGTAGCGAAGGCTCGCTTGGGGTTGGGTTCCGTAACGCTGCGCGAACTTATCGGTCACCACCGGGGCTGCCATCGTGATTTCCGATTCCGAAAATCCCGCCTCTTGAAGAAATTCCACAATCTGTTTGGCGTTTTCTTCCATGGTGGCATAGAGCGCCCCCAGGTCGTTGTTGGCCGAGGCAAAGGATAGAGGCCACACGGCGATGTCCGCGGAAACTTCCCGTTCCGACAAGCCTTTGACAGAAACGAACCGGTCGAGCTTTTTGAACCGAATGAGGGAAAATCCCAGCGCCACACCTAGGAACATGAGGCCAAGGCAAATTCAGAAGCCCAGGATCAAGGCAGAGCTTTTATCGTTGTTCATGGCGCGCTCCCGTCGTCAAGGAGGCCCAAGCGTTGCGCCGTGTCTTTGTAGGGGGCAGGAAATTCAGGTTCGAAATTCTGGTAAAACGTCACGGGATATCGAGCGCCGATGGTTTTGCCGGCTTCCTTGAGCCCTGTGGCTAGGCGAGAAAGCCATTGGCCCGGAAAAGCCACCACCAGTTCGTCATCCTGGGTCATGGAAAAGATGCGGTCCCCCATGCCGGGAATGGACAGCCGTGGCGCATTCAAGGCGTGAGGAGCGTACAGGGTCTGGAGGCATTCCACCTTGCCGCCGAACGATCCGGTTACCGAAGCGCACGGCGCGCGCCCTTCGACGCCACCATCGCCGCAATAGGTCAGGGCCTGCACCAGCCGCATGGCCTGAGCAGGATTGCAGTAGACTGCCACCGTGTGCGGCTCATGAAGAGCTTTGGCCAGAGGGGTGAGCAAAATGCCGTGAACGGTTCCTTCCGGCACACAGGTCATGCCGGCAAACTGAGCGTCGGCGACCGCGGCGCTGGATGCAAAACCCACGGATTGCATGAGCTGCTTCATTTCCTCATCCCGGTTCGCCGCGCCGCTCATGCCCCAACCCAAAAGCGCCGGAACACAGATGATGTCTTCCTTTCTGAGTCCCACACTCCATCCGTACAGGCGCGCCATGGTGATGCCCTGGCAGATGGTCACCCGTTTTTTTAAAAAGGCTTTGGGACGGCGCGTCTTTTCTGGAAAATCCTCACCGTCGGCAAGAAAGCGCACCGCCAAGGGAAGGCTTCTGGGCTTGATCGCCTCCTGAATCGTGGTCTGCATCGCTGCGTAATCCACCATGGTTTGTCCTCCTTTTTTAGGGTTGAGTTACAAAACGCCTCGTCACCGGGACCGGAGGTTGGGGAAGAAGTTCCACGACGTCAGGAAAAGGTCAGGGAAAATCTTCGCCGAGCCCTAAAGAACCATGTGCCGTATTTATGCGTGCGGCCATGAATTCTGGTCCAGGCATATCTCGGGGCCCTCGCTGCGCGCCACCACATCGGTATGAATGAAAGCCGCCATTTTCCATAAGCCGGGATCCTTGTGCAGCCGCGCACACAGCCATCGCGAGTCATTTTCTCCCTATGCTTACTCCCAGGCCCAGGACTCGTAAAGCTTCACCCAGTCCACGAAAAACCGGCTGGGCCGGTCGTGTCAATACATTTGTGCAACATTTGTAACCCCCTTTGCGCTTCGAAAGCGCCTCAAGTGGATTGGACCAGCAATAAGCGCCCGATTTGGTCCGCAAAAGGGGGATGTGTGATGGAAGCAAATCGGGGTGATCGAGCGGTTCATGAAGCCGCTTCAAGAGGCGTGCATCCGGCCTAAACGGAATTCATCCTTTCATGAGGCCAAGGGGATCATCGAGGGCCGAATCCAAGAAAACAACCCCGAGAGGCCCTACTACGAGTTGGGTATGGGAGTCCGGTTGCGTAGAGCTATGAACTCGCCGCTTAGGTGGCAAGACGAACCATGGTGGATCTGCCAGTTTTTGCTTAGGGACCGCCCCAGTGAAGGCATGGGCCGGAGCGGAACGGCCTGGACAACCCGAAGGGCTTGCCGGCTCTGGGTCTGGTATAGAGGAAAAAAGACAAAGTCTTAAAAGAGGAGGCCTTCTCGTCAGGGCAACCGCCAAAACCGCTTTTCGCTCATTAGGCTCAAAGCCGGTTTTCAAGGCCTGGAGCGAAGGCTGAAGGGTCAGCACGCGTTGCTCTTCATACGGACAAACGAGAGAAGAGTAGCGCGTTGACCATAACGCACATATTCTTCGTGATGCTTAGGAGTCAGTAGTTCCGGTAGATACTTGATTCTTCATTTAAGAACACATTCCTTATCCAGTTGTTTATTGCGGCGTCTATAGCAGACGTCTCTACTGTTATGCATAGTAACTGAGAGCATACACTTTTTTACATTGTTTTTATACTCATTTTATTTGTTGTTTTGGCCTTTTTGCCCTCACAAAAGCATATCCAATTGTCAGTGCAATCGTAATTGCGGCTATCCCGATGAGGCTCATACTGTCAACAGTTTTCATGTCGAGTATGATGATTTTCCTTGAAATGGCAATAATTGCCACAGATAGCACGACTTCATGATGCTGTTGTCCAGGAGTACTGTATGTTTTCATTATTGTTTCGAGTAATTCTATACCTATAATGACAAGCATAAATAGCCCGAAAAGTTCCAGTAGTTCTTCAATATCAAGAATGAAATAGGGTGGCTTACTAATGTCTTTAAGAATTGTCCATCCCAAGTCGATTGTACACAGAGCTAAGACAATGGCCATCATGACCATAACGACTTGTATCATGATCTGTTCGTATTTTTTTAATAGGGACAGCATTTTCTTATAAGACTCCTTTTTTGCATAACATAGATTATGTGTCATGACGTAAGATGCCTTGTTCCCATTATTTCTGAGAACCCCATATTTTATTATCCTGAAATGTCCGCCACAATATTCACCTGATTATCCGTCATGACGCATCGTCAATAGCAATAGATGGACTTTATCGTCATACGGCAATAACGGCGGCGTGATGGGGGTGGCGGGCATAAAGGGTTGTCCGACGCCCGTTGCCGCGCAGCCGAGCGTACTTGTTGTTTGCAGAGGTCTGCCCCGGCAAAAACACGGCTCCAGGATGCGAGTTCCTGACTGCGCCTGAAAAATGCCTTTGCACGAGGGCAGCTGAAGGCCAAGCTACGGAACGCGGTTCTTGTAGTGCTTTGCTTGCCGCCACGAAAAGTACGCGGATCAATGTGTGTCATGTTTCCGTATCTGTTTTGTGTGGTTAAGATGGTTTCGTCGCGAACGCTCTTCGCAATGACCCGAAAGTCAACTTCTCGCCATGACAAAAAGTCCGTCATGGCGAGCGAAGCCATCTTATTGGTTGCACGATCTATCCTTGTTCGTTATGTTCTGTTGCTTAGAAGCTTTCTAAATCTTGCATTCACATTCAGCCTAAGACCCATGAAAAGTGCCCTAACTTCAAAAATATGCTCAACGGGCGTCACGAGCCTACCATTCTTGCCAGAATCAAGCTCGGCCAGCCATTTTCGGCCGTGAAAATTTAGCTTCACGTCTAAGTCTTCAGGCCCACCAAAAGAACAGACATCAGCCGCATCAACCAAGCCATCCTCGCACAGCTCTTTTACAAAAAAACGTCCATATCGCTTGAGTCATCGACTCGCCGCACCACCCCCCCCCCGACCAATAAGGGTGCGCAATCGATTCGCGTGTTCTTTCATAACCTTCCTGAAACATAACGCTCCGCATAACCGGCGGACAATGGAGCCCAGCGGAATTGCCGGTCCAAGTAAAGGCGGTTGTTGACCAGCAAGCACGTTGCCGGTCCACAAAAAAAGCAACGATTTCCTTTCAAGCCTCCATGGACACATCTCCCGCATTATAAACAAAAATGACATCTCCAGGCAATTCTACCGTTCGTTTTATATTAGTTATAAGGTTTATGTCATCTTCACCGTTTCCAAGCCTTAATCCGCTGAAAAGCAAGGCAGAGGGATGCATGTGTGTCCGCACGGCTTCGAATGGATCCTCGGCCGGCACGATAAAAATGTCGGCTTCAATGCGGCCTTTGGCGAGCATTTCAGATATCTCCTTTTTGATGTTGTCAACATCAGCTTTGAACGGGACGGGGCGAATAATTCGAATCGAATGATCTCGCCATTCACGGTTTTTCTTGAGCATAAAAGACAGCAGCAGCATCAATTCGACATTTTGAGCTGAATCCCACCAGATATTGATAAATCCCTCGGGTATGTGAGTTTTCTCACCTTCCTGCTCCGTAGCCACGATAATGAGGCTGCGCTCCATTTCTTTGATCGTGGCTATCGTCTCCCAGAAGTCCTCAGCCTTTTCTGGGTCGTCGCTCCATTCAAGCATGATTGTGTTAGGCTTTATTCTGCCGATTCCATGGCACTGAATAAGGGCTTTGACAGCGGCATGCAGATCTTCTTCGACAATGGCAACGGGAAAGGCGGGAAGCTGTTCCTTAAGAATGAACTTGCGCAAAATATTTTCCGCTTCATGCCGTCGTTTATGAAGCTGCTCCACATCCCCTTTGATGATGTGACCCAGCATCACAATACCGCTGTCCGCGGTAAACCAGCGGGCGTATTCCACCAGATGCAAACGGCTGGACGCGCTGCCGGCGAGGGCGAGAATTGAAGGCCTCCAATTCTTCGAGTGATAATGCTCACGCTCCAGACGCAACAGAGCACTGCGCGCAATCTGGAAGGCAATACCGCCATGAATATCGCCCCACTTCACGTTAATTTCCGAACGCGTAATAAAAAAGTAAAAAAGCCCCCCTAGAACTAAAGCCACTGAAGCCCAGAGAGCGTTGATGAAAAACATGACGCTGACGCAACCAATGACGCCAATGATGGCTATGGACCAATGGTTAAAGCGGAACGTGGGCCGGAAGCTGGGATTGTGTGAACGCCCTTCGTAAAAACAAGCCAAATTGACCGTGGCATAGGTCATCAAAAAGAACATGGTGATAACAGGAGCAATGGTGTCGAGATCCCCTGCCACAATACCGATCTGCGCAATTAAGAATGTCAGCACGACAGCGCGCCGGGGTTCCCCGGATGCTCCGCTGCCTTGACCAAACCAGCGGAGCCTTTTGAAAATGTTGTCACGGGCAAAAGCTTGAAGAATACGCGGCGCGCCCATCATGCTGCCCAAAGCCGAGGAGAGCGTGGCACAAAACACGCCGGCGTAAACGAGAGTCGGCGAAAAAGCATAATCCTTCATAACGAATCCTTCGCCGAGCAGCTCCGCCCGAGGGACAACCGCAGCAAACACCACGATCAAGGCAGCATAAATAAGCCCCGAAACGCCAATGGCGGCAAATGTTCCGCGGGGAATTGAGCGGGCCGGGTCCTTCAAGTCACCAGACATGTTGACCCCGGCCATGATGCCCGTAACAGCCGGAAAAAAAAGCGCAAAAACCGCAAAAAACGAAAATTGTGGCGACCACTGTGGTGCTAAATTACTGCTGAGGTTCTCGAAAGAAAAGCCTTTACCCGCTCCTATAAAAAAAGACAGAACAGACAAGATCAAGATGCCGAGAATGCCGTACTGAAGTCTAATCGTCCAACCAGCACCGATATAGACACTGACAAAAACAACAATATTGGTGAGTGTGGCAAAGGCTCTGAAGGAAAGCTCTAGATTGGGAAAAGCGGAAAAAACGGCTTCTGTAAAACCAGCCACATAAAGTGCGACCGCAACAGCTTGCGCAATGAAGAAAAAGGTGGCGATGACGCTACCAAACTCCACGCCGAGACTGCGGCTGATCAAATAGTAGGGGCCGCCGCCCTTGACACGCATGTTGGTGGCTATGGAAGCGACGGATAGGCCTGTGATCAAAGAGATTGCCTTGGCGATGAATAGAATCAAGAGCGCATTCCATGCACCGGCATATCCTACGACTGTTGAAAAACGCAGGAACATGATGACGCCAAGAATCGTCAGTAGACTTGGCGTAAAAACGCCGCCAAAGGTGCCAAACTTTTTCGGCTGTAGTTCATTTCTGGTTTTTTTGCCATTCATATCACTTTTGCCAACAGTGGTTATATGATTTTCTCATAACATTTTTGGGTCACGACATCGCAGTATAACACCCCGCCTGCATTTCTCTCGCAACACCCGCGTTTGTAAAAGATTAGACCATGTTTTGCACAGAACACGAGGGGGGATATGGTTTGTATATAAGACACCATCGCTCCTCCTCTACGAATTGCCCGCCGGATTTTGGACCCTTTGGGCGCCCCGGTTCAGGACATGGGTGTGTGCATCATCGCGGTCTTGACGTCCTTGTGACCGAGAAGTTCCTGAACGGTCCTGCTGCCGTCACCGCTTTCTATGAGCTGCGTGGCGAAGGAAGAACGCAATGTGTGGCAGGTGACCCGCTTCGCCAGGTCGGCCATTTTCACCGCGCCAATGATCGCCTTCTGGATGAGTGATTCGTGAACGCGATGGTGTCCTTCTTCGCACGTCTTTGGCTTCTTCCTGCCCAAAGACCCATTGCCGGCGCCATTCCCGCGGCGCGTTGAGGTATTTAGAGCCGAGGGCGTCTGGCAGGAGGAGGTGGCCCCAACCGTCGGCCAGGTCGCCCTCGTGATTTCTTTGACGGTTTTAAAAAGCATTTGCAATGGGACTTTGAGCGACTTGGGGAGCCTGGTGATGCGGTCTTTCGCCCCCTTGCCGCTGCGCATCATCGAGGCCATGAGCCACCTATGGCCGAACAGGTTCGTCAGCATGGCTTTCATTTCATCGTGGGTTATAACGACAGGAAGTCGCTTGGGCTTCCAGGCGCGGACGACTTCCCCCGGCCACCCCCTTCCCGACCGAGGACGTGACGATCAACAAACGATCTTTCTTTCAAACACGTCCACTCGCACGTCAAATCATCTTGATTCACCTACCACAGGCAGGCTGACTTTATCAAATGCTGACCTCGGGGTTTCCGTGTCACCTGAAATCCGGCGCACTTTATCGAAGACTACCGGCCGTCCCGTTCTTCCTTCGACGGGGTCTTCTCGGAGATTGCCGAGGCCGACGAGGACCCACCCCTCGTCGTCTGCCGCACAGCCGCTTTGGTCCGCCTCCACCCTGCCCGCTCAAAGTCGCCGTCACTCTCCGAGACATCGCTGCGGCCCCCGGTAAGTCACCGCGGATCGCTCCCCGCAACTCACGGAGAGCGCAGCACACAGGGCGGGAGATTGATGGAACGGCTCGCCATAGATGCGGCGCTGACGCTCGATCCCGACACGCTCAGGACCGAGGCCATGGGTGTCGTATCGGCGGGCGCCCCCCAGTTCAGCTTCGCGCTCTGCCGCCCCGGGACCAACAAGAATGGCCATCACTTCACCGCCGAGGATTTGTCCAGTCGGTCCATGATGGCCGCGAACAAGAAGGTCGATCTGCAACGCTCGCAGGAGTTCAACGACATCGTCGTCGCCGACTACCTGAAGGACGATCACGGCGGCCTCGTGGAATGTGTCGCCGGGCTGCACGTCTGCGAGCCCCCGCTGGCCTACAAGCTGATGAAGCGCGGGGTCATTTCCCAGATCTTTATGGTATGCGATGATCACGACGGCCAAGGCACGGTCTGGCGCAACCGCTTCCAGAACAAGGCCGACTGCTGCACCCACCCATGCACATTCAAGGGCCGTGATGTGGGCGACCCACCCGTTTTCGACATTCCTGCACGGCGTCACTTTCACCGGACTGGAACTGCTCGACCGCAAAGGCGCGGACGGGAACACCAGGATTCTTCGATTGGCGTCCCATGTGAGCCAGCCCGACCAATCCCAACCCGAAGGAAATTCCACAATGGAAAACAAAAACAAACCCACCGATGAACCGGCCGTCGAAGCGGCCAAGAAGAAACCAGCCCAGCAGGAAGGCGATACCTTTCGCGTTGCCGACCTAGAAAACGAAAACCGGCACCTTCAAGCCCAGGTCGCCGAGCTGCAGAAGAAGGCCGGTGGCGACATGGCCGAGTCGGTCAAGAAAAGGGCTTCCGACGAGTCCAAACAAAAGCTCATTCTGAAGCAGAAAACAACCATCGAAGGCGCCGCCGGGGCCGTGGTCGTTGCCGACACGCTGCACGGCTACAAGGACAGAAACGAAACGGGAACAGTTTCAAAAGATTAGCTTAGATCTTTTGGCTATGCTCCAGGGCCGCCCTGACCTTGACGGCCAGCTCTCTAGCTGAGAATGGTTTCTGTATGAATTGAATGCCCGTGGTCAGAACACCACGTTGAGCTATGATGTCAGCGGTGTATCCGGACATGTAGAGACATTTGATCTTCGGGCAAATCGTCAGCAGTTGCTGCGCCAGTTCGCGGCCATTCATTTCGGGCATGATGACGTCGGTCATCAACAGTGAAAGTTCGGTGGCATGGGTTCTCGCTTTTTGCAAGGCATCTGAAGGGGTCTCCGCTTTCAATACCTTATAGTTGATGCTGGTTAGAAGTTCTTCAACATATGCCAGGATCGATGCATCATCTTCAACCACCAATATCGTTTCACCCTTGCCCTCAGGTATTTTTTCTGCATCGGCAGGACGGTTTTCCGTGATGTCACCGGTGGCCCGGGGAAAATAGATCTTGAACGTCGTCCCGTGACCCGGCTCACTGTACACATTGATGAAACCGTCATTCTGCTTGACAATACCATAGACCGTGGCAAGGCCCAATCCCGTTCCCTTACCGACACCCTTGGTGGTGAAAAACGGTTCAAAAATATTTTCCAGTGTCGCAGCATCCATGCCGCAGCCGTCATCACTGACGGCCAAAAAGACAAAATCCCCAGGTGAGAAGCCCGCATGCCTATTGCAATAGTCCTGGTCGAAGCTCACATTTCCCGTTTCAATGGTAATTTTCCCCACGTCGGCGATGGCGTCGCGGGCATTGACACACAGATTAGCAAGAATCTGATCAACTTGAGATGGATCCATTTTCACAGGCCAGAGATGGACACCCGGTCGCCATGTCAGCTCGATGTCCTCGCCGATGAGTTTGCGCAAGATTTTCAGCATGCTTTCAACGGTAACATTCAGATCCAACACCTTAGGCGCAATGATTTCCTTTCTTGCAAAGGTCAATAACTTCCGAGTTATGTCCCTGGAGCGTTCAGCCGCCGCATAGATCTTGTTAAGATCGTCACGCAACGGGTCTCCCGGTTTGACCTTTCTAAGAGCCAGCTCGGTGAACCCGAGGATAACGCTGAGGATATTGTTGTAGTCGTGGGCCACTCCGCCGGCAAGGCGACCTATAGACTCCATTTTTTGGGCTTGATGCAGTTGAGCTTCCAGTTCCTGGCGCTGCTTTTCCGATTTTATTCTTTCCGAAATATCCCTCACGAAAACCAGTGCACCGTCATGCCCCTCATAATGCATTGGGACGGCGGAGGCTTCGATATCCACAGCCGTTCCGTCCTTATGCAAAACGGTTACATGGTGCATGGGAACGGGGATCTTGTCCCGGTTGAGGAGCTGAATTTGTTCACGAATGAACTCCCGGCAATCGGGATGAAAATAGTCGACGATGGGCATCCCCAATAGTTCACCGGCTTCCCTGCCACCAAAAATCCGGGTCGCTGCGCGATTAAGGTACGCGAATCGCCCTTGGGTCTGGACGAAAACGCCGTCCGGTGCGTTTTCCACAAGCAATCTGAAGCGTGCTTCGCTGGCAAGACGGGCCTGTTCGGCGGCCTTGCGTTCTGTGACGTCGAATACGAGCGAATAAAGAAGAACGCGGCCCGATACGTGAATCGGCCCGCTGTAGACCTCCACATCCCGCACGGTGCCGTCCGCCAAGCGATGCCGGAACTCAAAATGATGGCGCTGCTGGGTCTTGGCCCGATTCATTTCTTCGTGTATTTGTTCAGGCGACAAGGTATTAATGTCAGCGATGTTCATACGGGTGATTTGGTCCTTCGACCAGCCATAATAGCTGCAGGCTGCGGGATTTGCGTCCACAATGGCCCCGTCGCCGGGATCAATGAGCAGCATCACCGCATGATTGTTCTTAAACAGGCTGCGGAATCGGCTCTCGCTTTCCATGAGCGCTCTTTCCGTCCGCTTCCGTTCGGTGATGTCTTCCATGGTCGCCATGATACCCACGATGCCACCTTGGGAATCACGGATCGGCGCTCCTGAAAGACTGCACTCCAGGAAAGAGCCGTCTTTGCGTTGTCGAACCAGCTCCATGCCGGAAATCGATTCGCCTTCCAGAATGCGCCGCATCAACGATTGAAATTCGGATTGTTTTTCCGCGGGCACAATGGGCAAAGGCTTGCCGATCACCTCTCGGGCCTGCCAGCCGAACATGGCTTCCGCCGCCGGATTCCAGGACAGGACATTTCCCTTTTTATCCAGGGAGTATGTGGCCAGCGGCGAACAGGCCACGATGGCCTTTTGCAGTTCCTCGCTTTCAGAGAGCGCCCGCCGGGACCGCTGTAACTCTGCGTCCTGCACCGCTCTCAGTTCCAGGGAAAGGCGCCTGGCGCGTAGCAGCACCTCGATACGGGCGTGCAGCTCACCTTTCTCGATGGGGGTGGATATGACGTCATCGATGATCTGCCAAATCCTCGATGTCAGCATGCCAATATCTTGTTTGGCGGTCACCAGCAATATCGGCAGGAAAACCCCTTTTTCAGATTCTCTACGTACCTGGAGGCTGTCTCTTAGTCTCTTGAGATAGATACCGTCCAGCAGGCACAGATCAAAGGCGGTGTTGAGCACGTCGATGTGATCAGAGGCAACGATGTGATATTTGTCGGCCAGATAGTCTTCCAGCAGCTGCCTGTCACGGTCCTTGCTTATTAAAAGGAGGATGGTCTCCATATTATCTTTCCCCCTTGATGGAAAAGCTATTCACGCTTGCATGAAGCCATGAATCATGTCGGCAAGTTCACGCATTCCCAGCGGTTTTACCAATACGGCTTGCGCGCCGTGGGAAAAGCTCATTTTTCGGATGGCCGCGCTCTGTTTGGGCGAGATGACCAGCAAGGGAATACCCTGTCCATGGAGCCTAGCGCATCGCTGCCAGACGCCTTGGTCAAATCCCGTGACATCGACCAGCGCAATCTTTATATTTAGTCGATGATCCAAGATGTCGTCCACCGCGTCGAGGTCATCGGCCCGCACCGCCTCATACCCCATCCGCTGAACAAACGCCGACAGCAGCTCCTGGTTTCGCGGGTTGGCGCCCACGATTAACAGTTTTTTCGCATCAGGTGTTATTTTTCTTCCTCCCCTTTCACCCAGTTCGGCACACCGGTCAGAATGCCGCGCAAACGGCGCAAAGGCGGGCCCACCTTGACACCCGAACCGGTGATCTCGAATTCCCGCAGGGTCTTTTCAAAGTCGCTCAACCGTTTTTTGAGAACGCCGATGGCCTTGCGCAGCTCGCCTGCCATCTCCAGGTACCGCAAAATCACGATATTGTCCGCAAGATAGCTGATACCCAACTCTGTTGGTTTGAAATCACCGGTAATGGCTTCCACCTCATTGATCAGGAACACGGTGACGCCCATGTTGCTGAGATATTTACACAGGGCATGGAGATGACTGACCAGGTCTCCACCCCGCAACGACAGCCTGTAGCCCGAAAGACTGTCGATCATCACAATCCTGGCGTTCTTTTCTTCCACTTCCCGGCGGACCATCCAGGCAAATTCGTTGGAGGTATACCGCAGCGGCTCCACTTGGACGACGGAAAGGGTGCCTTTTTCCAGCATGCTGCGAACCGGAATCTTGACCGCCTCGGATCGGTGAATCAGGGGTTCCAGGCTCTCTTCAAAGGAATACATCACGGAACGCTCGCCTCTGCGGGCCGCTTCCTTCATGAACAGGATTCCCAGCGTGGTTTTTCCGACGCCGCTCGGTCCGGTGATGATGGAAATCGTGCCGCGCTCCACACCCCCGTGCATCAGCGCGTCCAGTTCCGGAATTTCGGTGGAAATGGCTTCCGCTAGGAACTCCCGGCCGTGTTCTTCCGGTATCAAGCGGGGGAAAACCGCCATGCCTCGGCTGGTCAACACCATGGAATGTTTGCCGCCCTTGAAGCTTGATCCCCGGAATTTTCTTATGCTCACACTGCGGCCGCCCTCTTCGCAGTCAAGCTCAATTATGCCGTCGGCCATGAACTGCAAATCATCGTCCGGATGGTCAGGGCTGTACTCCGAGGTAAAGACCACGGTGGCCCCCTGCTGGGTCAGGAACTGAAGGAACGACAATACCTGTTTGCGGAACTGGAACACATCGGAAGACAGGTAACGAAACTGGGTCAGGGAATCAATAAACACCCGCACGGGATGAATTCGTTCGACGGCTTCGGTGATCGTCTCGGTGAGCGGTTCACGTTCCACTTCGGCCGGCGCGAAAATATCATAGGTCTGCACCCGGCAAAAATATTCGGGACCGGGGCTTATGTCGAGAAAATCAATCCCTGACAGATCCAGTCCCACCGCCGCGGCATTTTTGCGCAGAGACGTCTCCCATTCCTCCAGGGTGATAAACAGGGCTCTTTCCCCTTGAGCCGCACCTGCAACCAGAAAATGGAGCCCAAGGGTGGTTTTGCCGGTTCCGGGCCCGCCGTGCAACAGGTAGGCGCGTCCAGGCAAAAGCCCGCCCGCCAATATTTCATCCAGCCCCTTTATACCTGTGGAAAGGCGATTTTCAGTGGTTTGCTGCATTGCATGTCTCCCCTGCAGGATTGATTGTTTGGTCAAGGGTCAGGACCCGCTTGTTTCCGGCATGACCATTGAATCAGCACCTCTATGGGAAAACGCCCATGCTTCCCCACCTCACCCAGAAATGTTTCCCCGTCGAGTCATCCGCCTGATGGTTTCGACATGTGCCATGAGAAGTTCTTCGATTTCGCTGGCAGTTAAAACGACCAATTCTGTTTTCAGCTCTGTTTCGGCATTTCTTGTTCGAGCCCCATCAGCCGGGCATGTGTGGATTTTCACACACCCGATGGGGGCTTGACTTCAATTCAGTTCTGTTGAGTTTATTGCACAAGGGAAACAAGTATCAAGTGTTTTCAGATCAAAAACCCATTCGTATGACCACCGCATTAGAGCAACACATCGCCAGTGCTTCCGGCAGATAAACGAGAGAAGCGAGACTTTGAGTCACCGCGGAACGCTCCTCTCGTCGGGACCTCAGGCGTTCCTTTGGCTATTCCCGCCGTTTCCGCCTTCGTGCTCGTGGAGGGACCACTATCGCCTCGTTTGCGGCCTTCCCCATTCTCCTACCGGGTCGGCACCCTGAAGGGAGGGTCTTTGAAGGCTCCATATCCATCCAGCAGGTACCCCTGTCCACGCTTCACCTTCGCCCTCGCGAACATTGGCGCATGACTCGAGGCCATTGTGGAGGGCTTGCCCTTCGACGTATGACTCTTTCATACACCCCACCTCACCGGTTTCGCCGGCGCAAAGAAGAACAGCCGTGATCGAGACCGAAAATTTACAGTTCCACCCCCCTGACGTATGACCTCTTCGCAAAGATCCAGACCGCCGGAAAACGTCGTCTCCTATGCCACACCGACCTGACCGGCGGCGCGGAACCGAAACCGAAAAAGCCCACGGCAAGCTAGGACGCCGGAACCGATGAGGCCAAGGTTGCCGGCACGTGGAGGAAATAACCTTGCCGTGCTATCTATTCCAGTGGATTTACGCCCGGGAAACGGACTTCAGTGCCGATCTACCTCGTTTGAGGCGACCAACGCGTCATCCCGAAGGTATGGAAATCCGGGATTGTGCTGCTGATGAAGACACCTTGATCGCGTCTTTGAAAGCGTCCAAGGCGGCACGCCGTTGCGGGCTACCCGGAACCGGTGTGAGGGTTCCTGAGCGACCCCGCTCTGGGAAAGAATTCCCAGAATGACCCACACACAAAGCCCCGGTATACCGAGGCGTTTTAGAATTCCCCCTCTTGGACGGGGTGTGTGCAACGGGTTAGTGTTTGCGGAAATCCTTGTCGTTGTCCTCTGGAGCATCCGAAACAGCGGCTTCCATGCCGCCGGTGATCGTCAAAAGATGATCCACGGTGATGGGCACGGCGGAATGGTCATTGCCCGCGGCTGCGTAGACGCGCGGAAACCGACGCATGGACGTATCGATAAGGACGGTGACGGAGGAAGGCAAAAGAAACGGGCAGACACCTCCTGGAGCGTACCCTGTGTGGCGCACCACCTCATCTTCGCCCGGCAAGCGCACCTTACCCTTCAGGCCGACAGCTTGCTTCAGGCGGGAACCCTTGATGCGGCGGTCTCCGCAGGTGACCACCACCACGGGTTGATCTCCCACCAGAAAGAGAATGGTCTTGGCGATTTCCGCCACCGTGCATCCCACGGCTTTGGCCGCCGCCTCCGACGTGGGAGTGGGCTGGTCAAATTCCCAGACTTCTATGCCGTGCTGGGCCAAAAACGCTTTCACGTCCAAAATGGTGGGCATGGGTCGTCTTTCCTATTCGTCGGCTAAAATCCGCGCACGTTCCCTAAGTCCCTTTTCAATCTGCTCCAAAATCTCTTCCACCAACCGTTCCGGGTGCGCCGCATTCCGAATGGGACGTCCCACCACAATGTGATCCGCACCCGAAGCGAAGGCCTGGCGCGGGTCCACGGTTCTTTTTTGATCATCCACGTTGGCCACCGGACGAATACCGGGCACCACCAATAAAAGACCGTCCTTCACTTCACGGCGCACGCGGGGAATTTCCAGGCCCGAAGAAATAAGCCCGTCGCAGCCCAGGGCCAAAGCTCTTCTCGCCCTGGACAGCACCAAATCCTCCACGGTGCAGTGAAAGCCCAGGTCATGAAGATCGCCCTGATCCAGGCTGGTCAAGGCGGTGACGGCCAAAATCTTTACGGGCCCTTTGGCGTCCACGGCGGCTTTGAGCATGGCGTCGTTACCGTGCACCGTTGTCAGCGCCACGTGCCGCTTGGCGATCTGCGCCGTGGCGCGCCGCACCGTCTCAGGCACATCGAATAATTTCAGGTCCAAAAAGACCTTGGCGCCCCGGTTCTGTATCCATTCCACGATGGGAAAACCGCCCGCGAGGAACAGTTCAAAACCTACCTTGAAAAAGCGTACCTGATCCTCCAGCCGTTCCACCCAGGCCTTGGCATCTTCAGGCGACGGCAGATCCAAAGCGAAAATAAGGCGTTCGCGCAAAGGTACAGAATCCATTTAGACCCCCAGGCCGAAGAAGTTCATGAGCAGAAAGTTCAACCGACGCCGAAGCACTTCGTAAGAAAAATGGCTCTTGGCCAAAGCGTAATTGTGTTCCACCATGGCTTCTCGCCGCTCCGCGAACTGCAGAACCTCGCGGATCTTGGCGATGAGCCGACGGCTCACATACCCGTCCATGATCAAAAGATCAAAGCCCAAGGGTTCGATGTCTCGCACAAAGGTGGCGTAGCGGTTCACCACCAGAGGCTTTCGAAAATAAATGGCTTCCAGAAAGGCGTTCCCAAACCCTTCATAGAGGCTCGGGTAGGTAATGAGTTCCGCGTGGGGATAAATATCCCACAGGGTGATGGGGTTCTCGGGTGATTTCACCTCCACCCAGGGATCCACCACATGAGTGCCCAAAAAATACAAGGACACGCCGTGTTCTTGAGCCTGAGCCTGTAACCAGGCGGCATAATCCGCATCGCCTTCCCCGGCCTGGTGCGTGATGAGCAGCTGGTAACCCATGTCCTTGAGCGCCGCGGTAATCTCCACGGCGTGTTCGATGCCTTTGCGCCGAATGATGCGGGTGGGCTGCACAATGAGTTTGCCTTCGAAATCCAGGCCGATCATGCCGCGCAGCCGGTTCGCCTTTTCCGCGTTGGGCTGAGGCGGATGCTCAAAATCCAGCACGTTGGGAATGATAATCGAAGACACCCCTCTTCGATGGGCCAAGGCTTCGTGGGCCGCCGAACTGATGACCACGTGCTGAATGGTGGGCAAGACCGGCGGAAAAGCCATGTAAAGAAAATCTTGCACACAGTTAACCGCACAGCGGCTCTGTTCCCAATAAAATTCGTGGTGATGAGCAATGGTGGGAATTTTCCTTTCGGCAATGAGCTCGGTTAAAGCCAAGGCGAGGGGAATGTGCATGGGACTGGCCAAGGCGTTTTCCACAATGAGCAGTTGAATGTCAAAGGTTTGAAGAAAGTCGACAAGTTTTTCCTTGAGCACCGCTCGGTAGTCGTGAATCCTTTGAGTCAACTCATGGGAACGCATCTCACGGCCAAAGGCCTTGGCCTGAATCTTCTGGTTTTCCGGATGCAAAAAATGCGCCTCCGACACCACCATGGCGTGGGAAGGGTCCCGATGCACCTCACCGCCCCACCAGAAACATTCATGCCCGGCTTCCTTCAAGATATCCGACCACTTGCCTGCTTCCATGGTGACACCGTCGGCGCCCGTAAATCGTGTGGACACGAACCCGATATGAATAGCCATGAAAAACTCCCCCCGAGAGGTTGCAACATTAAGCGAATTGTGCACATACTTGAAACAAAAAGCAAGGACGGCTCAAAATGACAGATCCTCAAAACCTGGTGCTCTTTCATTATCATCTGCTTCGGGGCGGCGTGCGCACAGCCCTGCTCAGAAGCTTGCAATGCCTGTCCCAGCAAGGATGGCTCGCTGAGCGCAGACTGGTGCTCAGCGTCGGGCGCTTGGACGGTGTACGAAGTTTTGCGCGCACCATTAAAACATGGGTTTCTGATGTAGAAGTGATTGTGGACGAGCGTCTAGATTATCGAGACGCACCCTGGCCTGACGAAAAAGCCTTTAGAAAGGACGTCACGGCGCTGCGCGACACCATGTTGACCTGGGGCGGTGAATCGGCCCTTTTTTGGCTGCACAACCCCACCTTAGGCAAGAATCCTGCGGTGACCGCCGCGTGGAAAGAAGCGGCTGAAAAAGCCTGGACGGAAGGCCTTCCACATCGCTTTCTTTATCACATTCACGACTTTCCTGAATGCGGGCGTGTGGAAAACATGGTTCGGCTCCACCGCTGTTGGCAAGACGGAGGTCTTACGGATTTTTATCCCACTTCGCCCAACACGGCTTACGCGGTGCTTAACACCACAGACAGACAGAGGTTGCTCTCCTGCGGGCTTTCTCCTCAGCGCGTCTTCTGGCTTCCCAATGTGGTCATTCCTTCCGGCGAATTTTCGCCCGTCCTGACGCCTGCTAGAAAGCAGGCCGTGGCTTCCGCCTTACGCCGGTATGCTTTTGAACAGGACTATGTCTTTGATCCGGGGCGACCGCAATGGCTTTTGCCCGTGCGGTTGATTCGTCGAAAGAATGTGCTGGAAGCCCTATTCCTCGCCGTCATTCACCCCCAAAAGCCGCAGGTGCTCATCACGTTGGACGCCACATCGGCGCAGGAAAAACCCTACGCGGAAGCCGTCAAAAAATGTGCCCGTGCAAATCGGCTGCCCAGTGTCATCGGGTTTGGAACCGAACTCGTGGGCACCGCCTTTTCCTTTGAAGAGCTTATGGCGTGGAGCGACGCCGTGATGACCACATCCTTGATGGAGGGCTTCGGTTTTGCCTTTCTGGAGGGGCCTCTGCTGGGGCGGCCTCTGATTGGGCGCAACCTTGCTGATGTCACCGCCGATTTTGCCAAAGTCGGCTTTCCCACGGAGCCGCTTTACGACGCGCTGCCTGTTCCACTGGACGCCTCGCATCGTTCCCGATTGCAAACCCAAGGCCTTCGCTTCGCCGAAGGTTACCGGCACATGGTTCCGACTCTTTCCAAGGACGATATGGACCAATTTGTGTCACGGCTGGAGGTCCTTTACGGCCAACCCACTGTGGACTTTGGCTTGCTGGATTGGGCTGCACAAAGGGACCTTCTGAAGATGGCGGTGGAAGGGGCTTTAAAGGAAAATTTTCAACACGTTTTGACACCCGTTCGGGTGAACGAGGCGACCCTGGCTTCCTTTTTTGCCCAATTCGGCCCCACGGCCCATGCCCATCGCCTGAAGACGGCGTTTGAAAGGCTCTGGAGACAGCCGGGCTTGAACGCTTCGTACCATCGGGGCGAAAACGAAAAGGCCGGCCAAACGGAAAAGCACCCGAAAAGCGACGTGAAAACACACCCCTTCACCACTACAGACCGATGCCCAGATCTGGGCCCATGCGTGGCGAGGCTTTTTTTTGACCCTCTATATCAAAGACCTTTGTTTGGAGGTTGGCGATGAAGCGGTGGCGGGCATGGCTAAAAGCCCATGTGTCACAGACGCCGTACCCGACGCCGGAATGCGGTTCTGTGCCACACTTCGACCCCACGCCTCGAGTCATTTTATTCGACGTCTACGGCACGCTGTTGGCCGCACGCCATGGAGATCTGGAAGATCAGGTGCGGCGTCGCCTGGCTCAAGAAAGTTTCGTTAAGACGGCGCTGTTTTTCGGCTACTCGGAAGAAGTTGGCAACACGTGGGCCGAAAATTTCTATCAAGCCATCGCCAAAGAACATGAACACGGCCGCTCATTGGGCATCAGCAGACCGGAAGTTCTCGTGGAACACATCTGGAAAACGCTGCTGGAAAACGTTGCCGACCCCCCGGACCCGCCCCCCCATCCCATGGATGTGGCCATGTACCGGGAACTTGTGGCCAATCCCGTCTCTCCCTTTGAAGGGGCTGTGGAAACTCTCAGAACCCTGCACGGCCAGGGTTTCCTTCTGGGATTGGCGTCCAATGCCCAGTTTTACACGCGACCCATTTTGGAGTATGCTTTGGGCACCCCGTTGCATGCCGTTTTTGATGAGCGGTGGACGTTTTTTTCCTACGAACTGGGTTTTGCTAAGCCGGACCCTCATTTCTTTCGCCTCATCGCCACGCGTGCTCGGCGCTTCGGTCTCGACCCTGAGGTCGTGCTCATGGTGGGCAACGACCCGGTCAACGACATGGAAGCCGCTCAAATCCACGGCCTGCAAACGGTGCTGTTCATGCCCGGTGTCACGGCTCACTTACAGGATTTTCCGTGGAATGGGCCTCGCACGATGCGGTTTGACGCCCTGGTGCAGGCACTGGGGAAAGAATGATCTGTGGCAAAGGAGTTCGCCATGTCCAACTTTGCGCAAAAGCACACCAAAATCACAACCTTTTACTTGCTCACGTCGGGCAACACTCGACTGAAGGAAGAACTCATTCACCATTCGCGATGGAAAAAAACCGTTCTGGTCATCCCTTTACTGGCAAGCGAATTCACGGACCCAGAAAATCGGCCGGTTTTTGAAAATATGCTCAATGAACTTCAGGGCGCGCCATACATCTCCCGCATTCTTTTTGGGCTCGATGCCGCCACGGAAAAGGAAGCGCGCGAACTGTCGGCCATGGTTCAGGACCGAAAGCTGCACAACAGCCTCATTGTGCACAATGACGGCCCCGGGTTTTCAGGCATCTACGACCAGTTGTCTCAGGCCGGCTTTGCTTTGAATGTGCGCGGCAAAGGCCGCAACATGTTCTTGTCCTTTGGCATCGCCCTGGCTTTGGGGGCCCAAACGGTGGCTCTGCTGGACGCGGATATCCGCACTTTCACCTGCGATCAACTGGATCGGCTTATTTATCCCGTGCAGGTTCTTAATTATCAGTTTTCCAAGGCTTTTTACGCTCGGCTGAAAAACGGCGTTCTTTACGGCCGCGTCAAACGCCTGCTTCTGGACCCTTTACTCATCGCCCTCAAGCGCAAGTTCACCGAAAGCCAGGAAGAAAAGGTGCTGCGCCTCGTGGATTTTCTTCTGACCTTCAATTACCAGCTTTCGGGCGAAGTGGTCTTTGACATCAATCTCTTGAAGCGCATGCACTTTGCCATGAACTGGGGTGTGGAAATTTTTACGCTCATTGAAGTTTACCGAAAGGCCAACAACATCGCGCAGGTGGAAATTTCCCACGAAGCCTTTGACCACAAGCACCAGCCCCTTTCGCCCGACGATAAGGACCAGGGCCTGCACAAGATGGCCATTGACATTGTCACCACCCTGCTCAGCGCCTTGGTGATTGAAGAGGGCCTGGAAATCTCCGATCATTTCATTCGGGATCTGACGCTCACATACCTCAACGTCGCCGACAACTTGATCAAGATGTATGCGGACAATGCCGCCTTTTGCAGCCTGGACTACGATCCGGACCGGGAAGAAGCCATGGTGCACGGCGTGTTCAAGAACGCCATCTTGTATGCTGGAGATCTGCTGCTGTCACCGTATCGAATAGCCGAGCGCTTCGCGTCCTTTGTGGGAAGTCAACCGGCGTTTCAGCCCTACGTGGCCTCTGGACTCCTTCAAACCATTCATGAATGCGCCCAAAACGCGCGCACACAGCTCTTTGAAACCCCGCAAACCGTGTCCTGGGACCGCGTCATTCGCAAGGTGCCGGGAATCATCTACGACATCATCAACGTGGTGGAACAGGAAAAGCAGAAGTACGCCGCCTGATTTCCTCCACGATGGCCCGTCTTCCTCGGTAAAAAGACAAGGCCATGGCGTCCACCACGGCGTCCACTTCTTCCCGGTAAAACCTCTCGGCCTTTTCGGGCGCGACACCTAGCCTCATTTGAAGGGCGCGCACCGCACCGTAGGTGCGTGCCCCGAGGTGCTCCAATTTTTCTCGGCAAAATTCCAAAAAGGCGGCCGTGTAGAGGTAGTTGAGGCAGCTCTTAACGGCGTCCACCTGGCGGGTGGCGAAAAGATGCCCAAGGCTTTCGTAGAGAAGCCGAATCCAGAAATCGCGCGTCACGTCCAGAAAAAGAACCGGGGCGGTGTCGTGAAAGGGTGCGGCGCGCAGCCTGTGGACTCGATCCTCCACCGCGCGAAAGGTTTCCGGGTTCAAGGTCTCTTTCATGGCCTTTTCGTGTCGCGCGAAACCCTCAAGCAGCGTTTCGCGCTTCCGGTCCACATCAAACACGTTGGTATACCCAGGGTCGATGAAGGCGATGCCCGTCTTTTCCGGCCCCCAGACGACGGGGCGTTTCAAAGGATCCTGGGAAACCAGGAGGCGGGAGATGCGGCCGTCGCGGTCCTCGTAGTGCAGGAGGCGATGGAGAGCGGATCCGATGACTTCTCCGGGCATGACGCTCAGTTTGGCTTCATCGGTAATGTCATGGAGCTTCGCGCCCAGATAGACTTCGTAGAGCACGGTCTGTGGATCGGCGATGTTGTCCAAGGTGGTGGCGATATCTGTGCCGTATCGGCGGCGGGCATCATCCCAGACGGCCTCCCGTTCATGCTGCACGGCCTTGGCGGACAGAACAATGTCCCCGGAAATGCCTCCCGGCACGTAGCAGCCCATAAGGGTCGTCAGGGGCCCCACGATAAAACGGGTTAGAGAAGCGTCCACAAAGTGGCGCGCGTAGCGTGCGGTGATAAAGAAGGGCCGATGCTGCCAGTTTTGCCGGTGCTCGGCAAAGACGGCGGCAAAGGTTCGAAACCATGGATGAAAGTCGTTTCTCAAATCGCCGTCCAAAAGGATAAGGGTCTGCATACTGGAGCAGTGGGCCGTTTCGTCAAAGAGAAGCTTGAGCGCGCTGCCTTTGCCCGGCGTGCGATCTCCCTTGTATCCGTCGTACGGTGTCGCGGCCACCAGAAGTCGAGCGCGCAAAGAGGGAACCAAATCCTGAAAGAATTGGGCGGCGGCGCCCAGAGCCGCATCCAGCGTGGACGTGTCCGGCCGATCCATAGTGCAGGTGCCGTCGGAAATGACAAAGGCGATGCGCTCTTCGCCAAAGGCGGCCAAAGCGGCTTCCATGCCACGACGCAATTGCGCGCCAATGTTTTCCGCATTGCGAAATGTGGGATGTCCCACCACATGCGCCGGGCCAAAACGCGCCAAAAGGGAACCCAAGGCCCCTTCCTGAACGGGAAAAGTGCCACGAAACACGTTTTCATAAATCTTCACAAAACCCATAGTCTCCCTCCCTTTTCTCCTTCTCCCTCTCAACCGCACAGGCCAAATGTACCGTTGTCCCGCCGATGTTCTCGCTAAGCACGCACAAATGGACCATTTTTGAAGATCATCCAGTTTTAAGCTGTTTTGGTAAGCTTTGGTCGTCACTTTCGGCCGTGAATCAAACAAACGTCCAGAGACCTTGTCTCGGCCGATCCCATTGGATGCTCAGGCGTCCATGACACCGTCTCTTGGGTTATTAGAAAGGTAATTTTACACCGAAACGGACGGTGGAGTGCGTGCGGCGAGACGATGGGCCAGCAGAGTGTAACGCTTTTGCAGGCGGTCGTTGCGCACGGCCATGGCCAAGGCCTTGCGGGATCCCAACAGAACCACGAGCTTTCTGCCACGGGTGACGGCGGTGTAAAGAAGGTTACGCTGGAGCATGACGTAGTGCTGGGTCACCAAGGGGATCACCACCGCCGGGTATTCACTGCCCTGTGACTTATGGACGCTCACCGCATAGGCGTGGGTGATCTCATCCAGTTCGGAGAAATCGTAGCTCACCAGCCGCCCGTCCATGCGCACGCGAATTTCCTGGTTTTCTTCATCCACGGCATCAATGCGGCCCATGTCGCCGTTAAAGACTTCCTTGTCGTAGTTGTTCCGAAGCTGCATGACCTTGTCGCCCACCCGGTAGATTCTTCCGGCGCGTTCCACGGCGCGCCCTCTGGGATTCAAGGCCTTTTGCAGGACTTCGTTCAAATGCTGCGCTCCCACAACCCCTCGGTGCATGGGGCTCAGGACCTGGATATCCTCCACGGGGTCCAGGTGAAATCGGCCTGGAATTCGCCGAGAGCACAGTTCCACAACAAGGCGCAGCACGTCTTCCGGATCGTCTTTTTCAATGAAATAGAAATCCGAAAGTCTTTCTCCCTGCGTGCTTCCGTAGATGGGAAACGATCCTTCTCGAATGCGATGGGCGTTCACCACGATGAGGCTTTTTTGCGCCTGCCGAAAGATTTCCGTGAGACGCACCACGGAAAAAGCCTCGGAGGCGATGATGTCCTTGAGCACGTTGCCGGCACCTACGGACGGCAACTGATCCACGTCCCCAACGAAGATGACCGTCGTTCTGGACGACACGGCCTTAAGCAGATGATGGGCCAGCAAAGCATCCAGCATGGAGGCTTCATCCACAATGAGGCAATCGGCCGTGAGCGGTTTTTGTTCGTTGCGCTGAAATCCTCCGGCCGCCGGGCTGAATTCCAAAAGCCGATGAACGGTGGCCGCTTCCTGCCCCGTGGTTTCGCTCAACCGCTTGGCCGCCCGTCCCGTGGGAGCGGCCAAGGCCACGCGAGCTCCCATGCGCTTGTAGGCGGCGCAAATGGCCCGAACCAACGTGGTCTTGCCCGTGCCCGGACCTCCGGTGATGACCATGACCTTCTCTGTCAAGGCCTTGCGAATGGCTTCCATCTGCAGCGGCGCCAGAGGAAAGGGCAGCTGGGAGGTTACGGCGGAGAGCACCTTGTCGAGGCTGGCCGAAGGAAATCGTTTGGGCCATGCGCCGATTGTGGTCAGCCGAGCGGCCGTTTGGGTTTCCGCCACATGGTAGCCTCGAAGATACACGACCTCCGTGTCCGCCACAGCCCGTGCCACCGCATCGGACAAAGGTTCCAGAATCACGCGGCCATCGGCCGCCAAAGCCTGCAGCCCTTGTTCCAGAACCTGAACGGAAGTTTCTAGAAGCTTCTCCGCATCCCTGAGAAGCTGCGCTCGAGGTAGACACACATGACCGTCGTCAGCCGCTTTAAACAGCACGTAATGCAGGCCCGCTTGGGCACGCCGCACCGAATCCCGGTCGAATCCCAGGCTGCGAGCGATCTTGTCAGCCGTAACAAACCCGATGCCGGAGACGTCCATGGCCAGCCGATACGGGTTTTCTTGAAGCACCGTCAAGGAATCCTTTCCGTACTGCTTGAAGATGCGCGTGGCATGGGAAGCGCTCACTCCATGGGTTTTCAAGAAGATCATGACTTCGCGAATCTCTTTTTGATCATCCCACGCTTTCACGATGCCGCTCAGGCGCTTCGGTCCGATGCCCTCAACCTCAAGAAGCCGCTCTGGCTTCTGGTCGATGACTTCCAGCGTCGCTGCGCCAAAAACCTTGACGATACGCTTGGCCATCTCGGGGCCGATACCCTTGATGAGCCCGGAACCTAAATATTTGCAAATGCCTTGCACGGTATCGGGCCTCAGGATTTCGTACTGGTCCACTCGAAACTGTGGCCCGTATTTGGGATGACGCCTCCAGAAACCGTGAAGACGGAGCACTTCGCCCGGAGTCACCGAAACAAAGGAGCCCACCACCGTCACCAGATCTCGGCGACCGCGCACCCTTAGGCGCAGCACACTGTAGCCGTCCTCTTCCCCGGCATACGTGACGCGTTCCACTTGACCTTCTAGAATCTCCGCCGCCATGGTGCCATCGATTTGTGCAGGGCTCCCGCAAGGTTTTTGACAACCCTTAATCGATTGTTACAATAGCATTGCAATCCATGAGATTCCATGCATAGGGAGGCTGACCATGGCTCTCTACATTAAAACGGACGATTATCGCAAGTACGGCATCAGCAAGTCTTCCACGCCAGAACAGGTGCGGGCCGTGGTCCAAAGGGAACTAAATATCCATCCGTTGTTCGTCAGGTTTGTCAATCGCCACGAGTTTATTCGCGTGGATTTTTTGAAACCCCGTGGACGACGTTCACGGGGCCGAGGCAAGGAGGCGTCCAAGCAAGGGGGACGACGGCAGCGCTTTAAATGAACCGATGGAGCCAGCGGAAGGCGCGGGGTGTCCGACCGCTTGAACCACCGGGGTTCTCGAAAGTTTGGCGAATCGCCCGGGCGCGGCCCTCACCAAGCTTTAAGCGTTGGAGAAAAAATTTTTCTTGACAAAGTGCACTCACGCGCTTTAGGCAAAGGGCGTTTCAAAGTGTAGTAAACTCTAAGACCAAAAGGCATACTCCGTGGGCTCTCAAATTTCCTCGCATAGCGTTGGTTTTTGGTGGTGCTGGTGGTGGTGCAGTGTGCACGGGTGCGCCGACGGAGGTGGGTCGCTCTAGACCACCGGCATCGAAGAAATCGTGAAGACCGTGGGCCACCCGGCCCACGGTCTTTTTGTTTGAAGCCCAAGGCCGTGGGATTGCATCCCTCGGCCTTTTATTTTTTTCGGCCGACTCACGGTCGAGCTCATGTTTCAACCCAGGCACAGGAGGTGTCCGTCATGCTTGTTGTCATGCACAAGAGAGCCACTGCAGAAGACATCGCTCAGGTGGTGCGCGCCATTGAAGCGCGAGGCTACAGTGCCCGCCCCATTCAGGGTGGAGAACGCATGGCCATCGGGGTTTTGCACAATCGAGGCCCGGTGGATCCCAACTGGATCCTGAGTCTAGCCGGGGTCAAGGAAGCCATCCCGGTGACGCGTCCTTACAAGCTGGTGAGCCGAGAATTTCATGCGCAGGACACCGTTGTTCCCGTGGGCGATGTGCGCATCGGCAACGGCTCGTTGGTGCTCATCGCCGGTCCGTGTGCCGTGGAAAGCGAAGAGCAGGCCCTGACCATCGCTCGGCAGGTCAAGCGGGCCGGAGCGCACCTGTTTCGGGGCGGCGCTTTTAAGCCGCGCACGTCCCCGTATGCGTTTCAAGGGCTTGGAGAAAAAGCCCTGAAAATCCTCGATCGAGTGCGCCAAGAAACAGGGCTTCCCATTGTCACGGAAGCCCTGGACCACACGGTGTACGATTTAGTGGAAGAGGTCGCCGATGTGGTTCAGATCGGGGCGCGCAACATGCAAAACTTCACCCTCCTTCGCCGCGCCGGCCAGTCCTCCAAGCCGGTGCTCCTCAAACGCGGCATGGCCGCCACTCTGGAAGAATGGCTCATGGCCGCCGAATACATTCTGGAAGGCGGCAACCCTCACGTCATTCTGTGCGAACGCGGCATTCGCACTTTCACCGCTCACAGCCGCAACACCCTGGACCTTTCCGCCGTGCCCGTGGTGCGCAAGGAAAGCCATCTCCCTATCCTTGTGGATCCCAGCCATGCCTGCGGCCGCCGCGACCAAGTCATTCCTCTGAGCCGCGCCGCCGTGGCCGTGGGGGCGAACGGCCTCATGGTCGAAGTCCATCACCGACCGGACGAGGCCCTGAGCGATGGGGCCCAGTCCTTGTATCCCGAGCAGTTTCAAAGGCTATGCGAAGAAATTGCCCCATTGGCGCAGCTTTTTGCCCGAGTCCCGGAACTGGAGCGCGCCGATTTGTCGCCGAGCCTTGCCGCCATAAGCTGACCTTTCACGGAGCCCTCTTGCAATGAAGCTGAGATTCTTTCCGACCCGCAATGAATTCAAGGATTTGTTTCGCCGAGGCAACCTGGTCCCCGTGTGTTGCGAAATTCTGGCCGACACGGAAACCCCCGTCTCCGCCCTGGCCAAGATTCGCCAGCCCGGCCGCCCCGTGTTTCTTCTGGAAAGTGTGGAAGGTGGGGAACGCTGGGGCCGGTACAGCTTTCTGGGAGCGTCTGCCTCCCGGCACGTGCGTCTGTTTCGCCATCATGTGGAAATCCTGGAAAACGGCATGCGCCGCGCTGTGCCCCATGGTGGAGACCCTCTGCAGGTTCTTCGAAGCCTCATGGCACCGTATCGGCCCGTGTCCGTTCCCGGGCTTCCTCGATTCTGGGGCGGCCTTGTGGGGTGGATTGCCTACGAAACCGTGTCCTTTTTTGAAAAAATTGCCAACGCGCTGCCACCGGAAGTCCCGCTCGGCCATTTCGTCATGACCGATGAGCTTCTCATCTTTGACAATGTCCGGCACACGCTCACGCTGCTGGTTCCCGTGGCCCGGCTCGAGGAAACCGAGGACCCTTCTCAAGGCTACGACGGCGCCGTGGCGCGCCTGGAATCTCTCGCGAAATCCTTGGAAAACCCTTTGGTCGTTCCTTCCATTCCTCTGGACCTTCGAGGTTCCGAGCCGCCCTCGCCTGCCGCGGAAAAAGGCTTCGGGCCCCCGCTTTTCGGTTCCGGCACGGAGGCCTTTCAATCGACGGTATCCCGCGAGAATTTTCTAGCCATGGTGCGCACCGTCAAGGACCTTATTCGCGCGGGGGACGTTATCCAAACGGTCCTTTCCCAACCCTTTGTGCTGCAGCCCGCTCCCGACCCCTGGTTTCTCTACCGAGCGCAGCGCTACATCAACCCATCGCCGTACATGTTCTTTATGGAATTGGACGACCGCATTCTTGTGGGGTCATCCCCGGAAACCATGGTGCGTCTGGAAAACGGTGTGGCCACCCTTCGGCCCATTGCCGGGACGCGCCCTCGAGGTGCCACGGAACAGGAAGATCGGCGCCTGGCCGACGAACTGCTCAAAGACCCCAAGGAACGGGCGGAACACCTCATGCTGGTGGACCTTGGCCGCAATGACCTGGGCCGGGTAGCGGAAACCGGCACCGTGCAGGTGACCGACCTCATGGTGGTGGAACGCTATTCCCACGTCATGCACTTGGTGTCCAACATCACCTGCGACCTTCGGCGCGACTGTGATGCCTGGGACCTTCTGCGGGCCACCTTTCCGGCAGGAACGCTCACCGGGGCTCCAAAGATTCGAGCCATGGAAATCATTGCCGACCTGGAACCCACGCCTCGAGGCCCATACGGTGGCGCCGTGGGATACATCGCGTACACGGGCAACATGGATCTGGCCATCACCATTCGCACGGCGTGCCTGAACGACGGCACCATGACCGTGCAGACCGGCGCGGGCATCGTGGCCGATTCCGATCCGCAACGGGAATATGAGGAAACGGTGAACAAGGCGAAAGCCATGTTCAAGGCCGTGGCCGTGCTTCGAAACGCCGAAACATTTAGGCACTGACACGAAGGAGTGCCCGCCATGATCGTCATGATCGACAACTACGATTCCTTTACCTACAACCTGGTCCAATACCTTCAGGTGCTTGGAGCCGAGGTGCGGGTAGTGCGAAACGACGCAGCTTCCGTGGACGAGATTCTGTCGTGGAACCCCCAAGGCATCGTCATTTCTCCGGGACCGGGACGCCCCGAAGATGCGGGCATTTCGGTGCCGCTCATTCGCGCCGCCGCGCAGGCCATTCCCATTCTGGGCGTGTGCCTGGGACATCAGGCCATCGCCGTGGCCTATGGAGGCCGCGTGGGCTCGGCCCAGCACCTCATGCACGGCAAGACGTCCATGGTGCAGCCTGACGGGCGGGGCATTTACCGAGGCATTGCCGGCCCGTTTCAGGCCATGCGCTACCATTCCCTGGCCGTGGATCGCGCGGCCCTTCCGGAATGTTTGGAAATCAGTGCGGAAGCTGATGACGGCGAAGTCATGGGCATTCGCCACAAAACCTATCCGTGTGAAGGTATTCAGTTTCATCCTGAATCCATCATGACGCCCGTGGGAAAGCGGCTTCTTCGCAACTTTTTGAACGGGTATGGAGGAAACAGCCGTGTTTGTTGAATTGATGCAACGCCTGACGCGACGCGTGGACCTGACGGAAGAGGAAATGAGCGTTCTCATGGACCAGCTTATGTCCGGATCGCTCACCGACGCCCAGATCGGCGCCTTTATGGCGGCTTTGGCCACCAAAGGGGAAACCTTTGCCGAACTGGCGGGGGCTGCTCGAACCATGCGCCGAAAAGCGCATCGGCTTCATGTGCCCGCTGCCACCGTAGTGGACACCTGTGGCACCGGCGGCGACGGAGCCCAGACCTTTAACATTTCCACCACAGCTGCCTTTGTGGTGGCGGGGTGCGGGGTCACGGTGGCCAAACACGGCAACCGTTCGGTTTCCAGCCGATGCGGCAGCGCCGACGTGCTTGAAGCACTGGGCGTGCGGCTGGATGTGGATCCGGAAGTGGTGGAAGAAATTGTCGGAGACATCGGTATCGGCTTTCTTTTTGCGCCGCTCTATCACGGGGCCATGAAGTATGCGGCCACCGCGCGCAAGGAAGTGGGGATTCGATCCATTTTCAATATGCTGGGGCCGCTGACCAACCCGGCCGGAGCCAACTGCCAGGTGCTGGGCGTTTTCGCCCCGGAACTGACGGAAATGTTCGCTCAAGCTCTAGAGCTTTTGGGCACCCGCCGAGCTTTTGTCGTTCATGGCCACGACGGCTTGGACGAAATCAGTGTCTGCGCTCCCACGCGCGTCACCGAACTGCGGGACGGTTTGCTGCGCACCTGCGACCTGGAGCCGGAACGCCTGCTGGGACGAAAAGCCGACCCGGAAGCACTCCGGGGCGGCTCTCCCGAAGAAAACGCTCGAATCCTGCGATCGGTGCTGGAAGGCACGCCCGGACCGTGTCGCGATGTGGTGGTGTTGAATGCGGCGGCGGCTCTGGTGGCGGCCGGTGTGGGGGAAGATTTTCGAGACGGCATGCACCTTGCCGAAAAGAGCATCGATTCCGGAACCGCCCGTGACAAGCTAGAAAGCCTTGTGCGCCTTACCCAACAAAAAGCGCCGTCATGAAATGCCGAAGCGTGAAAAAAACGGCCCTTTCTTGGGGCTTCTTCGAGAACGCCTCTGGCTTTTTCGGACTTTATTCCCGCGAACCTTGTTCCCGCCCGACCGGGAAGCGGGAATTCAAGGACTTTTGGAGTGCCACAGGTGCGGTGCAGAGAGTCATTCCCGCGAAAGCGGAAATCCAAAACATTGAGAATGTTATGGCCTCCCGCCTCCGTGGCAGTGACGGTGCGATAGCTTGTTGGGCATGGAACACCCCACATGCCCTGCGGAGCAGATAACGATGAGGGCACGCAGCCTCCGTCGCAATGCCGATGGAGTTTCCCGACCGGCGGTATGCACGGGGGGCCGTATGAAGAACAGTTCACGGAGTCTTTATGCATGAGCGATCGACTGGCTAAAATTTTGGAAGTTAAGCGCCGAGAGGTGGCCGCTCGCGCAGCCCAAAGGCCCCTCGAGGATCTTCGTCGCCTGGCAGAGGCCATGCCCAAACCCCGCCCGTTCGCTTCGGCCCTTTACGCAGGTCGACAGAACAATTCTGGGCCTCAAAGCGGAAGCGTGCACATCATTGCCGAAATTAAACGGGCTTCCCCGTCCAAAGGCATGCTTCGCCCTGATTTGAATCCCGCAGTGTACGCTCAAGCCTATGCCCGCGGAGGCGCCGCGGCCCTTTCGGTCTTGACCGACAGCCCTTTTTTCCGCGGATCGCTGGACGACCTCAAGGCCGCTCGCAGCGCCGTGAGCCTTCCCGTGCTTCGCAAGGACTTTACGGTGAGTGTCTACCAAATTTACGAAGCGCGAGTCAGCGAAGCCGATGCCGTGCTCTTGATCGTGCGGGCGGTGCCCGAAGGCTTTCTTCGAGACGCCTTAGCTCTGTGCGATGCCCTGGGCCTCAGCGCTCTTACGGAAGTTCACGACGAAGCGGAACTGGAGACCGCTCTTCGGTGCGGTGCCCGCCTTGTAGGGGTGAACAACAGAAACCTGAAAACCTTTGAGACCTCCCTCGACACATCCCTTCGCCTGCGCCCGATGATCCCCGTGGATTGCATCATGGTGGCCGAAAGCGGCATACGAGACCGGTCAGACATTGAACGACTTGTGGCGGCAGGGATTCGCAATTTTCTCGTGGGCGAATCCCTCGTGCGGGCCTCAAACCCAGAAACGGCTGTGCGGCGCTTGATCGAACCCATGGTGGCCGCCGGGGACGTTAGGGCGACAAATGTTTCGCCTCCAAGGGCAAAATCGGGAGCAAGCCACCATGGACATTAAGATCTGCGGCATCACATGCCTGGACGATGCCCGCGCAGCTAGCGCCTTGGACATTCAGGCGGTGGGCCTGGTTTTTTACCCCAAAAGCCCTCGTTTTGTGGACGACGCCACGGCTCGAAGTATCGCGCGGGCACTGTCGTCCCATATCGCCGCCGTCGGGGTTTTTGTCGATGTGCCGTGGGAAGCCGTGCTGGCCAGGGCGCGTTCGGTAGGCCTTCATGCCGTGCAACTGCACGGCCATGAATCCCCCGAAGATGTGGCGCGGCTTCAAGACGCCGGCCTTCGTGTCATCAAAGCCCTGTTTATCAATCGAGCGCCGCTCGTTGAGGCTCACGTCCGTTACGCCCCTTCGGCCTTCTTGGTGGAATGCGCCGGCGCGCAGCGCCCCGGAGGCAACGCGTTGGCGTGGGACTGGCGCCAAGCACGAGGCGCCGTGAAGGGTGCGCCCATGATCCTTGCCGGAGGACTGAGCCCGGAAAACGTGGAGGACGCCGTGCGCGCCGCCGAACCTTCCGGGGTGGATGTGAGTTCCGGAGTGGAAAGTCGCCCGGGCCGCAAGGATCCGGAAAAAATGAACCGATTCGTCAACGCCGTGCGCCGCTTGAGGCCACGGCTCCTGCAAGGAGGTATCTTCTCATGAATCCAATCTCAGCCGTGATTGGCGCCCAAGCCCCATCCACGCCCCAGGTCCAAGAACCTATGCCGGACGCTCGAGGCCATTTCGGCCCCTACGGCGGCCGCTACGTGGCGGAAACCCTCATGCCGGCGCTACTGGAACTGGAAGCGGCCTACAACGACGCGCGAAGGGACCCTCTTTTTCACGAATCCTTTCAAAGGCTGCTTCACGACTACGCAGGTCGTCCTACGCCCCTTTACAAAGCGCGGCGCCTTTCCGCCCATTGCGGCGGCGCGCTCATCTATCTCAAACGGGAAGACCTGGCCCACACCGGCGCCCACAAGATCAACAACACGCTGGGGCAAGTGTTGTTGGCGCAGCGCATGGGCAAGACCAAAGTCATCGCGGAAACGGGTGCGGGCCAGCACGGCGTAGCCACCGCTACGGCGGCTGCCCTTTTTGGTATGGAATGCCGCGTCTTCATGGGCACCGAAGACGTGAAACGCCAAGCCCCCAATGTGCGCCGCATGGAACTGTTGGGCGCTCAGGTCATTCCCGTGGCTTCAGGCACGGGGACCCTCAAGGATGCCATGAACGAAGCCATGCGCTACTGGGTGAGTGCCGTGCGCGACACCTTTTACGTCATTGGATCCGTGGCCGGACCGCATCCGTACCCGACCATGGTTCGGGATTTTCAACGCGTCATCGGCGATGAAGCCCGCCGCCAGATTTTGGATCGAGAAGGCCGCCTTCCCCAGGCGCTCATCGCCTGTGTGGGGGGCGGCAGCAATGCCATGGGCCTCTTTTATCCATTTCTTCAGGATCCCGTGGCCATGATCGGCGTGGAAGCCGCCGGCAAAGGCATCGAAACGGGAAAACATGCCGCCACTTTGGGTGCCGGATCCCTCGGCGTGCTGCACGGTTCCAAGTCCTACGTCCTTCAGGATGGTCACGGACAGATTCTTGAAGCCCATTCCATTTCGGCCGGATTGGATTACCCGGGCGTGGGTCCCGAACATGCGTGGCTCAAGGACAGCGGCCGGGCTCGCTATGTTTCCGTGACGGATGAAGAAGCCCTGGAAGCTTTTCGCACCTTGTCTGTTCTGGAAGGGATCATTCCGGCTCTGGAAAGTGCTCATGCTGTGGCGCACGCCATGAAGGAAGCGGCCCAGGGATCGCCCGATGACATCCTCATCGTTAATCTTTCGGGCCGAGGCGACAAGGACTTGGGCATCGTCTTCAAGGATCTCTAGGAAAGGTGCAAACCATGCGTCGATTGCAACAGGTGTTTCAGACACTCAAAGACAAAAACGAAGGGGCTCTCGTGGGTTTTGTCACGGCAGGAGATCCGAATCCGGAGACGTCGATCGGCCTGCTTCGAGCCATGACCGATGCGGGCGTGGATATACTTGAGCTGGGCGTTCCCTTTTCCGACCCTACGGCCGACGGCCCTGTCATTCAACGTTCCTCGGCCCGCGCACTCTCGCACGGCATGACCCTTGAGAAAACCCTGGACATGTGCCGAACGCTGCGCCAGTGGAGCGACATTCCGGTGGTCATCTTCAGTTACTACAATCCCATCTTGGCCATGGGAGGGGCACGATTCTACGAGCACAGCGTGCGCTGCGGGGCCGACGCCGTGCTCGTGGTGGATTTGCCTCCGGAAGAATCCAAGGAATTCCTGGACCAATGGTCCGGAAACCACTTGGATTTCATTCGGCTCGTGGCGCCCACCACACCCCAGGATCGCATGGCCGCCATTGCCAGCGATGCATCCGGATTCCTGTATCTCGTCTCCATGACGGGGGTCACGGGAAGCGCCGGCTTGAATCTCCAGGAAGTTTCGGCCACGGCCGCCCGCCTCAAACAGGTGAGCTCCCTTCCGGTCTGTGTTGGCTTTGGCATCTCTCAGCCGGAACATGTGCGCGCCGTGTGCCGAACGGCCGACGGCGCCGTGGTGGGCAGTGCCTTTGAGCGGCTCATCGAAGAAAACCTGACGGCGCCGGATCTTCCCGAGCGCTTGGGCCGCTACGTTCAAACCCTTAAAGCCGCCACCCGCATCTGAGATCTTGGACTTCACGGCACCGAGGCATCCGTCACCATCTGGAGTTGTATAGAACAAGCCCTAAACGGGTCGGGACGACCGAAAGGCCGTCCCTGAAGCGGGTGAAGATCCCCCGCTCCCCCTTGCAGGGGAGTGGGCAGCGGAAGAGGGAAATGGCGGTTAAAAAGGAAGGGGCCGGGCCGTTTAGATGTCGAAGTAGAGCATGAATTCGTACGGGTGCGGGCGCAACCGCACCGGGTCCACTTCGTTGGAACGCTTGTATTCCAGCCATTTGGCGATGACGTCTTCCGTGAACACATCGCCTTTGAGCAGAAAGTCGTGATCGTTTTCCAGAGCCTTTAAGGCTTCCTCCAAAGAGCCCGGCGTGGACGGCACGTTGGCCAGTTCTTCGGGGCTCAGGGCGTAGATGTCCTTGTCCAAAGGTTCGCCGGGATCGATGCGGTTTTCGATGCCGTCCAGGGCGGCCATGAGCAGGGCACTGAAGGCGAGGTAGCCGTTGCAGGACGGATCGGGAAAGCGAATTTCGATGCGTTTCGCCTTGGGTGACGGCGAGTACATGGGAATGCGAATGGAGGCACTGCGGTTTCGGCTGGAATAGGCCAGGTTCACCGGCGCTTCGTAGCCGGGCACCAGCCTCTTGTAAGAGTTGGTCGTAGGATTGGTGAAGGCGCACAGGGCCGCCGCATGGCGCAAAATGCCGCCCACGGCGTGCAGCGCCATTTCACTCAAGCCCGCGTAGCGATCTCCGGCAAACAAGGGTGTGCCGTCCTTCCAGAGACTCAAGTGCGTATGCATGCCCGAGCCGTTGTCCCCAAAAAGTGGCTTGGGCATGAAAGTCACGGTTTTCTTGTGCTTGCGGGCCACATTTTTGATGATGTACTTAAACCACATGAGCTGATCGCCCATCTTGACCAAGGGCGCAAAACGCATGTCGATTTCCGCTTGACCCGCCGTGGCCACTTCGTGATGGTGACATTCCACCTCAATCCCTACCTGCTGCATCATGAGCACCATTTCCGTGCGAATGTCCTGCAACGCGTCGGTGGGCGGCACGGGAAAATAGCCTTCTTTGTGGCGCGGCTTGTAGCCTAGGTTGGGATTCTCTTCTCGACCGCTATTCCAAATGCCTTCCTCGGAATCGATGAAGTAGTAGCCGTAGTGGGCCGCAGACGCGTAACGAATGTCATCAAAGATGAAAAATTCCGCCTCCGGACCGAAATAGGCCGTATCGCCGATGCCCGTGAACCGAAGGTACGATTCAGCCTTGTGAGCGATGTAGCGAGGGTCCCGGGTGTAGCGTTCCTTCGTCACCGGATCCACAATGTTGCAGATGAGAGTTAGCGTGGGCACCTGAAAGAAAGGGTCCATGACGGCCGTGTCCGGGTCGGGAATGACCAGCATATCACTGGCGTTGATAGGCTGCCACCCTCGAATGCTGGACGCGTCGAAACCGAAGCCGTCTTCAAAGGACGATGCATCAAGTTCATGGATGGGCATCGTGAAGTGCTGCCAAATACCAGGAAAATCCAGAAAGCGTAAATCCACCATCTGGGCATTGTGTTCCTTGGCAAATGCTAAAACTTCCTCGGGGGTCATGCACTGTCCTCCTTCTGCGTAAAAGGTGAGTCAAGTTTTCCGTCCCTCGTGGAGCGAGGCAATTTTCAGGCCATGTTTTGAAGCCGGCCCTTTTTTCGCCGTTCCTGCCCTTTTCGCCCTATAGCATGAGACAAGATTGTCATTTCGTAACCTCGCCCTCGCCTGCGAAGCACAATTTTGTCACGTGTCATCCCCACCCGGCTCGGCTTGGCCCAGCACCCAGCCCCCACAGCGCATTCTCCGGGCCTTCTCGCCCTCTCCGACGCGTGCCCCTTACCCCAAAACCTCCTTCTCATGACTTTCCCTCCCCACCCCACCATTCACGCCTTTCGCCTCACAATTCACAATTCACAATTCACAATTCACAATTCACAATTCACAATTCACGATTCACGCCTCACAATTCACGATTCACGATTTACGATTCACGATTTACGATTCACGATTCACGATTCACGATTTACGATTCACGATTCACGATTCACACCTCCCCCCTAGCCCGAGGAACATCCCAGGAGCGCAGGCAGGCCAGAAGACGTTCTTCGATGAGGCGGTGTTTTTCAGGATCCTGAATCTTGGCCCCCTCCAGATCGGTCACATAAAAGACGTCGACCACCTGGGCTCCAGGGGTGGAAATTTTGGCAAGCTGAATCGTGAGGCCAAGTTTGTACAGGGTCTGGGTGACGGCATGGAGCACGCCGGGGCGATCCCAGGTGTAGACTTCGATGACCGTGTAAAAGTCGGACGCGCTTTCATCCAGCACCACGCGGTCGGGTTTTCTCGGGCCCAAGACGCATTTTCGAGGCATGGGAGGTCGGTGTTTGGCCGTGAGAACCGTGAGGTTGTCCGGGTCCTGAACGCAACGGGAGAGGTCGTTTTGCACGCGGCGCCATGTTTCTTCCGGGTGTAGAGGGTCCGGCACATCTTCCACGATGAGAATGTCCAAGGCGATGCCTGAAGATCGCGTGTAGATGTCGGCCGAGAGAATGTTCAGGCCGTGCAGCCAGAGCACGCCCGTGATGGTGGCAAACAGCCCGGGCCGATCCCGGCAGGCCGTGGTCACCTGCCACAGTTCCCCTTCCAGGGGACGGGCTTCCAAAACGAGCCCCTTGTGGGGCACCTCCCTTTCCATGGCGAAATGGCGCACCATGTCGTAGGGCGTCTGGGAAAGAAGGTAGCGCAAAGAAAGGTTTTCCAGCCAGCGCCCTATGGCGGGTCTGAGGTCTGCATCGCAGAGGGCAAGCACCTCCGCCTGCAGGGCATCCACCATTTGGGTCACGTCTTCCGCCTGCCATTCGCCGCGCAGAAGGACGCGATCCACTTTGCCGTAAAGTTCGTCCATGAGCGAAGCGCGCCAGGTGTTCCAGGCGCCCGGACCGGTGGCCCGAGAATCCGCCACGGCTAAAAGGTAGAGAAGCTTTAGCTTTGTTCGGCTACCGATCTGCATGGCACAACGCACAATGGGTTTTTCGTCACTCAGGTCGCGCTTTAATGCCGTTTCGGGCAACAGCAGATGGTGCCGAATGAGGAATTCGAGCAAAGTCTTTTCTTCCTCCTGCAGACCCAAGCGCTCCGCAATGGCTCGGCTCATTTCGGCGCCACGCACCGAATGGTTTTTGCCCTGCCCTTTGCCCACGTCATGCAGCAAGGCGGCCAGGTACAGAACGCGCCGATGTGGAAGGTTTTGAAAAAGATGCCGGTAATCCACCTGCGGTTCCAGTGACGGCAGTCCCTGTTCCAGGCGGTGCATTTCCCGCACGGTGCGCAGCAAATGTTCGTCCACGGTGTAGAGGTGATAGAGGTCGTGCTGCACGCGGTAGCGCACCGACGCCAGTTCCGGAATAAAGGCCTGCAGAAATCCCGTTTCCATCATGACGCGCAGCACCGCAAAGGCCCGGCCGGCATGGAGCAAAATATCAAAGAATTTGGCCACCACGTCGGGATGAGACCGCACGGCGTCGGTGACAGCCGAAAGGTTTTCCCTAACAATACGCCCGGTCTGATGATGGAAGTGGGCGCCCCTTTTAGCGGCTTCCCAAAAGAGGGTCATGAGCCAATCAGGCCTTTCCGGAATGCGTTCTGGTTCCATGAAGGACAGGTGGTTGTCTTCCAGAAGAAACGGTCCGGGAAGCACGGTCCTTCGATGCCTGGAAAAACGGCGCCGCTTTCGAGTTTCGTGGCTGAGGCGGTCCAGAAGAAAGCCGGTGATGCGCCGAATGCGGGCCGTGTGTCGATAGTACAGGCGCATAAAGGCTTCCACGGCGCTGCCTTCCGTACCGTCCAAAAAGCCCAGGCGTTTAGCCAGGATTTCCTGGTCAACCATGAGAAGCCGGTCCTGACGCTTGCCATTCAGGTAATGCATTTGAAGGCGCACACGCCACAAAAAGTCTTCCGCCTGTTCCAGCCAGAGGGCTTCTTCCGAAGAAAGCCAGCCGGCATCTTTTAGGGCGGACACGGACGGAGTGCCCAGGAACATTACCCCCATCCACCGAATGGTGTGAATGTCCCGCAGGCTTCCCACACCTTCCTTGAGATGCGGTTCCAGAAGGTAACTGCTTTCGCCGTAGCGGCTGTAGCGGGCCTTTCGATATTCGCGAAGGTTTACCAGAAACCGGGCGCGCTTGGTTTGCGAAAAACCCGCGAGAAATTCTTTACGCCATCGGCGGTAAAACTCTGCATCCCCTCCGGCCAGGGCGGCTTCCATGAATGTGGTCTGAGCAGTGAAGTCCTGTCGCATGAGGTTTTTCAAGTCCTTGGGGGATGTGACCATGTGGCCCACTTCAAAGCCGGCATCCCAGAGGCTGGGAATCAGTTGCCGAATCCAGGCTTCCAAATGGGACGGCAGGCGGCGTCGATGAAGAAAGACCAGGTCCAGGTCAGAGGCAAAGCTGAGCTGACCTCGGCCAAAGCCTCCCACCGCGGCGGCGCACCAGCCATCGGCAGAAGCCGCCGCCAATGCGGTCATGTGCCGGCGAAGTTCTTCAAGAAACCGCGTGGCATAGGTGCGAGCCGCCATGACCCCCGGAACATCACGGGCACACGATTCTTGAAAATCCTTGCGAAGTTGCACCAGATTGTCGCAGTTCATGAAGTATCCATTTCACGACAGGCTCGTGCGCTGCCTTGACCGTTGAACGAAACGTGCCAAAAACTTCCTCGTAAGCGCCCCCTGTGGGGTTGGCGCGGTGCAAGCGCCCATGGCAGGAAACCGTATCGTGGCTTGCGCCGCTTTCCCAGGTTACAGGCACGCCCAGGCTTTGGGACGGTCCGCCGCCCGTTTTTCACGGAAAAACATGGCCCGTTCTTTCACACCGCCTGTTCGCCGCGTTCTCCCGTGCGAATGCGCAGGCATTCCTCCACGGGAATCACGAAAATCTTGCCGTCACCGATTTTCCCCGTGCGGGCCGACGCTTGAATGGCTTCGAGCACCTCGTCCAGCTGATCGTCGCTCACCACCACTTCGATCTTGAGCTTGGGAATAAAGTCCACCACGTATTCGGCACCTCGGTAGATTTCCGTGTGGCCCTTTTGGCGGCCAAATCCCCGCACTTCCGTCACCGTCATGCCCTTGATGCCCAGATCCGTGAGGTGTTCCTTCACATCGTCCAGTTTGAAAGGCTTGATGATGGCTTCCACTTTTTTCATGTGCATGCATCCTCTCGATACCCGTGGGCAATGGGCCAGCGCCGCCCGGATCCAAAAGCCTTGGTGGTGACGCGCAGCACCAAAGGCGCCTGGCGCCTTTTGAATTCATTGCTGTCCACGCGGCGCACCACCGACCACACCACTTCCCTCGGCCATCCCATGGCGCAGATTTCGTCCACGGCTTTGCCTTCTTCCACGTAGGCCTCAAGTATGCCGTCCAGAACCTCGTAAGGTGGCAGAGTGTCCTGGTCCGTCTGGTTGGGCCGCAGTTCCGCCGATGGAGGCTTTTCCAAAATGCGCCGAGGAATCCACCCGTAACGACGGTTGATCGCGGCGGCCAGTTCATAGACCAAAGTCTTGGGCACATCGCCCAGCACCGAAAGCCCTCCGTTCGTATCCCCGTACAGGGTGCAGTAACCGACGGCCAGTTCGGATTTGTTGGCCGTGTTGACCACCATGTGGCCCAGCTTGTTGGAAACGGCCATGAGCAGAAGGCCTCGAAGCCGCGCCTGCACGTTCTCTACCGTGGTGTTCCAAGGGCGCCCGTGAGACAAAGGCTCCAGAACTTGGCAGGTGCCCTGAAACAGGGTTTCAATGGGCACGACGGCGCAGGGCACCTCCAAAGCCGCGGCGAGCTGCTGGGCGTCTTCCAGGCTTTCAGCGGTGTTGAACGGTCCTGGCATGGCCAGGGTGAGAACATTTTTGGCCCCCAACGCCAGGCGCGCCACGCATGCGGTGACCGCCGAATCGATGCCGCCGCTCAAACCCAGCACCACCTTTTGAAAGGCGCACTTTTTCACGTAATCTCGAAGGCCCAAAATCAAAGCGTGCAAAACTTCTTCCACAGAATCTTCGCACACCTTTCGGCACTCGCCCTCATCGGCGTCCACATCATAGAGGCACAGGTCTTCCGAAAAATCCGCCGCGCGCGCCACGCACGCTCCCTGACGGTTCCAGACCATGGATCGGCCCTGAAAGATGAGTTCATCGTTGCCACCCGTTTGGTTTACGTAAATCACCGGAACGGCGCAGGCCATGGCGTGGCGGCGCAGCAATTGTCCTACCCACGCGGCTTTGCCTCGATGGTATGGGGAAGCGGCGATGTTGATCGGCATTTCAATGTCGTGGGACTTCAGTTCTCGAACGGGGTCAATGCGGTACAGGGGCCGCGGAAGATAGTCCTGTTCGGTCCAAATGTCCTCCCAGATGGTGGTGCCCAAACGCCGGCCACCGCACACCACCACCGCCGGTTCTCGACCCGGCTCAAAATAGCGGTCCTCGTCAAACACGTCATAGGTGGGCAATAGCCTCTTTTTGGCCACGTGTCTCAAGTGGCCGTTTTCAAAGAACAGGGCCACATTGTGAAGAGGCTTTCCTTGAGGTTCCTCATTGGCAGCAACGGCCCCGCACAGAATCGCCACATCTCGGCTCGCTTCGGCCACGGCGTTCCAGTAGCTGAGGCTTCGACGTACGAAGGAAGGCCGGTCCAAAAGGTCTCGAGGCGGATAGCCCACCAGGGCCAGTTCCGGAAAAATCACCAGATCCGCGCCTCGACCACGCGCTTCACGGGCCATGGCGACGATTTTTTGAGTGTTTCCTGAAAAATCGCCGATGAACGGGTTAGTTTGAGCCAAAGCCACTTTCATGAACCGACCATCCCGCGCACCAAAAAGGCCGTAAACCCAATCGTCACCCCCAGCCTTTCTTAAGGGCAGCCTTTTCTTGGGGAGGCAAAGCTTATGGCATTTTCAGCTACCCCCGCGCATCATGCCTGCGTATCCTCTTCGAAGGCACGTCTTCGATCCATGAAACGCCGAGGGTCAATGCCGTATTTGCGAATCTTGTACTGGACGATTCTCTTGGTTGTTCCCAAAAGCCGGGCCACTTGGGCCTGGTTGCCTCGAGCGTCCTTGAGGGCTTCGAGGAGAATGTCCCGTTCAAAGGCGCCCACCAGAGCTTCCAGCTTGCCTCGGGACTGCCTTTGCAGTTCCACGGGTTTCATCTGCAGTGTGGGGGGCAGATGGCGCGCTTCGATGGCATCGCCGGTGGCCAGCACCACGGCGCGTTCGATGCAGTTTTCCAGTTCACGCACGTTGCCGGGCCAGTGATAGGCCATCAAAAGGTCGATGGCCGGCGTGGAAATGCGGTTGACGGACTTGCCCAGAATCTGGGCATATTTTTGGACGAAATAATCGGCCAGAAGCAAAATGTCGGGCCCTCGATCCCGCAGAGGCGGCAGGAAGATGGGAAAAACGTTCAGGCGGTAGTAGAGGTCCGAGCGAAACCCGCCATGGGCCGTTTCCCGCTCCAGGTCCTTGTTGGTGGCGGCCACCACCCGCACATCCACCTTGACCACGCGAGAAGAACCCAGGGGTTGAAATTCCCTTTCCTGCAGCACGCGCAGCAGTTTGGCTTGGGCTACCGGAGACAATTCCCCCACTTCATCGAGAAAGATGGTGCCTCCTTGCGCCTCTTCAAATCGGCCCTTGCGCCGCGCCACCGCACCGGTAAAGGCCCCTTTTTCGTGGCCAAACAATTCGCTTTCTAAAAGCGTGTCCGGCATGGCGGCGCAATTAACCCGAACCAGCGGTCCGGAAGCTCTTGAGCTGTTGTCGTGAATGGCTTTGGCTACCAGTTCCTTGCCCGTGCCCGTTTCGCCTTGAACCAGCACCGTGGTGTTGGTGTCCGCCACCTGGTCGATGAGAAGCAGCACATCCCGAATTTCCTTGGATCGCCCCAGAATCTGCGTTTTGGGCCGGCGCGCCTCGGCCAGCATGCCGCGTAGCCTTCGGTTTTCTTCTTCCACGGCACGAAAATGGACCACCTTGCCCAGCAGTTCCGCCACCGCCTTGAGCAGTTCGACTTCTCGAGCCAGATCCTCCACGTCGCGGCTCAGCTTGTCCACGGAAAGGACACCCACCACGCGCCCTTGATGAAAAATGGGCACGCACAAGAAAGCCAGTTCCTTGCGGTTGAGCTTTTTGCGGGCCCCGGTGCGATCCAAAAAATGGGCTTCTTCGCCCAGGTCCGCGATGGCCATGGGGCGACCCGTTTGGGCCACCTTGCCCGTAATGCCTTCTCCAGGCCGATAGATGACGCTGCCCGCATGCACATCCACTCCGCGCGCCACGTCCAGCCAGGCTTCGCCGGTCTTGTGGTCCAAAATGGAAATCATGCCGCGCTGCATGCCCAACTGTTCGCTGAGCACCGCTAGCACGCCCTGAAACTGTTCCTTGATGTCGTCGGGGCGGGCCAGCATGCGGGCCACCTGGTGCAGGGCTCTAAGTTCTTTTAGGCTATATTTTTCGTTCATGCCTGCACGTCATGCGTCTTAAGAAGCTTTGAAGCCAAGGATGCCGCCATTGGCTCATTCCCCGGTAGCCTCCTTGGGTTGATGTTCCGGCCGCAACAGGTCCAGAACGGTTTTAACGGGATTGAAAGTCTTAGAGGGCACTTCCACAAAAATTGTGTTCCACATGGCCATGGACCCGTTCCATAGCCCGGGTAATTCCAGGGCCTTGAGGGGACGGCCGTTTTGGGATTTTGTGGTGATGATGACGGCATCCGGGTCTCGATAGCGCATGAGGTCGTAGGGATTGCCGTCCGCATCGCGCACGGCGCACACCAAATCCACCGGGTTGAAGTGGGTCGCGCGTTCCCACACCGCCCGCTGCTTTGGGTCACTCATGTCCACTTGCGCCTTTTCCACGATCTGGCAGGTGAGGCGCCCTTCCCGATCCCAGACCCAGAAAGGCCCTCCACCGGGTTCTCCCACATTGCGCACCATACCGCAGACGCGAATGGGCCGGTCGAGCACATGCAGGAGCAGATCCCTTTGCGCCACTAAAGCCCCTCCGATGGCACAGGTGCCTCCCCAAAAGGTTGTCTGAATAAAGCGCCGCGCCTGATCCACCGTTTCCGACGACAACTTGTGGCGCAGCGCCTTGATATGCCGATGAATGCGTTCCTGAATGATAATGAGGAATCCGCCCAAAATCCTTTTCCATCGCCATGTTTCGTCCTTGAGCGCATCGGGCACCACGTTGTCGATGTTCTTGATAAAAATGAGGTCACCTTGGAGCCGGTTCAGGTTCTGAAGTAAAGCACCGTGGCCTGCGGGCCGAAACAACAGTCGGCCTGAAGCGTCTCGAAACGGCCGGTTGTTTTCATCGACGGCGATGGTGTCTGTAGCGGAACTTTGTTGGGACAAAGTGATCTGAAAGGAACAATCCCACAGGGCTTCGTGACGAGGTCGCACCTCCGCGATGTGTTGCAGGAAGCGCTCTTCGTGTTCGGGACTCACGGTGAAGTGAAGGGGACACAGGCCGTTGGGCATGCGCACGTACCCTGCGGCTTCCGCGAGGTGTTCTTCCAGGGCTGTGCGCGGCCCGTCGTCGTAGCGGTGAAAGGGAATGAGCGCCTTGGGAAGGCGCCCCAAATCCAGCCCTTGCGGAGTCAGTAAAACCCGAAGGGCTCTGTCGATTCTTCCGGCCTGAAGGTCCGCGTCCAGATCGGCTCCCAATTGCGCCATGGCGTCCCGCCAGGCGTCGACAAAAGGAAAGCGGCGCACATGGGCGAAAAAGGTCCGCACCCTTTGCGCCGAGGCATCCCCGGAGCCCGCCTGTTCTTCGAGGCTCGGCAGATCGGGAACCGGATTCCGGCCCAGCACGGCGTAAAGATCCTGAAACATGCGCGTGGCCGCTCCGGACGCCGGCACGAATTTTATGAAACGCCCTCTTTGAAGACCTTTCTTGTAGGCATCTTCACACATCTCGACCATATGGGCATCCACCCTGAAGATGCCATCCCCTACAGTGCACGGCCGGTGGAGCTCAAGGGTAATCTTTCTCCTTTCAAAAAGGGCCAATTGCCGTTCCACTTCCCACAAGGAGATCCCCAACTCCTGCATTTGTTTCAGATCCGCGTCGGTAAAGATCCTCTCATCCATTCACCCGTCCTCCGGGAAATCCATCGTGTCGAGCCCAAAAGCCCGCGCGTTGTTGTTGTCACATAACATAAAGGCCGCCCATTGCAAAAGCACCCTTAGTCGTTGACAAGACTCGCCGAGGACGACTTTAATGGCGGACGATGAACTTCTTATGGGGCGAAGGAGGACACCATGAAATGCAAAGGAAGATGGGTGCGGCTCGGCATGTTGCTGGGCATGCTGACTTTTCTCAGTACGGTGGGAAGTAGCATAAGGATTTCATTCCCGTGGACGACAACCGTTTGGGGGACGCCGGCGGCGTGGGCCGCCTCCGAGGTTGAGGAAAACGAGTTTTACATGGACGATCCATTTGCCGAAGAACAATTGACCGTAGCAGATCCATTGCGGCCCCTGAACCGCTTTTTTTTTCACTTCAATGACAAGCTCTATTTCTGGGTGCTCAAGCCGCTGGCCACCGTGTACAAGACCTTTGTGCCCACGGGAGTGCGCCTGTGTGTTCGCAATGCCTTTGACAACCTCATGGCTCCTGTTCGCATCGCCAACAACGCGCTTCAGTTAAAGTTTCAGCGAAGCGGCATCGAATTGGCGCGTTTTGCCCTCAATACCACCTTGGGGGTCGGGGGGCTGTTCGATCCCGCCCAACAGGAATTCGGCCTCAAGCCCTATGATGAGGATTTCGGCCAGACCCTTGGCCGCTACGGCCTGGGCAATGGTATCTTTTTCATGTGGCCGGTCCTGGGACCATCCACCTTGAGAGACACCGTGGGATTGGTCGGTGACTACTTTCTGGATCCCTTGAGTTACTTGTCATGGGAGCAACACGGGGTGGCCAAGGGGGTGCAACAGGTGAACCGCGCGTCGCTGACCCTGGGGGAATACGAAGACTTCAAAGCGTCCGCTGTGGATCCCTACGTGTCCATGAGGGACGCTTACGTCAATTACCGCCACAGACAGGTAAAAAAGTAATGGTCCAAGACCGGAGATGGAATCTTTCATGCTCGTGCACGTGATGGCCGTCCTTGGGGGTATTGTGGCTTTGGTGTGGGGCGCCGACCGCTTCGTAGACGGAGCGGCAGCCCTGGCCCGTCGACTCGGTGTCTCCCCGATCATCATTGGCCTCACCGTGGTTTCTCTTGGCACATCCCTACCGGAACTGTTGGTGAGCCTCACCGCCACCGTGATGGGATACCCCGATGTGGCCGTCGGGAACGTGCTGGGAAGCAACATTGCCAATATCGGCCTCATTCTCGGGGTTGCTTCCCTTTTTCGCCCCCTCATGGTCCACGGTTCCATCGTCCGTCGAGAATATCCCCTCTTGATCGGCGTCTCCGTCATTGCCTGGCTCATGGCTCGAAACGGCATCTTCAGCCGCTTTGAGGGCTTTCTGTTGACGGCGGGTCTGGTCTTGTTTGTGGCTAAAGAGATCGCCGAAGCCAAGCACGCGGCGCCCGATGTGCTTCTTCAACAAGCCGCCGCAGAGAAAACCCTTCTTGAGCAAACCCCGCCTCTGGGCAGATCGCTGTTCTCTCTTGTCGCGGGGTTCGTGACCCTCACGGCAGGCAGCCGTTTTTTGGTCTGGGGCGGCGTGGCCTTGGCCAGAGGATTTGGCGTGAGCGAACTGGTCATCGGGCTCACTCTGGTGGCCTTCGGCACGAGCCTTCCTGAACTGGCCACGTCGGTGGTCGGGACCATCAAGAAACAAGATGACATCGCTGTGGGCAACGTGGTGGGATCCAATCTTTTCAATACCTTGGGTATCCTTGGCATCCCCGCCATGGTGCGGCCCCTGACGGTTTCCTCCGAAGCCTTTCACCGTGATTTTCCGGTGATGCTTCTGGCCACGTTGGCACTGTGGCCCGTGTGCCGATCGTGGAGCGGCCGTCAAGGCCGCGTCAATCGCTTGGAAGGCGGCGCCCTGGCCCTGGGGTATTTCGTCTATGTGGGGTTCCTTCTGAACTCGAGAGGTTAAAAGTTTTATGAAGTGCGGCCGTCGTGTCATCTTGACCCCATGGGTACGGTAAGGCCTCTCATCGAACCCATTCTGTTTTCATTCCACCCTTAGTGCTCGGTTCCGTTTTTTTTGGGGGAACAGCCGGTCCATCAAAAAGCCGTCCCATCGCGCTTCGCGCCTCCCCCTCGCCACGGTGGCTAGCTTTCCCCGCGCGCCTTTTCATGCAAACGGGTCCATTCTTCGCTTCTTTTTCACCCCATCGTCACGGCACCGAGACAGAACCACAATATGTCCGTGTCACAATCGGCATGAATTGACAACTTTGACAAGCGAGGAAGACCTATGAAAGCGGACCTGCATGTGCATTCTCGATTTTCCACCCGGCCGTCCCAATGTCCCAATGGATTCTGCAAAGGATCGGCTGCCTCTAAAGCTTCACCAACCCGGCAGAGGTGCACCGCATTGCCAAGGCTCAGGGCATGGATCTGGTCACCGTCACGGACCACAACACGATTCAGGGTGCGCTGGAAATCGCCCACCTGCCCGACGTCTTTATCAGTGAAGAAATCACGACCTATTTTCCCGAAGACGGCTGCAAGGTGCATGTGTTGGCTTACGACATCTCGGAAGAGCAGCACACAGATATTCAGAAGCTGAGGGAAAACATCTATGCATTGGTCCTCTACCTGAATGAGCAAAGAATTCTTCACGCCGTGGCTCATCCCCTTTACAGCCTCAACGACAAACTCACGGTGGAGCACTTCGAAAAGATGCTGCTGCTGTTCAAAATCTTTGAATGGAACGGGGCCCGAAACAGCCTGTAAAACCATGTCCTAAAAGCTGTTCTCAACCGTGTGGATCACGCCTGTCTTCTTCGCCTCGCTGAAACACACAACATCCACCCGGTCGGCACGAACTCCGCCAAAAAGGTTCTGATATCCGGTTCTGACGACCATAGCTCTCTCAACATCGCCATTATCGCGAAAGGTTTCGCCTGGACCGACACAGTCGCAAAGATGTCCTTTTGAGGTTCCTGGAAAAGACTTTGAATGTGAACGGGAAAGAAAGATCGGCCTCGTGGTCGGCACGCGTATACGACATGGCGCGAGCGGCACGCAGCCGTTGGAGTCGATCGACGCTGGACGACGAACTTCCTCCCGTCAAGGCATTTTGGTAAACTTCCCGGTGCCTGATTTTAAAGGATCCTCGCTTTACGACCGTCGTCAATACAGCCCTCAATACGCCCGTGTCCATGGCCGAAAAGATCTGGTATCGGTTCGTGGGCCAGGTGGCCGACTCCCTTCTCGTCCACCTAGTGGATCGAGCGGCTCGGTCTCTTCGCAGCGGCAACCTGTTCGACACCTTTGGCAGTCTCGGGTCGGCCGCAGCCCTTTACGGCCTTTTGGCCCCTTATTTTGTGGCCTACTCCCACTTCACTAAAGATAAAGCTTTGGCAAAGGAGATTGCCCGACGTCATAACCTTTCCATGCATGGGGAGACGCGCGAAGGGATATTTTCCGTCGCCCACTTTTTGGACACGGTTCGGGACGTGAACGGGGTGGCAAAAACGCTTCTTCAGCAGCTTCAAACAGCCCGAGACCTGGGGCATCAATTGACGCTTTTCACATCGGAAGAATCGGACGACGGGTTGCCCGATGGCGTGATCAACTTCAGGCCTGTGGGGCGATATCAGCTGCCCGAATATCCGGAACTGTCCCTAAGTCTTCCACCTTTCTTGCAGATCCTGGCCACTTGCTACGAACAAAGCTTCACGCAGATTCATTCTGCAACGCCCGGCCCCATGGGGCTCGCCGCTTTGGCGACCGCCCGCATTCTTTCGCTGCCCATCGCAGCGACATACCACACCGCCTTTCCTCAATACGTGAAGCGCTTGACGGGCGACGAAGGCTTGGAAGCGGCCACCTGGCGTTACATCATTTGGTATTACAATCAAATGGATCAAATCTACGTGCCGTCCGCCGCCACCGGCCAAGAACTCATCGATCATGGCGTTTCAAGGGAAAAGATTCGAACCTATCCTCGTGGTGTTGACACGGAATTTTTCCATCCAGGACTCGCATCGGAGCGCTTTCGGCTCCCGCATGGCTTAAACGGCAAGACGGCGGCTCTCTACGTCGGCCGCATTTCCAAGGAAAAAGATTTGGATCTGCTCTGCCAGGCCTACAAAAGGCTTCCAAAGACGCATCCTGACACGGCCCTGGTGGTGGTGGACGACGGTCCTTATCGAGAGGAGATGGAACGCACCCTGGAAGGAACGCCCGCGGTCTTCACCGGCTACCTTTCCGGTAAGGAGCTGGCCGAAGCCTATGCGTCCTGCGACTTTTTTGTTTTTCCCAGTACCACGGACACGTTTGGCAACGTGGTCTTGGAAGCCCAGGCTTCGGGCCTTCCCGTGGTGCTAAGCGATCAGGGCGGACCGCAGGAAAATGTGATGGAAGGTGAAACGGGCCTCATCTTTCGCGGTAGCGTGGAAGAAAGCCTGCTGCAAGTCCTGGTGTGGATGAGCAGCCGCCCTGAAAAGCGCCGTGAAATGGGGAGAAAAGCCCGCGCCTTCGTGGAGAAACGGTCCTTTCAAAAAGCCTTCTTGACCATGCGGCAAATGTACGAGGCCGACTTTCACGGGGGAAAAGGCGATGCCCTGCGCGAAGCCGTCTAATGGAGTCACGAAGAAAAGATCTGCCATGAAGAAGCATGAGCCATCTCTTTTCGTGTCAGGCGACGCAACTCCCGCAGGACAGCACCCCATGTTGCTCAAGTTGCTTGAAAAAATCGCCGCATTGGATCGACTGGAGAAAGTTTATCGGTCCGTGGAGGATACCGTAAATCTAGAAAGCTTTTTGGACGGCGCCCTTCGAGCCCTTCGAGTTCGAGTGCGTCTTCGCGGAACGACGGTCGCCTTTCCTGGTCAAGGACCGGTGATTGTGGTGACCAACCATCCCTTTGGAGGGCTGGAAGGGATTCTTTTAGCTCGGATTTTGCTCGGCATTCGCCCCGACTTCAAAATCATGACCAATGGGCTTTTGGAAAGGATAGCGGAAGTCAGGCCAATGCTGATCGGGGTCGATCCCTTTGCACACACAGGTGCCGCCAAAAGAAACGTGCGTCCCCTTCGCCAATGCCTAAAGTGGCTGGAATCTGTAGGTGCCTTGGTGGTTTTTCCTGCCGGGACCGTCTCCCACGTCCACGTGCAGCGAAGGCGCATTATGGATCCTCCATGGAATCGGACCGTGGCCCGCTTGGCTCTTCGAATTCAATGCCCTGTGGTACCGGTCTGTTTTAAAGGTCGAAACAGCTTGCTGTTTCAATTTATGGGACTTGTCCACCCAAGCCTTCGCACCCTTTTACTGCCCAGGGAATTGCTGAACAAAACCGGGGCCACGGTGTGCGTCACCGTGGGAAACCCTGTCGCGTTTCGGAATCCTGCCTCCATGGAAGAAGCGCGCCATGCCGCCGACTACCTTCGGGCTCGAACGTATGCACTGGGACTGAGCGCGGAATCCAATAAGTTTCTTCGGGCCCGAGACCTTATCAGCACTCAAGGAGCCCCTTTGACGCCTTTGCGTCGAAAATCTCCGGTGGCCCCTCCTTTGCCGAAGGAACGGCTTGTTCACGATGTGCGATAACTGCCCGATACGGACTGCCTGGTTCAAGCCGGCCCGTACCGAGTCTACTGTGCATTCGCCGAGCGAATTCCTCACGTGTTGACGGAAATTGGGCGGCTGCGGGAAATTGCCTTTCGGGATGCCGGAGAAGGAACCGGTCAATCCGTCGATTTGGACCGCTTCGATCGATACTACGAACACATCTTCCTCTGGCATGAAGAGGCAGGGGAGTTGGTGGGGGCCTACGGCATCGGAAGAGTCGATCTCATCCTGAACAGTTTCGGCCTTTCCGGCCTTTACACCCATACGCTCTTTCAATACGGACCGGGCATTCGACCCCTTTTGCAGACAAGCCTCGAGCTTGGCCGGTCCTTCGTGCGCCCGGAATACCAAAAGGCTTACGCGCCTCTGTGGCTCTTGTGGAGGGGGACTGGCCGTTATGTGGCTCGCCGACGCATCTATACGCCCCTCATCGGCCCCGTGAGCATCAGCTACGATTACCATGTCCTGTCTCGGCACCTGATTCTTTCTGTGCTCGAAAACCATTGCTTTTCCGGAAAACTGGGGCGCTGGGTTCGCCCGCGCCCCCCCGCGCTTCAAGCTTTCCGCGCCCTGGAACACGAGGCTTCTCTGCCGTGGATTGAGGGACGTGAACCTATTTTCAGATTGAGTGGCCGATCTGGAAAATCAGAAACGATCCTTGCATGTATTGCTTCGACACAACATCAAAGTGGGCGGCACGGTTTTGGGCTTCAACGTGGATCCCGCTTTTTCCAACGCTCTGGACACTCTGATCTTGGTGGACCTCACCCTGGCAGACCCGAAGCTGCTCGAAAAAACCATGGGTAAAGAAGAAGCGCAAGCCTACCCGGCCTTTCACGCAGCAAACCGCTCTAGCGCGCGAGCGGCCTCATAGGCCTGTTGCATCAGTTGTTTTCTTGGGTGCCGGGTGCCTGCTGAAACGTTTGGAAATGGGGCAAGGCATCGGCCGGTCCCTGGCCAATTGGCGGATCATCACACCTCTCAACGTGAAAACCCAAATCCCGGACCATTTTCACGTCCATGTCGGGCCGGCGACCGGCCGTGGTGAGATACGGGCCCATCATCATGGCATTGGCTCCCGCAAAGAAAATCCACGAGGCCAAGTCACCAAGGTTTCGCTCCCTTCCAGCGCATACCCTGATCGTGGCCCGTGGGAGAACAAACCGGTAAACGGCGATAATCTTGAGACATTCCAAGGGGGACAAAGGCGGCATGAATTCGAGGGGAGTCCCGGGCACCGGAACAAGAAAGTTGATGGGTACGGAATCCACCGCCAAGTCTCGCAAAGTTAGAGCCAACTCCACTCGCTGCGCCTCCGATTCGCCCATCCCAAAGATACCTCCACAACAGACCGAAAAACCCAGCTTCTTGGCCACGCGCACGGTCCGAACATCCTCCTCATAAGCATGCGTCGTGCAAATGTTGCCAAAAAAGCTACGGGCCGTCTCCAGGTTGTGATGGTAGCGCCTAAGGCCGGCCTTCCAGAGCTGGTTAAGAACCGATTCCGACACAATCCCAAGGCTGGCGCATGGACTTAGATAACCCTCATGAACTATTTGGCGAACCGCTTCGCAGATTCGATCCAACTCACGGCCTTCATCAAGACCGGTTCCGGCCGCCACGATCCCAAAACGCGCCGCCCCAAAAGCGGCCGCGTTACGGGAGGCGGCAAGAATGTGGTCGGTCTGCCTGAGCCCGTAGACCGGAGCATCGGTGCGATGGTGCATCGACTGGGCACAAAAGGCGCAGTCTTCCGGGCAACGACCGCTCTTCGCGTTCACAATGCCGCACAATTCCACCTGAAAGCCCTTGAACTTCCGTGCAATCTTGTTGGCCACCGTCAAGAGATCGTACACCGACGATCCCTGGATCTCCATGAGTGCCCGGGCTTCCGAACCACTCACCTCCCCTCCGTCCATCACCCGTCGTGCCAGAGAATCGATCCAATTCATTGAGCAGGCTCCTTTTTTCTCCGCGAAAACCCATTGGTCACGCGGAGCTCTTAGCACCTGTTGGTTTCTTACGTCAACCGTGGTGAAAATTTATGGTTAACTTACATTCTGCCTTCCGTCCCCAGTATCCCTCAAAGCGGGAACAAATCCCTGTCGGGCACAGACAACCGGTTAGACATGCCCCCTTGCTTGGCTCTGAAGGCACCGCTTGTCATTTCTCTCCAACAGAGAATTTCCGCGCCCGATCCAGACGGTGGGGTGTTTTTTCATAAAGATTCCGGCGCCTGGCGCAGTTGAGGATTTCCGACGCTAAAAGTCTTGAAATCCGCGCAGGTAGGCGACGGCACCCTGAGGAATACCTACAACGAAGTAAATGAAGTTTTACGGTGAGGTTATTGTCAGCGAGGAAGAGAGTTCATTTTACGATGGAAAACGAAGCTAGAGGCCCAGGGCCATAAGGTGAGTTTGCGCAAGGTCGCTGAGTGGGTGGGGGTTTGTGGGTCGACGGTGAACGACGAGCCTCGAAGGCGCAAGCCGGCGGGGGTTGATCGGAAGGTGGAACAGGCCATCGAGCAGCTTATCCGGCGTTATCCCCGTTATGGCTATGGAAGGACCACCGTCAAGCGGTGTCGGCTTATGGGTTTGATTGTCAACAAGAAAAAGGCCCAGTGAATCATATGGCGCCATGGTTGGACCGTGATTCAACGTCATTGAGGCATGCGGCCTCCTGTTCAAATTCAAAAGAAACCCTCGGTGGCTGAGAGTCCCCATAAGCACTGGGCAACGGCTATGACCCACTTTTTCTGCTCGGATTCCGGGTGGTGTCATGGGGTTGCGGTGATCGATTGTTGGAACCGGGAGGTTGTGGGTTATCGCATCAGCCGTCGACAAAACGCCAAGGTGGCGAAAGGGGGCTTGGAAGATACGCTCATTTGCCGGCTTAACAGAGTAAAGCTGCCTATCGCGTACATGCCCTGAAAATGACAACGGGCTCGTCTTCACGTCGAAACGTTATCTCGAGCTGGTGCGTGCTTGGGGTCTGCGCCCTGAAGACATCACCCATGGAATGATCGAGCGGTTCATGAGAACGCTTAAGTGTATCCGGCTCAACCTGTTTTCGTCTTTTCATGAGGCCAAGGAGATCATCGAGGGCTGGGTCCAAGTGGACAACACCGAGAGCACCGCGTACACAAAACGAAAATTTTGGTGTTGATTCCTAGGGATCATGACACTGCCTTTTGCTCACCTCCATTGATACCCGGGGCACCACGTAGGGGCAGCCCCCCGTGCCTGCCCTGCAGCCCCCTGTGCCTGCCCCGATGACCCCCGTGCCTGACCCAATATGGGGCAGCCACAAGGGCTGCCCCTACGTTGTCGTTGACGGAGGTGGGGCTCAAATGTTGTTGCCCGATGGGGTGCGGATGTCGCTGTCGGATGGGGTGCGGCGCTTTAAAACCATCACAACCCGTCGCTATGGGCACAGGGTGAAAATGTCCCTTGCCCTGGTGCCCCCACCCCGCACCCCTACGTTACCGAAGCACCACGTAGGGACACACAACCCAAAAGCAGCGCGGTCACCATAACGCACATTTTGGTCTTGATTCCTAGGGGTCTTGACAATCCGATGCGCTTTTGCAGCGCGCCCCGCTTCCACAGGGCGCTTTCAAACAGCTTGCAAAACGTGGGAAACCATGGCGTGCACGAGGCCGGGAATGGTGTATTCTTGCGCCACCACGGTGGGTTCGATGCCAAAGGAGCGCGCGGTATCTGCCGTGATGGGCCCGATGCAGGCGACGGCGGTCTTTTTCAGAAGCTCGGCCGCATGGGGTGCTCCAACGGCCTGCACGAAAAAGGTCACGGTGGACGAAGCCGTAAAGGTCACCACGTGAATGTCGCCGCGTGCCAGCATGGCCTTCAGCTCATTTACCCCATCGGCGGCCGGAACCGTTTCATAGGCCGGAACCACCTCCACCTGAGCCCCCCATCGGCGTAAGGTTTGCGGTAAAACGTCGCGGGCTTGAGCGGCTCGAGGCAGCAAAAAGCGCTGGCCGCGCACGGCGGTCTCACCCAAGGCTTCCAGCAGGGATTCCGCTCGGTACTCTTTTGGCACCACATCCAGCCGAAGGCCCCGCTGCTCCAGGGATTCGGCCGTCTTGGGCCCGATAGCCGCAAGGCGCCTTCCGGCCAGAGCCCGCACGTCCCGGCCTGAGGCCCAAAGTCTTTCCATGAAAAACTTCACGCCGTTGACACTGGTAAAAACCACCCAGTCGTACTGATCCAGGGACGCAAGGGCCGCGTCCAAAGGATCCCAAGACTTCGGAGGCACAATGGCAATGGTGGGAAATTCCACGCAGCGCGCCCCCAGGGCTTCCAGCGCCTTTCGAAAGTCGCTGGCCTGTTCTCGGGCTCGAGTCACCAGCACGGTTTTGCCGAAAAGGGGTTTTGTTTCATACCAATTGAGTTCCTTGCGCAGACGCACCACTTCGCCGACCACAATGATGGCCGGAGGTTTCAGGCCTGCGGCCTGCACCTTTTCGACGATATCGCCCAGTGTGCCCACGACGGTCTGCTGCTGCGGCGTGGTGCCCCAGCGAATGACGGCCACAGGGGTCTGTGAAGAACGGCCGTGGGCCATGAGGCGCTGCGCAATCTCGGAAAGGTTCTTGACTCCCATGAAAAAGACCAGCGTGCCCACACCGCAGGCCAGCTTTTCCCAGTCGAGGGTTTCCTTGTTTTCCGGGCTGGCTCCGTCGGCCCTTTCGTGCCCTGTGATGAAAGCCATGCTGGAGGCGTAGTCCCGGTGGGACAAGGGAATTCCGGCGTAGGCGGGAACGGCCACCGCCGCCGTGACGCCGGGAACGATCTCAAAGTCAATCCCGGCCGCGGCCAGTTCCTGGGCTTCTTCGCCTCCTCGGCCGAAAACGAAAGGATCGCCCCCTTTAAGGCGCACCACGACGCGGTCTCGAGCCTTTTCCACCAGAAGTCGGTTGATGGCTTCCTGACTTAGGGTATGATCCCCGCCCTTCTTGCCCACATAGATCCGTTCCGCATGGGCCGGAGCATACTTAAGCAATTCTTCGTTCGCCAAATAGTCGTAGATGACCACATCGGCCAAAGCCAAAACGTCCCGGCCTTTGAGGGTAAGGAGGCCCGGGTCCCCGGGGCCTGCCCCCACGAGATAGGCTTTACCGCTCTTCACAGGATCCTCACTCTCGATCGACGCAAGATCTCAACAATCAGGCCTCTGTGGCTCGAGGAATTCTTGAGCCATCAGGGACTCTAAAATGCTTCGCGCTCCGGCTTCAAGAAGCTGCCGCGCCAGACCTCGACCCAAAAGCTCTTCTTGGCCAAACGAGGCGCTTTGTGTGAGGCGATAGACGATTTTACCATCCAGGGACGCCACCAAGCCCGTGAGCGTCACGGTGCCGTCGGAAACCTCCGCATGCCCGGCAATGGGCACCTGGCATCCTCCCCCCAACTCGTGGAGAAAGGCGCGTTCCGCCGTCACGGCACGCCATGTGGGTTCGTGATGCAATGGGGCCACCAGTTCTCGAACCGCTAGGTCTTGCTTTCGAACTTCAATCCCCAAAGCCCCTTGCCCAATGGCGGGAACGAATTCTTGGGCATCCATCACGGCCGTCACCGCATCCTGCCAGTCCATGCGCCGAAGCCCCGCCGCCGCCAGAATGACCGCATCGTAAAGGCCTTCACGCACCTTGCGAAGCCGCGTGTCCAGGTTGCCTCGAAGATTTTCCACCCGCAGATCGGGTCGAAGATGCCGTATCTGCGCGGCTCGGCGCAGGCTGCTGGTGCCGATGAGGGCGCCCGAGGGTAAATCTTTCAGTCCCGATGCTCGATGGGCCACGAGGACGTCACGAGGGTCTTCTCGAGGGGGCACCACAGCCAGGGTCAAAGGATCGGGCAGAACTGCAGGCACGTCCTTCATGCTGTGCACGGCCAGGTCCACGCGACCGTCCATGAGAGCCTCTTCGATTTCCTTGACGAAAAGCCCCTTGCCGCCCACTTTGGCCAAGGGCACGTCCAGAATTTTGTCCCCCGTGGTCTTGATGATTTCCAGCGTGACACGCAAGCCGGGCCATTGCGCTTCCAGCGCTTCCTTGATCATGTTCGCTTGGCGCAGGGCAAGAAGGCTTCCGCGCGTCCCGATGACCACGTGCGGCTTCAAGAATTCCTCCCTCTATGTTCATGCAATGGAGCTATGCTTTACGTCACGGGAACACAGGGCCGAGCCCCAATAGCCCTCTGGGGAGGGCGGCGCGCGATGCCGCAATGAAAGGCACGGGCCGTGCCCTGAGTCTGCCATTGCACGTAGCAAATCTCGCCTTGCGGCGATCCTTAACACCAACCCGCCCCCATGAGGGGTTCATTCATCCGTGCGAGACGAAGCACGGCCGACTGTGATCGTCGATCCCCTTTCGCTCTGACGGGTCCTCGCGATCAATGGCACGTGGCGCAGCTGCGTGCGGAACATCCGGAACAGGACGACGCTCCGGTGGAACCCATGCGACTGCTGGCCGCGCCTTTCTCCCCGCCGCTCTTGAACCCAAAAACGCTCATTTCCTTGTGCGCCTGGGAAGATCCACATTTGGGGCAACAGACCTCCTCATTGCTTCGAAACACCAAGCACTCGTAGCGCTCTCCACAACTTTCACATCGATACTCGTAGATTGGCATGATGATCACCTCGTTTCCTGGATTCCACGCACCCACGGTGCACTGAGCATCTTAAGTCGCCGTCACGACGCGAACAAGGTCTCCGTCCTTGACCGCCTTGAAATGCGCCGGGTCGCCACACACCTTCCCCACGATGTTGACGGCACTGGCCGGGCGGATTTCCCCCGGGGCGCTGATGGGTGTCGGACCGAAAAAAATGCAAAAGGCTTTCCCCGTGGGCCAATAGCCCACATCGCCCGCATGGACCAGATCCTTGGCCCATTCATCCAGAGGCATGCTCACAGGAATGGAAAAATAGATTTCATCTCCCCACAGGTTGGCTTCCGCCTCCAAAGGCAACGCGCGGGCGATGGCCTGGGCCGTGGGGCTGTCGTTCAAAGTGGCGTCCATGACCAGAGTCGGCGTCTCAATGCGAATGCGTGTCGGCATGCATTCCTCCTTCATGCATTCTTTCCCTGACGGCGGCACAGAAAAGAGGAAACAGGATTTCATGATGTCCCACAAACGAAAAGCCGCGCCCTATGCCCGCCGTGGGCCTTTCCACCACGTTCACTTCAGGCCGATATGGCCGAAGGAAATCCATGGCAACGGTGGTGAGGCCGCGAAGGTCATGCCCCAGGTTGAAAGCGACCGCTACGGCTTTGAGGAAAACTTCGGGCAAGATCACGGCCGATCCCAGGTTGATGTAGACGCCGCCGGCTAAACGCGTAACCAAGGCGCAAAAAATGCGAAAATCCGTGTGGCTCAAGGCCCCCGTAGCCGCTCCATCCATGGACGGATGCATGTGAATGATGTCCGTGCCGATGGCCACGTGGACCGTGACGGGAATCTGGAGCTCGGCCGCCGTGGCCAAAATACTATGCTCCACGTACGGCACTTCAGCTTCTATCAGGGCTTCTCCCACAGCGCGCCCCAATCCCACGGATTCTCGACCTGCGCCACGGCGCACCGCCTCGTGAATGAAATCGGCGGTTTCCCTGGCCATGCCGAAACGACCGGCATGCAGTTCCGGCCCCACATCTTCAGACGTTCTACCCACCAGGGCCATTTCCACATCGTGAATGACGCCCGCGCCGTTCAAGGCCACCCCTTTGAGGATCCCAGCGCGAAGCCAATCGATCACCATCGGGCTCAACCCCACTTTGATGGGGTGGGCGCCCATACCCAAAAGCACCGTGCGGCCGGCCGCGGCGGCTCCCGCTGTTCTCTCCACTGCCTCCCGAAAGTCCCATCCGGCAAGAGGCTTGGGCAGGGATTGAAGAAATTCGCAAAAAGACCCTCCGGGTCGCCAAGGTTTTCCCATATCCTCCACGTTTACCTTGCCCGGACGATCCCTAAGGCTTACAGGACGGATCTTTTTCAAACACAAGGGTTCCATGACGCCGCTCACCCACACCGCACCGGACTCATAGGGTTTTTCGAGGCCCCGGCCCCGTAAAGCATCTCTTCCACCAGGTCACACAGGGCATGGCCGACGGTGATGTGCACTTCCTGAACACGGGCTGTGACAGCATCGGGCACATGAAGAATCAGGTCGCAATAGACGTCCATGTCCGTTTTCTGCGCACCCGCAAGGCCAAGGGTGTGCAAACCGTGTTCCCGAGCCCATCGCAAGGCGCGCAGAACGTTTTCCGACCGCCCACTGGTGCTCAGCCCCAAGGCCACATCCCCCGCCTCACCTAAGCCTCGCAACTGACGCAGAAACACGTCCCGAAAATCATAGTCATTGGCGATGCTGGTGAGCACAGAGGTGTCTGTGGTGAGCGCCATCGCCGGCAAAGGGTCTCTTTCCCTTTGAAACCGGTTGATAAATTCCGCCGCCAGATGCTGAGAATCGGCGGCGCTGCCCCCGTTCCCGAAAAGATAGAGACGCCTTCGGGATCGAAAGGCGCCGGCCACCACGTGCGCCATGCGCACCACGGTTTCCGCATCCTGCTCCTTAACGGCGGCCAGAGCCCGCGCCGTGGCGTCAAGGATCCCTTGCACTCTGTGAACCCAGGTTTCCTCGTTCCCGTTCACGAAGGCCACTCCCTGCGCATGGACTCATCGGCCATCACGCCGCGTCGTCCTCATCGGACCATACTGGGGTTCGAACACCTTGCCCGGACTCGGCATCCTGCAACAGCATGGCGCGAAAGCGGTGATACCATGGTCCGGGCACACCGTCCCCAACGACCCGTCCGTCATAGGCCACCACCGAAAGCACGGAATAGGTGGTGCCAAAAATGAGCATTTCGGCCGCTTCATAGGCATCTTTCGGCCGGATGTCCACTTCCGCCACTTCCGCCAGGTCTCCGGAAAGCACCAGGTCCCGAGCCAGTTCCATCATGCGGGTGACCGTCGTGCCTTGAAGAATGCGGTCAAATCGCGGCACCAGAAATCGGCGATCCTTCGTGATGATGCCCACGTTTTCCGTGGCCCCTTCCCCCAGAAAGCCGTTTTCGTCAATAGATACGGTAAAGTCGACGCCGGCGTCTCGAGCCTCTTTGGTCATGAGCACGTTCGGCAAATAATTGCAGCTCTTGACGTTGGCAAAATAGGATTTTTTGATGGGAATATGGCTGCTTTTGAGCGTGACACCTTGCGTGAGCTTTTCCTTCGGCACCTCATGCATTCGCGTGACCACGATGTAGAGTTGGCTTGCCGGGCATTCATACGGATCCGTGCTGAAGCCGCCTGGACCTCGCGAAATGTACAGCCGTACGAGGCAATCTGGACTCTGCGCAGCGCGCACGGTTTCCTTGATCCGCTTGACCAGATCGCGGCGACTGACGGGCCAGCTGAGCTGAGCGATCTCGCAAGAGCGCGCCAGTCGGTCCAAATGCCGGTCCAGAAGATACAAAAACCCGTTGACGCACTTGAAAGCTTCAAAAACGCCGTCCCCTCGGTGCACTAGATGATCGTCCAGGGGAATGAGCATAATGCGGGGATCGGTGCAGATCCCTTCAAACCAGGACGAGTACATGGCCAAGTAGTTGGCATGATAGGCTTCGTTTTTTTGCAAGAGTCGATCCACCACCGCATCGAAACTTAACGTGGCCACCTGAAAACCCATTCTTGATCCTCCTGCGCCGCTATGCCCCCCAACGCCCATCTGCTGCCCTCCGTTGCCTTAAAGGATTGGTCTAAGCTCCGTAAAGGCCCACTAAGCCGACTCCTGTCTTTTAAACGCTTCACCTTAGTCAAGGCGTTAAGGATGTGCAAGGCCTGTTGCGATTTTAAAAGGGGATGATATAGTTCCATCGCCGTCCTCAGGACGCCTATTTCAAGAACGCCACCTTTACCCGAGGCTTTCATGGTCATTGAAACCATCCTTTTTGATTTCGACGGCACCCTGGCAGAACTGCACATCGATTTTATCGAAATGAAACAGCGAATCGCTCAAATCGCCGCGCCGTTTCTCGGACACCGACCTGAACCTTCGGCCATGCCCGCTCTGGAATGGATCGACGCCATCGCCCAACAGTTTCAGGACGGCGTGAAGGCTTTGGCGCCCGCTTTTCAAGCCCAAGCTCTGGCGTGCATCGAAGCCATGGAAATGGAAGCCGCCGCTTGTGGAAAGCTCTTTGAGTTCACGCGCCCCATGTTGCACGACCTTGAGCGACGCGGCGTCGCCGTCGCCGTGGTGACTCGAAATTGTGCTCGAGCCGTCCGCACTGTCTTTCCCGACGCGGACCGGTTCCGTTTTCAGCTCTTTGCTCGAGACCATGTGCAGCGCGTCAAACCCGATCCGCAGCACCTGAACGCCGCCCTGACCGCTCTAGGCGCATCTCCGCATCATGCTCTGATGGTGGGGGATCATCCTCTGGACATCGAAACGGGAAAACGCGCCGGAGTGCGCACGGCCGCTGTGGCCAGCGGCCGCGTTTCGCTTATGGACCTTCATGCATGCCATCCCGACTGGGTAGCTCAGGACTGCGCAGCCTTGTTGAAAATCCTGGATGCCGGGCATTTTCTGCCAAGGAAATTCGTCCATGGCCATCATTTTGCGTGAAGACCTAACACGTGTATCCAAAATGGTGCTGTTCCTGAAAGGGTGGCTCGATGCCGGAGGCATGGCAGACACGGTCTTTTCGGCCATTCAGAAAAGGCTTCCCTGCCGAGTGGCCGCCCTTATGGAAATGGATGCCTACGTGCCCGCTTCGGAACAGCGCCCTACGGTACGCATTCATCACGGAGTGCTCAAAGATTTTCACTGGCACAGTTTGATATTTTATCGGCCCGAAGCGGAAGCCCATCACAACGTATTGTTTGCCATAGGCCCTGAACCCTCGGTGCAATGGCGGAGGTTTGTCTCGGAACTTCTTGAAGCGGCCACGACGTGGCAGTGCGAAGAATTGCTTCTTGTGGGAAGCCTTTATGACCAGATCTTCTACGATGAAATTCGCATTTCCGGAGTGGCCGTCAACGCGGCGGGTTACAACCTTTTGCGTCACTGGCAGTGCCAGCCCGCAACCTATGAAGGGCCGGCTTCCGTGTATTCGGCCATTCTTTACGAACTGCGTCACAGCTCCATGACCGCCGTGAACCTTTGGGCGCACATGCCTTTTTACCTGAAAGGGCCCCATGAACTTCTGGTCCATCGAATGATGGAGATCGTTGGGCACTTTGCCCATATAGAGTGGGATCTCGAAGATATCTTGGTGGAATGGAAAAACCGGGAAATGGAAATCGAAAAGATCCTCGCCCAGGATCCATCACTTCGAGAACAAATCCTCGCCCTAAAAAAGCAGGAGGCGACCCCGAATGGTACGAAACCTCGCGGCAGACACGCAGAAGTGATTGATTTTCATAGATTTAAGAAAAAAGAAAAAATTGACAAATAGAATCCACTTTTTTCAGGCATCTTCGCATCTTGATGAAGAGGGGGCTTCCAAGGCTTCCTTTTCCGAACCGCGCCTCGTCTCAGGGTGCACGAACACTCCCGTTACCCTCGCGCCCTCGAGTACACACTCCAGGCCCTCCCGCGAAAGCGGGAGCCTACAGTAATGCCTGGCTTTTTTGGCCCGCTGCATACCGGGCAGGCCGAGCGCGCTCCCAGGAATGGGGCGTCTTTGACGAGGGAAGATAGTCGGCTCAAGTTACGGCTCGAAGCGCCATCCGGCCAGCCGGTACAGCGCATGGAAATGATGGACCGGCCCATGGCCTTTCCCCAATGGCAAGGCCTCTCGAATGGCTCCGGTGATGTAGTCCTTGGCCTCAGCCACGGCGCTGGGAACATCCAACCCTTTGGCCAATCCGGCAGCGATGGCCGATGCAAAGGTGCACCCGGTGCCGTGCGTGTGCGGCGTGTCGTAGCGCGTCGTGGGAAATCGCCGCACGGTTTCCCCATCGTCCATAATGTCCATGGGATCCCCCGGCAGATGCCCTCCCTTGAGCACCACATAGCGAGGTCCAAAGGCCTTGATCTTTCGAGCCGCCTTTTCCATGTCCTCGACCTTTCTCACCGGAAAACCCACGAGCGCTTCCGCTTCGTGCAGATTGGGGGTGACCACCAGGGCCAGGGGCAGAAGCTCCTCCACCAGTGCGGAAACGGCATCCGAATGCAGCAAGGCATCGCCGCTCTTGGCCACCATGACGGGATCCACCACCAAACGGGTGAGGCGAAGGTCACGCACGTCTCGAGACACCTGCTGAATGATGGCCGATGTGGCCAACATGCCCGTCTTCACCGCATCCACACCGATGTCTTCCACTACGGCGCGGATTTGAGCGGAAACAAAGGCGGGATCCACTTCCCACACGGCTCGCACGCCTACGGTGTTTTGGGCGGTCAAAGCCGTCACGGCGCTCATGCCGAACACGCCCAGAGCGGAAAAGGTCTTGAGATCTGCTTGAATTCCGGCTCCACCGCCGGAATCGGACCCGGCAATGGTGAGCGCGCGAGGAATTTTCATGAAGCCGCCTCCTGACGAAAATGATCCCAGGCCTTACCCCAATGCGCCTCCAGCGCAGAACCGTCTTGGCGCACACACTGAATCCCTTGGTCTCGAGGCACGATTCGCCCCACGGCATGGCACGTCACGGCACTCTGTTGCGCCACCGCTTGAAGAACGTGATCCAGTCCCTCGGGATGCACCGCCGCCAAAATTTCGTAATCTTCTCCCCCGGTCAAGGCCCAAAGCAAAGGATCTTGCCCCAGGGCCTGAGCCACGCCCTGACATGCCCAATCCACCGGCACGGCGTCCACATGAATGACCGCCCCAACGTCGCTCGCGGCACAAAGGTGCGCAAGATCCCCCAAAAACCCGTCACTCACGTCGATCATGGCATGGACCCAGCCCGATGCGGCCAACACTTGCCCTTCTTGCACGCGAGGTTCAGGCACCCAGTACCTGTGCACGGCTCGCATCCATGTGTCTCGATCCACCGCCGCCATCAGGTTTTGCGCCGCTTCCCCTTGTGATGGAGCATCGCCGCAGGCCATTTCTAGTTCATCGAGTGTAGCGTCTTCGGTTTCATTCAAAGTCCTAGCCGCTTCTTGAGCCATAAAAGGCGCGACGCGCAAACATTCCAAACCCGCTTTCGAAGCACCAAGGGAACCCGTGACCACGATAAAATCTCCGATGTGCGCTCCACGACGCAAGACCATTTTCGCCTCATCCACTTCGCCCAACAAGGTCACATCCACAACGATGCGCTCGGGATGCCGCGCCGTGTTCCCTCCCACCAGGGCGGCGCCATAACGTTCCAGGCCCTCAGTTAAACCTCGATACAGCGCGTCCACCCACGCCACGGGCGTCTTGTCTGGCAGCATTAAGGAAACCAAAGCCCACGAAGGCACTCCTCCCATGGCGGCCATGTCACTGAGGTTCACCGCGGCGGCGCGTTGGCCGAGACAGCGCGGGGGCACGGTGTGGCGCAGAAAATGAATCCCTTCAACTTGGGTGTCGCATGTGGCCAAAAGAAGCCGGCCGGCGGTGGATCGAAGAACGGCCACGTCGTCTCCAATCCCCACAAGCACCGATGAAGGCCCCGGGGACACGCGCTGTCGAAGACGCTCGATGAGTCCAAATTCGCCGAGATCTCTGACGATAGGTTTGGAAGGCTTCATGATGCGGGCGTGGAGGCGATGAGAGCGCGCAGGGTACGAGCCGCCCGTTCTGGGTCATCCTGGCCGAGTATGGCCGAAACAACGCAGACGCCGTTCACACCGGTTTGCAGGACGTCCCGAATGTTGTGCGCGTTGATGCCCCCAATGGCCACCGCCGGGCACCGCACCCAGGTCATGAGCCGTCTCAGGCCGTCTACACCCATGGGTGTTTGATGATCCGGCTTGGTCGGTGTGGCAAATACGGGGGCCAGGGAAATGTAGTCCGCTCCGTCCTGCTGCGCTTTTTCAATTTCTTCGCGATGATGAACCGTCAAACCGATGAGGCGATGGGGACCCAAAAGGCGACGAGCCAGCCGCAAAGGCATATCGTCTTGGCCGAGGTGCACGCCATCGGCGTCGACCGCCAAGGCCACATCGATCCGGTCATTAATGAGCAACGGCACATGGTAAGTCCGGCACAGGGCCGCCAAAGCCATCGCCTCGTCCACCATGGCCCGTGTGGACTTTTTCTTTTCACGATACTGAAGCACCGTGGCTCCCCCCCGCAGCGCGGATTCCACCACTGCCGTCAAGGAACGGCCGCCAATGACCTGCGCATCGGTGATGACGTAAAGGGACCAATCTACAGTTTTTTTGAATCGGACCATGACGGCGGCTTTCTTTTTCACCCCATGGGCATCGCGGCGCTTTACCAAAGGAAAACGGAAAAGGCGCTTCAAGGCCGAATCAACCCGCCCGCCGTTGGGCCTCTCGACCCAATAGGGCAGCGTCAGGCAATCTTTCGAGCATAGTCCTGATCGATGCGGAGCCCTTCGATGTCCGTAGTCTTTTCGCCTCGAGCCGCCTTGATGCGGTCCACGCCCCGCTTCACTTCCGCTCGATTGGACGCATACCCCAGAGCCGTCTCTTCCGTGATCAGTCCCTTTTCGTACAACGAGACGATGGAATCGTCAAATGTTGTCCATCCAAAGGGGCGGGACTGCTGCATCATTTCGTAAAAGGTCTTGCCCTCACTTTCCCCGTGAATGATGGATTCGCGCACTCGAAGATTGTTTCCCATGATTTCAAAAGCGGCCACGCGGCCACCGCCCACCTTGGGCAGTAACCGCTGGCTCACGATCCAGCGCATGGCATCGGCCAAGCGAATGCGAATGAGGCGCTCCTCTTCCAGTTCAAACATGCCCACGAGACGGTTCACCGTATGAGACGCATCGATGGTGTGCAGCGTGGTCAGAACCAAATGGCCCGTTTCTGCGGCGCTCAACCCGATTTCCACCGTTTCTCGGTCTCGCATTTCCCCCACCAGAATCACTTTGGGAGCCTGGCGCAATGCGGCGCGCAATCCGTTAGCAAAGGTATCGAAGTCCTCACCCAATTCTCTTTGGTTGAACGTGGCCTTAAGCTGCGGATGAACATATTCCACAGGATCTTCCAAAGTCACCACGTGGACCGACTTGGACCGGTTGATTTCATTGAGAATGGCCGCAAGGCTTGTGGTCTTGCCGCTTCCCGTGGCACCCGTGACGAAAACGATCCCATTCCTTTCCTCAGCGATCCTCTTGAACACATGTGGCAATTCCAGCTCCTCGATGCTCATGACGCGAGAAGGCAGCATGCGCATGACCACGGAATAGAAGCCCCGCTGAGAAAAAACGTTCACGCGGAATCGCGCACGGGCATCCAGGGCGTACGACAAGTCGCAGGATCCGGTATCCAGGAGATTTTTTACGAGACGCCGGTCCGGCCCGATGAGGGCCAGGGCAATGTGCTCCGTGTGATAGGGGGTGAGCGTGCCGAGGCCCAGGTCGGCACAGGCGGGGCGCAGCACCCCGTCCACCTCGGCCTGCACGGGCTTGCCCACCGTGAAATTGATGTCCGACAAGGTGGGATGTTCGTCGAGAAGCTTGTGCAGAATGCTGTTCAAGTCTTGGCGCTTCATGGAAGGAACGCTCCCTTGTGGTAGGCGTCACCCCCGAACCCATCACACCTCGGTAAAATCCGTGGGCGGTTCGGTGAGGTACTGTCTGAATTTTTCTTTTTCGACGCACTTCATGTAAGCCTCGTTGGGACTGATGCGGCCGGCTCGCAGGTGCTCCATGATGCCGTCGTCCAAGGTCTGCATACCGTATTTTTTTCCAGTCTGAATGGCCGAAGGAATCTGATGGGTCTTGCCTTCGCGAATGAGGGCGCGCACGGCATGAGTGGCGATAAGAATTTCCAGGACAGCGATGCGCCCTTTGACGTCGACGCGTTTGAACAGAGCCTGGGAGACCACGGCGCGCAATCCATCGGCCAGGGTGGATCGAATCTGGGCCTGTTCACCGGTGGGAAACACTTCGATGATGCGGTCCACGGTCTTGGCGGCGCTGGTGGTGTGCAAAGTAGAAAAGACCAAATGGCCCGTGGCGGCGGCTTCAAGGGCCAGGCGCATGGTTTCCAGATCGCGCATTTCGCCCACTAGGATAATGTCCGGGTCCTCGCGTAAGGCTGCTCGAAGAGCGCTGGAAAAACTTCGCGTATGGGTCCCCACTTCCCTGTGGTTGATGACGCAGTTCTTGCTCTTGTGGACAAACTCAATGGGATCCTCAATGGTGATGATGTGATCCTTGCGCTTGCGGTTCGCTTCGTCGATGATGGCGGCTAGGGTCGTGGATTTGCCGCTGCCGGTAGGACCCGTCACGATCACAAGACCTCGAGGTAGCAAAGCTAGCCGAGAAATGACCGGCGGCAGGCCCAGTTGCTGAACGGTGAGAATTTCTTCGGGGATTTCGCGAAACACGGCGCCGATACCGTTTTTTTGCATGAAGTAGTTGACACGGTATCGGCTGAGCCCTGGAATTTCATAGGAAAAGTCCAAATCTCCGGTTTCTTCAAAGGTCTTGATCTTATCTTCGGGCGTGATTTCGTAGAGCATGGATCGCAGTTCATCATCGTCCAGCACTTTGTATTTGACGCGTTCCAGTTCCCCGCGAATGCGCAGCACGGGCTGCTGGCCCGAGACCAGGTGCAGGTCCGACGCCTTCTGCTCGTGCATGAGCTTGAAAAACGCATCAATTCTCGCCATTCGAAACCCCCTTCGTAGACCATCTCTCAGACGCTGTAAAACACCTCGTCGGGAAGGCACACACAGGTGAGCTTGTTGCCGTAGACGGCGCCCGTGTCGATCCCGATTTTTCTCCTGTCCACGAAGGGCTTCACAAAGGGCGTGTGACCGAAAATGACTTTCTTGCCAAAGTCATAGTCGGAAGCGATGAATTCGTTGCGAATCCAATAGACGTCGTCGTCCGACTGGTCGAGAACCGCGACGCCAGGGCGAAACCCTGCATGGACAAAAAGGTAATCGTCCGTTTCGTAAAACTTCTTGAGTCCACGCAGGAAATTTTTGTGCGCTTCGGGAACGGTGCAACGCCCGCCTTCATTGCCCACTGAATAGCTGTGAACCGTGGTGGCACCCCCGTTGACCAGGAAAAATTCCACCTCCTCGTCTCGAAGGTAGTTTTCCATCATCACTTCATGGTTTCCACGAAGGCACACCACATGGATGCCTTGGGCCATGAGCTGCAGGAGGCGCTCGATGACGCCTCGAGAATCCGGTCCGCGGTCCACGTAGTCCCCCACAAAGACCAGAAGGTCCCGATCCGATCGAAAGGGGATGCGGTCCAGAAGCCGTTCCAGCTTGAAGAGCATGCCGTGCACATCGCCGATGGCGTAGATCTTTGCGGGTTCCTGGTGCATGAGCGGTGTCCGTCACCAGACAATGAACCGGCGGGTTCGGCGGTCCAGGCGGGTCAGGCCGGCGTCTCGAGCGGCCTGAAGGGCGTTTTCGTATTCTTCAGCGGTGATGCGCCGCCTGAGCGATGGAAAGTCCATGGCGCGCCCGCATGGGTGATACTGGTTCATGATGTTGGTATACGTGTTGGGAGAGATATGGCGTGCAAGGAAGTGGCAGACCTCTGCCGTGCCGGCAAGGCCGTTGGGCATGACCAAATGGCGCACCAGAAGGCCTCGCACGGCCAGCCCTGAGGAATCTAAGCTCAGATCCCCCACCTGCCGATGCATTTCCAGAAGCGCCTCGCGCGCTCGTTGCGGATAATCTTCCGCTTGGCACAATTCCTTGGCCACCTTTGCGTCCCAAAACTTGAAGTCGGGCATGTAGATGTCCACGATGCCATCCAGAAGCCTTAGGGCGGGGACCCGTTCGTAACCGCCGCAGTTGTACACCAAAGGCACGCGAAGGCCGTGTTCCACGGCTAGAGGCAAGGCTTCCAGGATCTGCGGCACCACGTGCGTTGGGGTGACAAAGTTGATGTTGTGGCAGCCTCGCTGCTGCAATTCCACCATGACGCCGGCCAATTGGTCCGGTGAAGCGTCAACCCCGTGGCCTCCATGGCTGACGTCGTAATTTTGGCAAAACACGCACAGCAGATTGCAGTGCGTGAAAAAAATGGTGCCGGACCCGTTTCGACCCACCAGGGGATCTTCTTCCCCGAAGTGAGGCCCGTAGCTGGAGACCACGGCGTATCGGCCGGTGCGGCACACCCCCTTTTCATTGGCCAGGCGATTCACGCGGCACAGGCGCGGACATAGGGAGCATTTCTTAAGCCATCGCAAAGCCTTATGGATTCTTTGCTGCAGCACTCCGCTCCGATAAGCTTGAACGTAGCCCACCTCCATGGGCCCTCTCCTGAATTATTCTTTTTTCAAAAGGACAACGTGCACGAGCCCTTCCAAAGCCTTCTGAAAGCGTTGAGCGTCCTGTTCGGATCCCACAATGGCTCCGTAGTGCATGGGTATGGCGGCCATCTTAGGTGAAATCATCTTGGCGGCTTGCACAGCTTCTTGGGCATCCATGACGTATGTTCCGGAAACGGGCAAGAAGGCGATGTCCACCTGCAGTCCTGACATTTCGGGAATGAGATCCGTATCCCCGGCATGGTAATAAGAAATGCCGTCCATCGTTACCACAAAGGCCAGCATGCCCGCCGCTTTGGGGTGGAATTTCTTGTTCACATTGTAGGCGGGCAGCACGTTGATGAGCACGCCGTCTAGATCCAAGCGGTCTCCGGGACGAACGACCCGTACGTTGCCCGAAAGCTTTCGAGCCGAAGCGGCGTCGGTGACGATCACCGTTTGAGGTTGTTGTATCTTGGCCACATCCTGCGGGGAACAATGATCGAAGTGTTCATGGCTGATCAAAATCACGTCAGCTGAAGGACCGCCTTGGATTTCGTAAGGATCAAAGTAAAGGATTTTTGAGCCGTCCACACGAAAGGCATCGTGACCGAGCCAATGAATCTTCTCTAAGACCTCTTCCACATTCATGGCACCCTCCTCACCCTGTGTGGGTTTCCTTTCGGTGACCTCTTTCTGCTAACACACACACCATCCATCGACTCGTAACCGGGTCCCGCCAAGCCTGTCAATCCCCAACAGCCAAAGATTATGCCCCTGACGGCAGCGGCGTGCAGAAACTTGCCCAGAGCACGCTTTTAGAGTAGTATCGTCTTAAATCGCGAGGCCGCATTTGAAGCTTGCGTGAGAAGCCCACGTGGGAAGCGGCGCACGTACCGAAACCGAATCGTGCCGTGCGGCGCCCCTGCAGGGATAAAAATTTCAATTTATTCTCGAACAAGCGTCTCAGGCCCGCAAGAACAAATCCAAAAGGGGAACCAGAAAACCCATGGCCATCACCGCCTCATTGATTCGAAAACTCGACCAGTTTCCCGAAGATTTGCGAGAAGTTCTTCTTGCTATCATCGAGGAATTGGAAACTTATCGGCGAACTGTGGTCACCAAGGCTGACTTCGCCGACCTGAAAGCCGTTGTCGCCGATTTGGCGGGGTCCGTGCGTGATCTTTCGGAGGCGCAGAAACGCACAGAAGAAAAAGTTTTTCAACTGGCCGAAGCCCAAAAACGCACCGAAGAACGTCTCAACGAACTGGCCGAAGCCCAAAAACGCACCGAAGAACGTCTCAACGAACTGGCCGAAGCCCAAAAACGCACCGAAGAACGTCTTAACGAACTCGCCGAAGCCCAAAAACGCACCGAAGAACGTCTCAACGAACTGGCCGAAGCCCAAAAACGCACGGAGTACGAAGTGGGTACCTTGGCCAAAGCCATAAAAGGGACCCGCGACCAGGTCGGCGGCTTGTCCCGCAGTATGGCCTATGCTTTGGAAAACGAGGCTTACCGCAAACTCCCTACGTACCTTCATAAGGTGCATCATATTCAAGTGACGGAAAGCTTCATCCGCACCGAGGTGGCCCAGGAAGAGGTCAACTTCTGGGCAAAGGCGTTGAAAGAAGGTAAAGAAGTGCGACTGGTGGGGGAATCCGTTTTGAGGCTGGACGACGCCTCAAAACTGAAAGCGCTGCTACGCAAGCTTCAAAAGATCGGGCGCGTCGTAGTGGCCGACTTGGTCCCCATTCTGGTCACCCATTACGCCACACCCAAGCTGCTGCAGCAGGCGACTGAAAAAGGAATTCTCGTGGTGCACAGTTACCAATGGGATCAGGATTTCTGAGAAGACCCATGAAGGCCTTATTGGTTGTGTGTCCATGAAGAAATTTCTTCATCGCCTGTTGACGCAAGAGTGGAAATCGGCGCGTGTCGCGCATCACGCGGTCCTGGAAGCTCAGGATCCGCAATACGGTGCGCCTCATGCTCCCCTTCCCAAACCCCTTAGTCAAGCCTTGCACGCTCTCGGCATTCGGCGCTTGTACAAGCACCAGGCCGCCGCATTGGACTTTCTTCGATCCGGCCACCACGTGGTGGTGGCCACGCCAACCGCCAGCGGCAAATCCCTCATCTACAACATGGCCGTCACCGAAGCCCTGTTGCAGAACCCTCACGCGCACGCTCTTTATCTTTTTCCCATCAAGGCCTTGAGTCGCGACCAATGGGAGGCGCTTAACACTTTTTTTGAAGCAGTCCCCAGTGCCACGCCCTTCACGGCCGCCGTATATGACGGGGATACGACCAGCCATCAGCGAGCCGTCATTCGCCGAAAACCTCCCCACGTGCTCGTCTCCAACCCGGACATGCTTCACTATGCTCTGCTGCCCTACCATGCCAAGTGGGAATCTTTTTTTCGAGGTTTGCGTTACGTGGTGGTGGATGAATTGCACACGTATCGAGGCATCTTTGGCAGCCACGTGGCGCAGATTCTTCGAAGGCTTCAGCGCATCACCGACCTCTACGGTGCGCGGCCTCGCTATGTCTTTCTTTCGGCAACCATCGGCAATCCTGGAGAACTGGCCCAAAAGCTCATCGATCAGCCGGTAAAAACCGTGACGCACTCCGGCTCGCCGCAGGCGCGGCGCCATTTTGTCTTCATGGAATCGGAAGGCCCTTTGGCGTCCCTGGCGGCACGCATCACCCAGGATGCCGTGCGTTTGGGGCTGAAAACCATCGTGTTTACCCAATCGCGGCGCATGACGGAGTTGGTGCACATGAGCCTACTCCGGGCGGCACCCCACCTGGCGCACAAGGTGAGCTCTTACCGAGCGGGTTTTCTTCCGTCGGAACGACGAAGTATTGAACAGGGCCTGGCCGAAGGGCGCATTGCCGCGGTCATTTCCACAAGTGCTCTGGAAATGGGTATCGACGTCGGCGGACTGGACGTGTGCCTTCTCGTGGGATACCCCGGGACCATCATGACCACGTGGCAGCGGGGCGGACGCGTGGGTCGAAGCGGCGGGGAAAGTGCGGTGATCATGCTTCCTCAGCCGGACGCTTTGGATCAGTACATCGTGCGGCATCCCGAAACCTTTTTGAACGGGTCCTGCGAAAATGCCGTGACCGATCCGGACAACCCGGCCATTGTGGCGGAACATCTGCCTTGTGCCGCGGCGGAAATTCCCGTGCGCGCCGAAGAAGCGGAAGCGTGGGCACCTTCACGGCAGCAGGCACTGCTTTCCGCCACGAATCGTGGAACCCTGGTGCAGTCGGAAGACGGCCAAAAATGGTTCGCTGTGGCGCCGTACCCGCACCGCGGCGTGGACATTCGCAGTGTGGGCCCGTCCTTTACCATTTTGGCCCCCGATGGGCAGAACAAGACACGATGGATTCCCATCGGCACCACGGACGGGGTGCGCGCTTTCAAGGAATGTCATCCCGGGGCCGTCTATCTGCATCGGGGCCGAGCCTTTGTGGTTCAAAGCCTGGACCTGGTAAAACGCATCGCACGCGCCGTGCCGCAGGACGCCGAATACTATACGTGGGTCAAAAGCGAAAAGGAAACGGAAATCCTGGAAATTCTGGCTTCCAAGCCCTGCACGGCCTTCATCGCAAGACTTGGCCGCCTTCGGGTTCGCGAACACATTACAGGCTATGAAAAGAAACGCCTGTTCACGCAGGAGTTGTTGGACTTTACGCCGCTCGATCTTCCCGAACAGGTTTTTGAAACCGTAGGATTTTGGGTGGAAATCGAAGAGGCCATTGTGGAAAGAATTCGACGGGCGAACCTTCACTACATGGGCGGAATTCATGCTATGGAACATGCGGCCATCAGCATGTTTCCGCTGTTTGCGCTGTGCGACCGCAACGACATCGGCGGCATTTCCATTCCACTACACCCGCAGTTGGGCAAGAGTGCCGTGTTCATCTACGACGGCTACCCGGAAGGCATCGGATTGGCCGCTCGCGGCTACGACATCGTGGAGGCGCTTCTGGAACGGACCCTGGAGCTCATCGAAAGTTGTCCCTGCGACGAAGGATGCCCCGGCTGCATTCATTCACCCAAGTGCGGCGCGGGGAACACGCCGCTGGACAAGGAAGCGGCCATGGAAGTGCTGCGTTACCTGCTGGGTCGAAAACCCCTGGGGGCGGAAGAGACCAAGGGAGGCTTGCAACAAGAGGAAGCGCAAGGCTTCACGAGGCCCGAAGCGTCGGCGGCAAAGCCGGAGCCGGCCATCGGATTTCTCGATCTGGAAACGCAAAAACTGGCTCAAGACGTGGGCGGCTGGGACAACAAGCACCTCATGCGCGTCTCCGTGGCAGTTCTTTACGATCACCGCCGCAAAACCATAGAAGTGTATCGAGAACACGAGGTCTCTACCCTCATCGACCGCCTGCACGCCCTGGACCTCGTGGTCGGGTTCAACATCAAAAACTTCGATTTTCAGGTGTTGCAAGCCTACACGCCGAAACCCCTGCAGCATCTTCCGGCTTTTGACATGTTGGAAGCCGTGCGGCAGCAATTGGGTTTTCGTTTGAGCTTGGATCACCTGAGCGAAAAGACATTGGGGCGGAAGAAGACGGCTGACGGCATTCAGGCCGTGCAATGGTTTCGTGAAAACCGCTGGGATCTTCTCATCGACTACTGTCAAGAGGATGTGCTGCTCACCCGGGACCTCTTTTTTCATGCCATAGAAAAAGGCTACCTTATCTATGAAGACCGGTCGGGAAAACGGCTTCGAGTGCCGACTCCGTGGAATCTGGAAAAGATCCTTGAAGAATACGGACAAAAAGAAGACAAGAAACGTACAATCTTGCGGCGACACCGCCCCGCAGGCGCTTAAGGCGTGATGCCATTGTGCCGATAAGATCTTTGACGAAGGACATGGGCAAAGGAAACGACGCAGAAGAAGGGGCTCCCATGCTGAGGGACAAAATGGACGCCTCGGCCAAAAAGAATCCCGCCCCAGTCGCCATTGGACATGATGACCGGCTTCTTTCCCAGGAAAATGCGCCGGGCTGGTATGCCCTCTACGTTCAGGTCAATCACGAAAAAAAAGTCGCGGATCAACTCCTGAAGAAAAACATCGAATGCTTTCTGCCTCTGATGCCGACCTGGAGCAAAAGGCGGGATCGGCGCGTGCGGCTTCAGGTGCCTCTGTTTCCGGGGTACGTGTTCGTGCACACGGTGCTGGACAATGAGGTGCACGTGGAAATTCTAAAGATCCCTGGAAGCGTCTACGTTGTGAGGAACAGCCAAGGGCCGGCACTCATCTCGGACTATCAGGTGGAAAGCCTGCGCACCGTGCTCACCCACGCCGACACCCTCACCCTGCACCCTTACCTCACCGCAGGGGACTGGGTCGAAGTGGTTCGAGGACCTTTTGCAGGATGTGTGGGCATTCTGCAGCGGCTCAATCCCAAAAAAGGCACCCTGGTCATCAGCATCGACGTCATTCGCCAGGCAGCCAGTGTTCAGCTGGCCATAGAAGACGTGGTGCGCATCGACGGGCCGCCCGACCGCCGCCGAGACCTTCGATCTGGACCCTAGGTGCGGAACCGGGCTTCGGCCGCCTGCATCGCCATGCCCCGGCACGCCCCGTGCCTCATCTTCAGTGCACAACCGTGATGCCCGCGGCTTCGCTCAACGAGGCATACCAGACACGGTTCCACCGAAGCATTTCGTCAGGTTTCCTCTTTGCCGGCCAAAAAAGGGCGGCTTATAGACCCGAAAAGGTGCACCGTCACTTCCGTTCCCGCCTCATACCCCTCCACATGTTCGGGAACGATGACGTAGCCGTCGGCCCGCGCCAGCGTGCTGATCATGGCCGAGGAACCAAAGACGGGCTCCGCCAACACCTGACCGTCTTCTTCACTCAGTTTCACACGAATATAATCTGCTCGACCGTGCACCGATGGTAAGTTGCGCTGCAGCACGGCTCGGGACGTTCGCGTTCTGGAAGAGCGGTCCACGCTTATGCCCTGCAGCCTCAGTAGACTTGGACGCACAAAGGCCGTGAAGACAATCATGGCCGACGCGGGCTGGCCCGGAAGCCCCCATAAGATGCGGGATCCGATGCGGGCTAATATGGTAGGTTTTCCTGGTCGAATGGCGACACCATGCACCAGAAGCTCCGCCCCGTTCAGCCGTTCTAACACCTGCACGGTGTAGTCCCGGGCGCCCACGGAACTGCCTCCGGAAAGAAGCACCACCTCGTGGTCCGTAAGGGCCTGGCGGCAGGCGGCAGCCAGCTGATCCAGATCGTCGGGCACCACGTGAGTCCATCCCGGAACGGCTCCGGCTTCGCGCACCTGAGCCGCCAGAACAAAGGTGTTGATGTCGCGAATTTTTCCCACAGGAACCTCAGGGGCATCGGGGGAGACGATTTCATCGCCGGTGGAAAGCACCGCCACGCGAGGCACGCGAAACACCGAAACGGATCGCATGCCGACGGCCGCGAGCACCCCCACGTCTTGAGCCCTCAGCTGCCAGCCTGCAGGAAAGAGCAGGCTGGCTTCAGCGATATCGTCGCCGGGTTCTAAGACGTTATCGCCGGGCGCCACCGGACGGGTCACTTCAATGGTGCCGTCCCCCACGTCCTGAGTGTATTCCACCATGACCAGGGCGTCCGCCCCTTCCGGCATGGCGCCCCCCGTGGGCACGGCGATGGCCTGCCCGGGGCCGAGAGTGTGCTGAGCCGGCTGCCCCATGAACACTTCGCCCACTACGGTCAAAAGCGCCGGAAGGGATTCGGAAGCCCCGAAGGTGTCCCGAGCCCTGACGGCATAGCCGTCCATCACCGCACGGCGAAAATGGGGCACATGACATGACGCTTCCACATTCCGGGACAGGACTCGGCCCGCCGCCGCCTCCAAAAGAACCGTCTCCTCTTCCAAAGGCGCAAAGTCTTCAATGAGGTTCAGAACTTCATCAGCTGTCTTCACCTTGAGAAATTCCGGCATTCACACCCCCTCGACCTTCCTCGCTTCTATTCCCAACCACTCACCCCCAATCCCCAATCCCCGATCCCCGATCCCCGATCCCCGATCCCCAATCCCCGATTCACGATTCACGATTCACGATTCACGATTCACGATTCACGATTCACGATTCACGATTCACGATTCACGATTCACGATTCACGATTCACGATTTACGATTCACGATTCACGATTCACGATTCACGATTCACGATTCACGATTTACGATTCACGATTCACGATTCACGATTTACGATTCACGATTCACGATTCACGATTCACGATTCACGATTCACGATTCACGACCCCGGTTGACCCTCTAGGCGCATCGTGCGAGGATTCTTCTATCGAATGGAGGGCACCGTGGCAAGACGGGCTGCGCCGAAGGAAGGGGGTAACAGCGTGGGTCTGGACAAAAAGCTTATCGTCCATTGCAAGGTGTGGGTGGAAGATGACACCGGTGCTTTGGTCTTTGGTGCCGGTCGCCTTCGCATTCTGGAAGCCGTGGAAAGGGCGGGATCCATCATTGGCGCGGCCAAGGAACTGGGTATGAGCTACTCCGCGGTTTGGGGAAAGATTCGAGCCACAGAAGAACGCCTGGGATGCCCCGTGCTGAACAAAAAGATCGGCGGCATCAAGGGTGGAGGATCAGCCTTGACGCCTTTTGCCAAGGACCTTCTGGAGCGCTTTCGAACCCTGGAAGAGCGCACGCAGGAAGCTGCCGAACGGATTTTTGAAGACATTTTTGGCAAAAGCTCCCTTCCCGGCTCACCTTAAGCCAAAAGGGTTTGATGGTGGAAATGCCGGTGAGATTGGTCCGTGTCCGAAAGCGGGCTCATGGGTTGATTGCAGAAGAGCACGACACGGCCCGATGCCGTTTTCCGGCTTGCGCCATTCCCGGACGGGACATTGCGGACAAGCTGCTTGGAGCGGTTTCGTCATCCCAGGCGTGGGCTCGCTAGCACAGGTGGAATTCGGTGGCGTGCTGAAAACTCTGGATTTCCGTGTGCCCATGGCTGACGGTTTGGACCCAGGATCCCAGACACCACAGCCCCGGAGGCCCCAAATGGATCCATGGAAGCGCGGGAATGACTTTTTGCATCCTTCTGCGGCCCCAGCGGCGGCAACGACTGACGGACAGCTTGTTCGAAAAAGCATCGCGGAAAAGCGAGGCACGTCGCGAGAGCCCATCGTGCCCTGGGGCCCTTTCATAGAGCGCGGCTGACCCTTTGACCGGCACAGGCATTTCAACCCGGCAGAATCCGCTCCCCTCCTCGGCACATCCCAAGGACGCAGTCCCTTCAAAGGTCAGCGTCGTCATCGGACTGGCAAGAGCCGGTCCCTTCGATTTCGGACCAACAACACGTCCTGTCTTCACATGGCGAGGCGCGTCCTCATGTGCACGGTCTTACGAGAACAAACAGCGTACCCTCGGCTTTTCCGGAGCAACCCTCGGAGGGCCAATGAGCCCAATGGATGCGATCAGACCATGAAAACCGTTTTCGGTCGGCTCTCCTGACACTTTACAAAGGCCGAGGGAAGCCCGGTCATTGACCCCAAAGGCTTCCCCAATCGTAGCACTCCCTTTGCCCTAAAGCACCGAGGCAAAGGCTTCCCTGCAAACGGCCCCCAGTTCTCCCAGGTTCTCCACCACGGTAATGCCCGCCTGCTTCATGGCCTGAATTTTCGCTTGAGCCGTGCCACTGGATCCACTGATGATGGCTCCCGCGTGGCCCATACGCCGGCCGGGAGGTGCCGTGAGACCGGCCACGAACCCCACGACAGGTTTGGTCATGTGGCGGGCGATAAAATCGGCCGCCTCTTCTTCCGCCGACCCGCCGATTTCCCCCACCATGACCACGGCCTTGGTTTCGGGATCCTCTTGGAACGCTTTCAGGCAATCGATGAAGTTCGTCCCGTTTACGGGATCCCCGCCGATGCCCACGCAGGTGCTCTGACCGATGCCTTGAAGAGTGAGCTGGTGCACCACTTCGTAGGTCAAGGTGCCGGAACGGGAAACCACGCCCACGGATCCCGGCTTATGAATGGGACCGGGCATGATACCCACCTTGCACTGGCCCGGCGTGATGATGCCGGGGCAGTTGGGGCCGATGAGGCGCGAGGAGGATCCCTTGAGGGCGTTTTTTACCAAGAGCATGTCCATGACGGGAATGCCTTCCGTGATGGTCACGATCACGCGCACGCCGGCGTCCATGGCTTCCAGAATGGCGTCGGCAGCAAAGGGCGGTGGCACGAAAATCATGGAGCAGTCGGCCCCCGTCTGTCGCACGGCGTCTTCCACGGTGTTGAATACCGGAATGTCGTCCATGGTCTGGCCGCCTTTTCCCGGCGTGACCCCGGCCACGACGCGGGTTCCATAGGCCACGCATTGCCGTGTGTGAAACTGCCCCTCTCGGCCGGTAATTCCCTGAACAAGGACTCGCGTCTGCGCATTCACCCAGATGCTCATGGTGTTTCCTCCTAGGCCTTGGCGATGGCCGCCACTTTTTGGGCCGCGTCTTTGAGGTCCTGTGCCACGATGAGGTTCAAGCCCGATTCCTGCAAGATTTTGCGCCCCTGTTCCACGTTGGTGCCTTCCATGCGAATGACCACGGGGACCTTGACGCCCACTTTTTTACTGGCCTCCACCACACCCTGAGCCAGCACGTCGCAGCGCAAAATGCCGCCGAAAATGTTGATGAGCACCCCCTTGACGTTGGGATCGCTCAAAATGATGCGAAAGCCGTTTTCCACCATTTCTGCGCTGGCGCCTCCACCCACATCCAAAAAGTTGGCCGGTTCGGCTCCCGCCAGCTTGATGATGTCCATAGTGGCCATGGCCAGGCCGGCGCCGTTGACCATGTTGCCGATATTGCCGTCCATTTTGATGTAGTTTAGGTTGTGCTTGGACGCCTCCACTTCCAAAGGGTCCTCCTCGTCCAGGTCTCGATAGGCCAGGACGTCCTTGTGGCGAAAGAGGGCATTGTCATCGAAATTCATCTTGGCATCCAAGGCAAGAAGCCTTCGGTCCTTGGTAACCACCAGAGGGTTGATCTCCACAAGGGACGCGTCGTAGTCCAAGCACAGCCGGTACAAAGCGTGGACCATGGGAAGAAAGAGCTTCAAGATATCGGGTTCTAGGCGAAGGCCGTAGGCCAGTTTGCGGGCCATGAAGGGCTGCAGGCCCACCAGAGGATCCACATAGACCTTGACGATTTTTTCCGGCGTTTTGGACGCCACTTCCTCAATGTCCATGCCGCCGGCTTCGCTGGCCATAAAAACGAGTTTTGCCGTGGATCGGTCGGGCAGAAGGCTCAAGTAGAGCTCCTTGTCAATATCCAGGCCCTCTTCCACCAAGACCTTGCGCACCAGACGGCCTTCGGGCCCCGTTTGATGGGTAACGAGGGTCATGCCGAGAATGCTGCCGGCCACGGCTGCGACGTCCTCCGCCGTATGGGCCAGCTTCACGCCGCCTGCTTTGCCCCGGCCGCCAGCATGAATCTGGGCTTTGATCACCACGGGTAAAGTGCCCAGGTCTTGAGCCACCGATTGGGCTTCCTCCACCGTAAAGGCCACTCGGCCTCGAGGAACGGGCACTCCATACTTCTGAAACAGTTCCTTCGCTTGGTGTTCGTGAATTTTCATGGCCACCCTCTCCCGTTGATCATTGGTCGCACCTCCCGCCGTTGCACCAAGAAACGCCGTTGGAATCGCCACGCGAAAAGCTCCACCGGGCCCTTTTCGCTTCGCCCTTTGTAGAAGAAAAGTTTCGCAAAGTCAAAATCGTGAAAGCGTCCATGGTCGCTTTCCCCCCTTCACGACTTCACGACTTCACGACTTCACGACTTCACGACTTCACGACTTCACGAATGCTCCAATCGGTGCTAAAAGGGGCGGGTGGAAATTTTCGCGGGCGGGCAAGCGCCGCCCCGTGCAACCGATTGTACTGCGAGGCACGATCATGGAATGGGAAACGGTCATCGGATTGGAAGTGCATGCGCAGCTGCTCACGCAAAGCAAGATTTTTTGCGGGTGCTCCACGGCCTTTGGGGCCGCGCCCAACACCCACACCTGCCCTGTGTGTTTGGGCATGCCGGGAGTGCTCCCCGTGCTGAATCGCACCGTGGTCGAATACGCCATGAAAATGGCCCTGGCCACACACTGCCGCATTGCTTCTCGATGCCGCTTCGCCCGCAAGAATTATTTCTACCCGGACCTACCCAAAAATTATCAGATATCCCAGTATGAAGAACCTTTGGCCACGGGTGGCTGGCTCGACATCACCACGGAAAACGGCACCCGACGCATTGGGATCACGCGCATTCACATGGAAGAGGATGCGGGAAAGCTCGTTCATGACGAAGCCCAACCGGTGAGCTATGTCGATTTCAACCGCACGGGCGTGCCCTTGATTGAAATCGTCAGCGAACCCGACATACGCACGCCCGAGGAAGCGGCGGCGTACTTGCGCACGCTTCGAGACATTTTGCGCTACCTGGAAATCTGCGACGGGAACATGGAAGAGGGCAGCTTTCGTTGCGACGCCAACATCAGTTTGCGACCCGCCGGCACCACGGGCTTCGGTGTGAAAACGGAACTCAAAAATATGAATTCCTTTCGCCATGTGCAGCGCGCTTTGGAATTTGAAGTGCGCCGTCAGCGTGCTCTTCTGGACAAGGGTGAAGCGGTGGTGCAGGAAACGCGCCTTTGGGATGCGGGTCGAGGAGTAACGATCAGCATGCGTGGTAAAGAGGAAGCCCACGATTACCGCTACTTTCCCGACCCTGATCTGGTACCGCTGACCATCGATGAGGCGTGGATCGAAGAGGTGCGCCGCAGTCTTCCCGAATTGCCCGACGCCAAGCGGGAACGATTCGTGGCGCAATACGGCCTGCCCGCCTATGATGCGGCGGTCCTTACGGCGTCCAAGGATGTGGCCGACTATTTTGAAGCCGTCACGGCGGATTTTCCGCAGCCTAAGACGGTCAGCAACTGGATCATGAGCGAGCTTCTTCGGGAGCTGAAGCGAGATGAGCGCGACATTGACCAATGTCCCGTGCCGCCCGCCCATTTGGCGGAACTTCTGGACCTGGTGGACAAGAACGTCATTAGTGGCAAGATCGCCAAAGCGGTCTTCAAAGAAATGTACGAAAGCGGCGCGGCACCGTCGCGCATTGTTGAAGACAAGGGCTTGCGGCAGGTAACCGACGAAGGGGTCCTTATGGTCATCATCGACCAAGTGCTTCAGGAAAACCCCAAGGAAGTGGACGCTTACCGGCAAGGCAAAGAGAAGCTCATGGGATTTTTTATCGGGCAGGTCATGCAAAAGACGCGCGGCAAGGCCAACCCTCAGCTGGTTAACCGCCTTCTCAAAGAAAAGCTTTCGAGTCCGTCGGCCTGAACTGATAGACGCCCTCGCTGGCCGGTATAAAGTCCGAGTCCCGTGCTTTCGAAGGGACGGCCCGAGGGCCGTCCCCGAAGAAATCGGATCGAGAGGACGCGGTTGCTTTGAAAAGATGTTGTGGACTTCCGCTTTCGCGGGAGCGACCAATTTTGGATGAGCAAAAGGCGGCGGGCTTGCGATGGGCTCCCGGCGCCGCCCCGAGCGGGCGTGTGCAAGGACGAAATGCTGCAGGAATTTCTTAACTGGCCAAAAGGAGAGTGCCCATGCCTTCTTCGCCACTTCGCCCCATATGGTGGGACGGCGATGCCGTCATGATCCTGGACCAAAGGCTTCTGCCTCACAAGCACAAGGTTTTGCGATGCACCACGGTCGATGACGTCATTCGCGCCATCAAGACCATGGCCATTCGTGGTGCTCCGGCCGTCGGCATCGCGGGAGCCATGGCGGCGGCCTTGGGCGCTCGCACCATCATGGCCGCAGATGTGCGCACTTTTGTTCGCAAGTTTTCCCGCGTGTGTGAGCGCATTCGATCGGCTCGGCCGACGGGCAACAATTTGAGTTGGGCCGTGGATGCCATGTTTGCCGTGGTTGTGGAAAATCCCGGAGTGGATGTGCCCCGGCTGCAGCAGCTCATTCGCGAAAAATCCCAGGCGATTTTGGAAGAAGATGTTCGCACGAACGAAGCCATCGGCCGGTGGGGCATGGAGGTCGTTCCTCGAGGCGCCCGCATTCTCACCTACTGTAACGCGGGCGCACTCGCCACCGGCGACTACGGCACCGCACTGGGAGTCATTCGAGCGGCTTTTGCCGCCGACCCATCCCTTCACGTCACCTGCTGCGAAACGCGGCCTTTTCTTCAGGGGAGCCGCCTGACGGCCTATGAGCTCATGGCGGAAAAAATCCCATGCACCCTGATCACGGACAATGCGGCCGGAAGTTTGATGCAGCAAAAAAAGATCGATCTGGTGATCGTGGGAGCGGACCGCATCGCCGCCAACGGCGACACGGCCAACAAGATTGGGACCTACGCCCTGGCGGTGCTGGCCCAAGCCAACGGCGTGCCCTTTTACGTGGCCGCGCCGCGATCTACCATCGATCCCCTGCTACCCAACGGATCGCAAATCCCCATCGAAGAGAGAGATGCCAAAGAAGTGACCCATTTTTACGGCCGCCTGGTGGCGCCTCGAGGCATGGCCGCTGTCAACCCGGCCTTCGATGTGACGCCTCATCGGTACATCACGGGGATCATCACGGAAGTGGGCATCATTCGAAAACCCTTCACTCGTGGTATTCGCCGAGCATTGGAAGCCCCTCCGCCGACATCGAACCCGGTCTAAAAGCGAGCGGGGGTTTTTCGTGAAAATGCCGGCGGTCGCCGTCAGCCGCCCATAGCAATGGTCGAAGCGCCTGCGCGGCCATGGCCGTGGCTTTAGCCGAAGAGCTGGTTTACGGCTTCTTCCACGGATCGAACCCCAAGGTATTGAACATGGGGGTTGCTGGCCGCCAGTTGTTCCTGATTTCCCCGTGGGCACACGATGGTGCGAAATCCCAAGGAAACGGCTTCGGCCAGTCGGCGCGTCGCATGCCCCACGCCTCGCACTTCTCCCGCCAGGCCCACTTCTCCCCAGGCCACCAGATCTTCGGGCAAAGGCACATCCAGGGAACTGCTCACCAAGGCCAGGACCACGGCCAGGTCCGCCGCCGTTTCGGTGAGCTTGACGCCACCAGCCACATTGACGAACACGTCCTGCTGCAGAAAATGAAAGCCCAATTTCTTTTCCAGCACGGCCAAAAGCAGGGACACGCGATTGGCATCCACGCCCATGAAGGTGCGCCGTGGCTGTGTCCAGCCGCTGGACGAGACTAGAGCCTGCACTTCCACCAGAATGGGGCGGGTGCCTTCCATGGCGCAGACCACCACCGACCCCGATCCTCCCACAGGGCGTTCCGCCAGGAGAAATCGTGATGGGTTCGGCACCTGTTCCAGGCCCGATTCCTTCATTTCAAAGACGCCGATTTCGTTGGTGGATCCGAACCGGTTTTTCACAGTGCGAAGCAACCGAAAGGAGTGGCTGCGGTCCCCTTCCAGGTACAACACCGCATCCACCAGGTGTTCCAACACACGAGGCCCGGCCACAATGCCCTCCTTGGTGACGTGGCCCACAAGAAAAACGCCCATGTTTTTTTCTTTGGCCAACCGTTGCAGCCACGCCGCAGATTCTCTCACCTGGGACACGGACCCCGGAGCGCTTTCCAGAGCGTCCAATCGCATGGTTTGAATGGAATCCACGGCCAAAACCAGGGGAGGCCGGTCGACCAGGACGGGTTCCAGAGTGTCCAGACTGGTTTCCGCGAGAACCCATAGGGATTCGGTGCGCTCAAGGCCGAGGCGCTGAGCACGCAGTTTGATTTGCGCCAGGCTTTCTTCTCCGGACACGTAGAGCACGGGGCCGAGGCGCGCCATGTGGCCGAGGGCCTGCAGAAGGAGCGTGGATTTGCCGATACCGGGATCGCCCGCCAGCAACATGACGGATCCGGGAACCAGCCCCCCACCCAGGACGCGGTCCCATTCTTTCAGGCCCGATTTCAGGCGCATGTCTTCAAGGATCGGCACGTCGAACAGAAGCACAGGCTGCGCGGACGGGGACCTCCCTGCGGTTGTTCGCCGAAGGCCTGCGGATTTTACGGCCTCCTGCAGCGTGTTCCAGGCATGGCAGCCGGGGCATCGGCCCAGCCATTTAGATGTTTCGTAACCGCATTCCAGGCATTGAAAAACGGTCTTGTCTTTGCTCATGGGCCAACTCCCACAACAGCTCGCACAGGTGGGTGGGCAACGTGGGTCTGCTCTTACCTCCTTCCGCAGTCGTTGACAAAGAAAAATGGGCTGGTTTATAGTCCAACATCGAGTTTCGTGAGGCAGAGGAAAAAAACATGCGGGTCAGGGCCCATCGGCCCCCAGCACAATGCCCAGGGAGGTTTGATCACATGGCGGGAAAGAACATCATAGAAATCACGGACAGCAGTTTTGAACAGGACGTCTTGCAATCGAGCATTCCGGTTCTTGTGGATTTCTGGGCACCGTGGTGTGGGCCGTGCCGCGCCATTGCTCCGGTCATCGAAGAATTGTCGGCCGAATACGCGGGAAAACTCAAGGTGGCCAAGTGCAATGTGGATGAAAATCCCAACACGCCTGCCCGTTTTGGCATTCGCGCCATCCCGACCTTGATTCTTTTTAAGAACGGTACCGTGACCGAGCAGATCACGGGGGCAGTGGCCAAATCCCAAATCACCGCAGCGGTGGACAAGGTGGTGTCCTAATCCCTTCGCCTTCCCAGAACGCCAATCGCCATGGGCCCACTCGCGGGTCCATGAACACACTTCATCAAAGCGTGCCAAATCCCCATGACGAGCCCTACAACGTATGACATGGTGATCGTGGGTGGAGGGCCGGCCGGGCTTACGGCGGCATTGTACGCCTCCCGCGCCCGCTATAAGACGCTCCTGGTGGAACGCATCGGCCTCGGTGGCCAGCTTCTTACCTACGAAAAAGTGGACAATTACCCGGGTTTTCCCGAAGGCATCACCACATTTGAATTGACCGAGCTGTTTAAAGCCCAGGGGCTGCGTTTCGGCATGGAACATCGCAGCGTCGAAGTGACGGGGTTGGACCTTTCGGGCACAATCAAGGTGCTGCATACGCCCGAGGGGCCTATGGAGGCCAAGGCGGTGATTATCGCTACGGGCTGCACGCCGCGGAAGCTTCAGGTCAAAGGCGAAGCGGAATTCACGGGGCGCGGTGTGTCCTATTGTGCCATTTGTGATGGCCCGTTTTACCGCAACGAAGAGGTGGCCGTTATCGGAGGCGGTGATACGGCGGTGGAAGAGGCCGTGTATCTGACCAAGTTCGCGTCCCACGTGCACATCATTCATCGCCGAAACACCCTTCGCGCCGTGAAGATCCTTCAGGAAGAAGCCCTGGCCAACCCCAAAATCACCGTGCACTGGAACCGCATCGTTACCGAAATTCAGGGAGGTCCTCAAGGGGTGACGGGCCTCGTCCTGCAAGACACGGTCACCAATGCTTCTTCGGAACTCAACGTTTCCGGCGTGTTTGTCTTCGTGGGACTTGTTCCCAACACGCAGTGGGTCCCTGAAGACGTTCACCGAGATGCCTTGGGGTTTCTCATCACCGACAATCAGATGGCCACATCGGTTCCGGGGGTTTATGCGGCTGGCGATGTGCGATCCAAAAGCCTTCGTCAAATCGTCACTGCCGTAGGCGACGGCGCCACGGCGGCTTTTTGCGCAGGACGTTACGTGGAATCCTTGGCCCACCACGGATAAATCCCACGCCAGAGCATGTCATGGAGTGCTTTAGCATGAAAGTTTTGCCTGCTCGATGGATCTTCAGCGGCGCCCTGCGGTGCGCCACAGCCCTTGGACTGTGCACCCTGGTTTTGACTGGATGCGGCACAAACCTTCTCAGCTACTATTTCGACGACCTGTTCGATTCCGGCCAGAGCATCGAACGTACACCGGAACAATTGGCTTGGGACGGCATGGAAGCGATGCGGGCCAAAAAATACGGCAGGGCTTTGGAATCCTTTCAGAAACTGAAAGAACGCTACCCCTACAGCAAGTACGCCATTTTGGCGGAACTCAAGATCGGCGATGCCCACTTTCACAAAAAGAACTATGAAGAAGCGGCCTTGGCTTATGAAGAATTCTTGCGGCTGCATCCGCGAAACGATGCCGTGCCCTACGTGTTGTATCAACTGGGCATGAGCCAGTATCTCATCTCGCCGTCCATGGACAGGGATCAGGACCAGACGCGCAAGGCCATGGAAACCTTTCAACGGCTGGTGGAAGTGTATCCCGGCACGGAATATGCCTCCAAGGCGCAGGCCCAGCTTTTGGAATGCGAAAAGCGCATTGCCGCGCACGAATTCCGCATCGGGCGCATGTACTACCGGATGGGCAAGTACCGAGCCGCTCAGTTAAGGTTGATGCGCCTCCAGGAAAACTACCCTCAAGCGGTGGAAAAGCTGGGATATCAACAAGAGATCGAGAAGATTCTTGCCGACTGCCACGAATGCCTGAACCGGCAGGGGGACGGCAAGAGCATTTGGACCCGTTTGGGATTTTAACGGTGAAAAGGAAGAGCGAATGACCGAGAACAACAACTCCACGGCGTCCACCGCCACGGCGTCCAAAAGGGACGTAGCCCTCGCCCACCGCGAAATGAACCTGGTGGAGCTCAAAAGGCGCAACATCAAGGAACTGGTCACCTTGGCCCGAGCCCTGCAAATCGAAGGGGCCACCTCCATGCGCAAGCAGGATCTTATTTTCGCCATTTTGCAGGCTCAGGCGGAACTAAGCGGCCTCATCTACGGCGAAGGTGTCCTGGAAATCCTTCCCGACGGCTTCGGGTTTCTGCGCACCCAGGATTACAACTACCTGCCCGGCCCGGATGACATCTATGTGAGCCCGTCCCAGATTCGGCGGTTTAACCTGCGCACGGGTGACACCGTCTCAGGCCAAATTCGACCTCCCAAAGACAACGAACGCTATTTTGCGCTGCTCAAGGTGGAAGCGGTCAACTTCGAAGAACCCGAAGTGGCCAAGGACAAAATCCTCTTTGACAACCTCACACCCATCTACCCCGACCGGCGCATTCAACTGGAAACCACCTCGGATAATTATTCCACCCGCGTTATGGATCTGCTTACTCCCGTGGGCTTTGGGCAGCGCGGCCTGATCGTGGCACCGCCGCGCACGGGCAAGACCATGCTCTTACAAAACATCGCTAACGCCATTGCTAAGAATCATCCAGACGCCTATCTCATCGTGCTCCTCATCGACGAACGTCCCGAAGAAGTGACAGACATGGAGCGCAACGTGCGGGCCGAAGTGGTGAGCTCCACCTTTGACGAACCGGCTCAACGTCATGTGCAGGTGGCTGAAATGGTCATCGAAAAGGCCAAGCGCCTGGTGGAACACCGTCGAGACGTGGTCATTTTGCTGGACAGCATCACACGGCTCGCTCGAGCTTACAACACAGTGGTGCCGCCCAGCGGCAAAATCCTTTCGGGCGGCTTGGATTCCAACGCCCTGCATCGACCCAAGCGCTTTTTCGGTGCCGCACGTAATATCGAACAAGGCGGAAGCCTCACCATTATCGCCACGGCCCTCATTGATACGGGAAGCCGCATGGACGAAGTCATCTTTGAGGAATTCAAGGGCACGGGCAATATGGAAATCCATTTGGATCGTAAGCTTGCAGATCGGCGTATCTTCCCGGCCATCGACATCAACCGCTCGGGCACCCGCAAGGAAGAATTACTGCTGCCCCCGGACGATCTCAACCGCATCTGGATTCTGCGCAAGCTCCTCTCGCCCTTGAACTCGGTGGATTCCATGGAATTCCTTTTGGATAAGATGCAAGGCACCAAGGACAACGAAGATTTCCTGGCATCCATGAATCGTTAAGGAAAGGGCTTGCATCCCGCCCGTGCGTGGCTATAATGTTGGGCTCTCGAAGAACGAACCCACACGGAGGCGACCATGAAAAAAGATATTCATCCAAACTACTTTCAGACGGTGATTCGCTGCGCCTGCGGCAACGAAATTCAGACGGGTTCCACAAAAAAAGACATTCGCGTGGAAATTTGTTCCAAATGCCATCCGTTCTTTACGGGCAAGCAAAAACTGGTGGACACGGGTGGGCGCATCGAACGGTTCATGAAAAAGTACGAGCAGTACCAGAAGAATCAGGAAAAATCTCGAGAAAACGGTTAGAACCTCAAACCCGGGACCTCCCCTGGCGGGCTTCGAGCCTGTGAGGGGGTTTTGAGAGTGTGTCCGGGTTTTTTTGCGTCTTTTGCCAAAGACCGGAATTCCTATGTTTGATCGATTGGCCGGACTGGAAGAGCGTCACGCGGAACTGGAAAAGCTTTTGAGCGATCCAGAGCTGCTCGCTCAACCCAAGGAATATCAAAAGGTCGCCAAGGAACATGCGGATCTTTCGCCCTTGGTGGAGGCGCTGCGACGTTATCGCAAAGCCCAGCAGGAAATAGAAGCCAACCAGGATCTGCTTCGCCATGAGGCCGATCCCGAAATGCGCGAACTCGTTCGCGAGGATCTGAACCGGCTCCGCAAGGAACTGGAAGACACCGAACTGGCCCTCAAACGCATGCTCGTGCCCAAGGACCCCAACGATGAAAAGAACGTGATCCTGGAGATCCGGGCGGGCACCGGTGGTGAAGAAGCGGCGCTTTTTGCCGCGGACCTTTTCCGCATGTACTCCCGATACGCGGAAAATCGAGGCTGGAAAGTGGAACTGCTGGATGCACACCCCACAGGCATCGGCGGGTTCAAAGAAGTCATCGCGGCCATCAACGGCCCGGGGGCCTTCAGCCGCCTGAAATTTGAACGGGGTGTGCATCGCGTGCAGCGCGTGCCGGATACGGAAAGCCAGGGTCGCATTCACACGTCGGCCGTCACGGTGGCCGTGTTGCCGGAAGCCGAAGAAGTGGACGTGGCCATCGACCCCAACGATCTCAGAGTGGATGTGTTTCGCTCGTCAGGACCAGGGGGCCAAAGCGTGAACACGACGGATTCGGCCGTGCGCATCACGCATCTTCCCACGGGCCTCGTGGTCACCTGCCAGGACGAAAAATCTCAGCACAAGAACAAGGCCAAGGCCCTGAAGGTGCTTCGAGCACGGCTGCTGGACATGATGCGATCGGAACAAGAAGCCAAGATCGCTCAGGACCGCAAAAGCCAAGTGGGATCCGGGGATCGCAGCGAACGCATCCGCACCTACAACTTCCCTCAAAACCGCGTCACCGACCACCGCATCAATCTTACGCTTTACAAGCTGGATGAAGTCATGATGGGCGCTCTGGACGACATCATCGACCCGCTCATCGCCGCCGCGCAAGCGCAAGCATTGAAAGACAGGGATTCATAATATCCTTTGGTTATTGGGGCATTAGGTCATTCAATCGCCGGATCACTGGGTTATTCTCGATGCGATAAGTGGTTTTCGCTCTAGGCAATGGAAGAGACGTGGACCATCTTGAAGGTCCTGCAGTGGACCACCGACTACTTCCGCCGCAAAGGTCTGGAACAGCCCCGATCCGACGCGGAGGTTTTGCTCGCCCACGCTTTGAACCTGCGTCGGGTCGACCTTTACCTGCGCTATGATCAGCCCCTGTGCCCCGAGGAACTGGCCCGGTATCGAGCGCTCATTCAACGCCGCGCAGCACGAGAACCCACCCAATATATCACAGGCCATCAGGAATTCTGGTCTTTGGAATTGGAAGTGAACCCTTCGGTTCTCATTCCACGGCCGGAAACGGAGCGGCTGGTGGAGCTGGCGTTGGAAGCCTTTGGAAAAGATCCCATCGGCGTTTTGGATGTTGGCACGGGATCCGGGGCCATTGCCATCGCCTTGGCCAAGGAGCGGCCGCAGTGGACCATTGTGGCGTGCGACATTTCATGGGACGCTTTGCAAACTGCGCGACGAAACGCCGAACGTCATGGCGTGCTGAACCGCATCGCCTTTACGGCGTCGTACCTCACCACGGCTTTTCGCTCGATCCCTCCACCCTTTCATCTCATCTGCACCAATCCGCCCTACGTAGGCGATACCCAATGGGACAACCTGGCGCCGGAAATTCGCTGCCACGAGCCGCCGCAAGCGCTTCGAGGTGGAGGGGCGGAAGGCACCTTCATTCCGCAAAAGCTCCTTGAGGAAGCCATACCGCTTCTCGTGCCCGGCGGTGTCCTCCTGATGGAGTTCGGCATGGGCCAAGAGCGTTTATTGGCCCCCGCAGCTCGAGCCTTACCCGGGGTGGACACGGTGGAAGTGCTGCGCGACTATTCGAACATTCCCCGCGTTCTTCGCCTCACCACCGTCCGCCATAACCCAATGACCCTGAAAAGGTAGAAAGGCTAAGGTTCATGGACAAATTGGTCATCGAAGGCGGTGTTCCACTTCAGGGTGAGATCCCTATCAGCGGTGCCAAGAACGCCGCCTTGCCCCTCATGGCGGCTTCCCTTTTGGCCCCGGGTCGGCACGTTTTCACCAATGTGCCTCGACTGCGGGACATTCGCACCATGGAACGGTTGCTGCACCACATGGGAGCCCGTACGGAGCACCAAGACGCGCTCACCATCGACACGTCCTCCATCACCCGGCCGGAAGCGCCCTACGAACTCGTGAAGACCATGCGCGCCTCGGTTCTGGTCCTCGGCCCGTTGGCCGCCCGTCACGGGCGCGCTCGAGTGTCTTTGCCCGGAGGATGCGCCATCGGGGCTCGGCCCATCGATCTGCACCTGCGCGGTCTTCAGGCCATGGGCGCCCAGGTAGATTTGGAAGGCGGCTATGTGCATGTGCACTGCGAGCGGCTTCGAGGCACAGCTTTTACCTTTGACCAAGTCACGGTCACCGGCACGGAAAACCTCATGATGGCCGCTTCCCTGGCTGAAGGAGAAACCGTTCTCGAGAATGCCGCACGAGAACCGGAAGTGGTGGATCTGGCCGATTACCTCACGGCCATGGGGGCTCGCATCGAAGGGGTCGGCACGGCCATCATTCGGATTCGAGGCGTGGAATCCTTGAACCCCGGCACACATCGTGTCATACCCGACCGCATTGAAACGGGCACCTACCTGGTTGCGGCGGGCATCACCGGAGGTCGCCTGCGACTGACCCATTGTCGCCCCGACCATGTGGACGCCGTTCTTCGCAAGCTGAAGGATGCCGGCATGACAATCACCCAAGATGGTGAAACTCTCACGGCGGAAGCTTCGCATGGCCCCATTCGAAGCATCAACGCCACCACATGGCCATATCCGGGTTTTCCCACGGACATGCAGGCACAATTCATGGCGCTCATGACCTTGGGAGACGGCGTTAGTATCATCAAGGAACAGATCTTTGAGAACCGGTTCATGCATGTCAGCGAACTGCGACGCCTTGGAGCGGACATCGTGCTGGATGGCCGAAGTGCTGTGGTGCGCGGGGTGCCTTTTCTTTCCGGCGCTCCGGTCATGGCCACGGATCTTCGAGCGTCGGCCTCATTGGTGCTGGCGGGTCTGGCCGCTCGAGGCCGCACCGATGTGAGCCGCATTTATCATCTGGAACGCGGTTATGAAAACCTGGACGGTAAGCTTCAAGCTGTGGGCGCCCGTATTCGCCGCGAGAAGGAATAAAACCGGGAAACCCAAAATCCTCCCAGAAGCCACCCATGGGTGCACCGTGCCTCAGCCCATTTCAAGTTTGACGAAAGAGAAGCTCAAAGGCATCGCTTTCTGAGCGTTCGAACGCCTCTTGGGCTTGTATGCTGAACAAAAGTTCTTGCGATGCTTGGCACTTGGAGCACAGGCATTCCGCCTCTCAATTTCGCCAAAAGAGACTTAAAGCCAATATCGCGCCCGCCATCTTTAAATGCCAGAGGCCCGCGCTTCCAGGACAAAGGGGTCTCATGGAAGTGGGCCGTGGCATGCTGTTCAAAATCGTTTCGTTCTGGGATACAAAACGCCTAAGCCCGTCCCATCGAAGAGACCGGCTCCTCGCGGTTCGAACATTGCGAGCGGCCACAATGGCCGCCCCTACGAATACCGGGGCGGGCCCTCGTCTTTAAAGGGATGGCCTCCTCGCCGAGTGGTGATGGCAGGCGGCCATCATGGCCGTCCTAACGGACCTGAGGGCTAGTCCATTGACCCTGGGACGTGCGTCATGAGGATGCCTGGGGGGAAGGTCACATCCCCCTTTTGGGGTGCAAGCTCAGAGCGCAGGCGATCCGGCATAGATAAATCGGACCGAATAACCCGGTCAAACGATCTGCGGAACGGTCTATGGGTCACAGAACGACGAGGCCAAACATGTCTTCTAGGCGGGTGTTGGGCTCTCGGCCTCTTGGACCTTTGGCCGTCGCTTTTGCCCTCGGCATCGCCTGCGCACACCATCGCGGCCTCGACGCAGCCGTGCCGGGCTTGGGAACCGCGGCGAGTTTGGCGGCGCTCGGCCTTGGCGCGGCCATTGGCTCCCGGCGCTCGAGGATCCTTTTGCGCCGCGTTGCCGCCGTCCTGCTCTGCCTGGCGGCAGCAAGCCTCGGAGCGTCCCTCTGGGCGCGAGCCGAAAAAAAAGCCGTTCCGCCTTCGTCCTTGGCCTCGCTTCTGGACGGAACGGAACGGCGCTACCGCGTCGTGCTTCAGCCGTTTCCCGATGTTTACCCCGACAAGACCATCTTTCCCGTCACCCTTATGGCCGTGGCCGAAAACACGGAGGCGGACCCGGCTGCACCATTACCCGAGAACGGATTCTTCACGTCTTTGGATGCACGGACCAACCTTTTCACGACAAGTTTCGCCGGCAAACCTTCGGTGGGGGTTCGCGTTTCTGTGCGCAGGCTTCTGCGGGCATGGAAAGCCGGCGATGTCGTGGAAATGCCTCTGAAACTTCGTCCTCTCACCAACTTTGAAAATCCAGGCCGACATGACTACATGGCCGAAATGGCCCGCCGTGGATTTTTTGCCTACGCGTCAACCAAGAGCGACATTTTTTGGGTACGGGTTCCGGACAATAGGGTGCGCGGCGCCGGGCATGATGGCGTTTTCGGCCGCATGGATGCATTGCGCGGGCATCTTCGGCGCATAGTGACAAAAAACCTGACCGAGCCCGAAGCCGCCTTGGCGCAGGCTCTTTTTTTGGGATATCGCCGTGCGATGCCCCGTCCGATGCAAGATGATTTTCAAAAGGCTGGCGCTGCTCATCTTTTGGCCGTTTCCGGCCTTCATGTGGGGCTGGCGGCCTGGGCTGTTTTTCGGCTGGCCCAACTCTTTCTCCGGTTTCTGTGCCCTCACGTGCTGCTCAGGATTCCCGACGTCCATCTTGCCTGGTGGATCGGATGCGCAGCCGCCGCCGTCTATGCCGTTCTGGCCGGATTGGCCGTGCCCACGCAAAGAGCCCTCATCATGCTCGCCACAGCCACGGTGGCCTTCGCGCTATATCGCAGGCCGGATGCGTTATCGCTTTTGAGTGCCGCCTCGCTGCTCATCCTTTGGAACGACCCCAATCACCTTTTTCGTCCTTCATTTCAATTATCCTTTGCCGCCGTCGTCGGACTGGCGCTGTTTTATCCCTCGTGGCGTGATCGGGCGCAGAAGCTCGTGACGCATCTTCCGAGAAGACTGAGGGCTTTGTGGCGCCTTTTTTTCGATGCTTTTCTCGCTTCGGCGGCGGCCACATTGGTCGTGGCACCGCTTACGGCCTACCACTTTCACAGCATTTCCCTGGCAGGATTTGCCGCCAACACGATCCTTGTCCCCTTTATGGCCCTGGCCGTGCTGCCCCCGGGCCTGGCGGCTTTGGGCCTTTCGGCGTTGCTGCCCTTTGCCGCCGCATGGATTCTTTTACCCATTCAGTGGGCTCTGAGGGTCCTCATTTGGCTTATTCAAATATTTGCGGCTTTACCCTATGCCTTTGCCCATGTGGGGCCGGTGCCTTTGGCAGCCCTTGTGGCCGTCTATGCGGTCTTCGCTCTTTGGGCTTTATCCATGCCCTGGAGTCGAAAGATCTGGGGCACTGCGGCCCTCGCCGCGCTCTGGGCTCTTAGCACGGTGCTACGCCCCGCACTTTTCCCTTCGGATGGGCAACGCCCCTTTCGCATCACCGCTCTGGACGTTGGCCAGGGCTCCGCCACTGTTGTCGAATGCCCTCCCGACGCCGCCATGCTCGTGGACGGGGGTGGTTTCTATAACGATTCCTTTGACGTGGGCCGATACGTGGTGGCTCCGGCCTTGTGGGCCATGGGAATTCGCCGCTTGGATGCTGTGGTGTTGAGCCACGATCACCCCGACCATCGAAACGGGCTTCGCTTCATTCTGGACACCTTTCCCGTGGGTCGCTACGTGGAAACGGGCCTTACCGCTCGAGGACTTACTGGATCCGTCCTGAGCGCGGTGGCCGCACGGCGCGGCATTCCCATTGTTCACACGCTCTCGAAGGGCCGCAAATGCCTCAACGGAACCGTGGATCTAGGAACCCTCGGCGCATGCCGCCTCAGGGCTCTGCATCCTACGTCATCCTTTGTTCACCGCAGCTGGAATGGAAAAGACTTGAACGAAGCGTCTTTGGTGCTTGCGGTCACCCATGAGAAAGCGGGAGCCCTTCTTCCTGGAGACATCGGGCAGGACACCGAAGAAAGCCTGCTAAGCCGTTGGAACTTTGAAGGCCGCCATTGGGTCTTGGTCGCCTCTCATCATGGCAGCGCCACGTCCACCGGCGAGCGTCTTCTGGAAACGCTCAATCCTCAAGCTGTGCTCATCTCTTGTGGAGCCGGCAATCCCTTTGGTTTTCCCGCCCCGGCTGTGCTGCAACGCCTCAAGGATCGGCGTCTCGCCGCTTTTCGCACAGACCTTCACGGCGCCGTGCACGTCATCTGGAACAACGGCCGATGGACCGTCACGCCTACCCTTTCCGCCCGCCCCCGCCTCTACTCTCCAGGCTCTGGGCCATGACTTCCAAACCCTGGGTCATCTTTAGCACAACCCTGTGCAGATCTTTTCCTGTTTCTCAAGCGGCCGGTGCTTCCCGGGACACTGAACGGGAAATTTCTTGCACACTCCCCAAGGCTTTCCCGTTGACACAAGAGGGTGAAAGCAGGTGGTTCAATTCTAAAAGAAGTCAGTAACAGTTCAATGCGGACCGAGCGACCTTTGAATTCACGGCCAATCACGGCGCAAGCCCCTCCGCGGAGGGGACTATCGGTTCTCGGCGAAAATTCTCGTGATCGAAGACGATAAGAGTTTGAGGGGTTGTTAAGTACTTTTCCTCAAGAAGTGGGCCACGTGCTGGTGCGGGTTGCCGGTGTTTTGAAAGGCATGGAATGCAGGAACCGAGAGCCCTTTGACCTCATTATCGTGGATGTGCTACTCCCAATCGTCAGCGGTTTCGGTCTCGTGAAGTTGAGCTAGGAGCCCGCCCCGAAAATTCTCATCATTTGTATCACGGGATATGGCAATGGGTCGGTAAAATTGGTGCAATAGGAGTTGGGAGCCTGAAAAGTCATGAACCGATTTCAGAAAAAATTTAGCTGTATTTGTTGCCAGTTTTTAAGTGTCTGAGTCGGGGTTAAATGGCCGAGATTTTTCTGAGGGATGTGGTGATTATAGAGGCAGCGGTAGTGAGTCAAACCTTCTTTTAGTTGAGCAGCGGTATGGAGCCTCGATTGCAATAAGACCTCATGGATTCGGCCGTTGAATCGTTCGACCATTCCGTTGGTTTGAGGGCGGTCGAGTTTGATGAGGCGGTGTTGGATGTTGTCTTGGGCACAAACCTGGTCCAAGAGATGATTGCTCATGGGCTTGAATGAGTCGCCCGCGCAGAAACGATTGGTGAACTCTTTGCCGTTATCCGTGAGCCCATTGGCTATCTTAAATGGCGCTTTTTTTACGAGGTTTTTTTGAGGTAATAACCAGCCGAGGCAGCGGATTTGTCGGGCCTGATTTCAAAGAAGACCCACCGGGTGGCGCGATCCATAACGACAAAGAGTATTTGCGGGCGGTTTCATCGGGCACTTGGGACAGATACTTAACCTCAACATGGAGTTAACCGGGCCTGTCATTTTTGAATGATTTGCCAACGGTCCTGTTTGGACCTTGTTCCTGTGGGAAAAGCACCTTGATGTTGGCCACCCCGTGTCGGCGAAGGCAGCGATGGAGTCCTGTACGCGAGACTTTCGGGGTGATGAATTCACGGGTAACGGCCAGCAGGTCATCAAGTGGGAGCAACAGGGTGGTTCGCAACTCGACCACCACACGTTCTTGGATGGCCGAGAGCGTGGTATGCAAAGTATTGGGCATCGTGGGGCGGTCTTCACAACTGTCGCGGTGTTACCATTTGCGCACGGTGGCTATGGTGATCCCATACCGGCTGGCTAAAGCTCGCTCCGAAAGGGTGGACTGCTGGATCTCCTTGCGGATGGCCGGCGTGGTTCGAGCTCTTTTGTGTATTGTTACAAGCATGATGACCTCCATGCTGTGTTTGAAACCATGATGCTCAGCCTCACACGGGCACAAAACAGCGGATAGCTTCTTCGTCGAACACTATTAACACGGGACCCGACATCTAGGAAGATTCTCCGGTCCGTATCGTCGTAAAAGATCTCCCGCCTTTCATTGCCGCGCGAAAGGATGTGATAATAGGCGCTTTCAAAATCGATTCTCCACGCCCGCGCCATCTCACAACCCTGCTTGGCATCGGTGTTCACACAAAATATGGCCTGAAAGAGATCAAATCAAGATCTGACCCAGGTGGCACATTTCCTACGAATCCATCTTCAAACGCGGTACGTTGAGGAAGAGATCAATTCAAGATGTGACCCTAGTGGTGTGTGACCCTAGTGGTGAAGGGAGGTGGCGTCCCCAGCCGGATTTGAACCGGCGTTGCCGGCGTGAAAGGCCGGTGTCCTGGACCTGGCTAGACGATGGGGACGCAATGTGCGGGCTCTATAGCAACCGTTTCCTTGAGGTGTCAAGCGTTTTTGGTGGGCCGTGCAGGATTCGAACCTGCGACTCTCTGCTTAAAAGGCAGATACTCTACCAACTGAGTTAACGGCCCCCCGGGGCATGACGGCCGCGCGGGCATGTTCAAAGAACGCGCTTTCCTAACATGAACCCCCCAGCGTGTCAAGGCGCAATGTGGCGCTCTGCGGCATGTTCAACCCTATGGGATTCTTGCGAAGTGGGTTCAAAGGATCCGTCTTTCCATCGGGCAAAAACCATGTGCCGCTGTACACGGCCCTTTTCCGTTACCGTCAACGCCCCAACAAGGCCTTGAAAGGACATAGGGCCTTCGGTCCCGAAAAGGGCTTTTCGAGACAGGTTTGGTCCCGCATCCTTTGGGGCCTCAGAGAAGAGCTGTTCCACCCAGCGCACCGCATCGTAGCCCACGCGAGCCATCCAGTCTGGGTTTTTCCAAAACTTTCGCCGAAAAGCATCTTCAAAACCTTCGGTCTCGTCTTCCAACGCGCCGCCCATAGGCACGGCGAAGCGCACCTTTTCCACCAAAGGCCCGAGGGATTCCAAGAGGGTGGGGCGAGCCAGGATGTAGGGCAGCACATAGAGACTGTGGCATTGGGCCAGTTCCAGAACGCGAATGGCTTCCGCCGCCCAATGGGGGGCTCCCGCCAGAAACACCGTTTTCGGTCTCTGGGTGAGGTCCAGCGGCGAAGCGGCATCGCTCCAGGTCATTAGGGTCAGAGCCAGCCCCAGGCGGTCGGCTTCCGCACTCAGGGACTCGGCCCATCGGGTTCCCAGAGGGCTTCCGTCAGTTAAGAGCAGCACCGGGCTTCCTAAACGTTCCGACGCCAAGAGGCGAGCCGTGTCCTTGGCGGCATCCTCATCGGTACCCAAAAAGGAAAGGACCGAGGCCTTTTCCAAAAGGTTTTCGGGTCCCGGGTTCAGGGCGATAACGAGAAGCTCCCTTTCCAGAGCTCGAGCCAAAACGGCCTGCCATTTGGACACGGGAAGATAGACCAGCACGGCCCCGACCGACGTGCGCTCAAGGGCTTGGGCAAGGGCCTTGCGAACGGCACTTTCCGAAAGCCACCCGTCCAGGAACCGCAGCGCGATCATTTCCCTTTCCTCCGATGTGGCCATCGCCGTTTTCATGCCACGCTGCAGGGCTTTTCCTTCGGCCGCAAAGGGACCCGAAAGGGGCAGCACGGCCACCGCTTCGAGCCGGCTCTGGGCACCGTCCGTGCCCATAGCCGCCGGCTCCTTCCCTTCACCGCCTTCCTTGTCGCCAGGGGCCGTCGCTTTCTCGTTAATGGCCGACTGCGCCCGGTCGGTCCTGTTCACCGAGGAACGCTCGTCCCTTGTGGACAGGCGCCAGTTCACGGCCCACCCCACGCCCACGGCTAGAAGCACAACCACTGCGAGGATGCGGCGTCTTCGACGCCGTCGCCGGATTCTTTCCCATTCCATCCAGGTGCGTCCCGTCATCGGCTTTCGTCGTTTCGGCGGGATCGTTCTCGAAACACCAGTCGTACGGGGGTCTTGTCCATGCCAAAGGCTTCCCGAAACTGGTTGGTGAGAAACCGCTCATAGGAAAAATGAATCTTTTGCGGTTCATTACAAAAAAGCACAAAAGTGGGAGGCCGTGTGGATGCCTGCGTGGCATAGTAGAATTTCAGACGGCGTCCCGACACCAGGGGCGGCTCATGTTTGGCCGTGACGTTCACGAGGACGCGATTCACCATGCCCGTGGTCACCCTTTTATTGAACTGGTCAAAGATTTCCCAAACCATGGGAAACACTCGAGACACCCTCTTTTTCTGCAAGGCGCTCATGGTCACAATGGGCGCATGAGGAAGGAACCGAAACCGTTCCCGCACATCCTCAAGGAACCGGCGCACGGTTCTGGGTTCTTTGGGCATGGCATCCCATTTGTTCACGGCGATGAGGCACCCTCGACCCCGTTCCTGCACGTAGCCGCCAATGTGCAGATCCTGGTCTGTGACGCCTTCCAAAGCGTCCACCATGAGGATGACCACATGGCTTCGATCGATACTTTCCAGTGCCTTGATCACACTAATTTTTTCCAGTTTTTGGCGCGTACGCCCTTTCCGCCGAATCCCTGCCGTATCGATGAGAAGAAACCGCCGCCCCTGAACTTCAACGGGCGTGTCCACGGCATCGCGGGTCGTTCCCGGCACGGGACTCACAATAACCCGCTCTTCTCCCAAGAGCGCGTTGACCAGCGTGGACTTTCCCGTGTTCGGGCGGCCGACCACGGCCACGCGAATTTCCGGGTTTTCGTCCTGGGCATCATCTTCCCAAGCAGGGGGCAGAGATGCGGTCACATCGTCCATGAGATCGTAGACGCCCAGCCCGTGGGCGGCGCTTAGGGGATAGATTTTCTCCACGCCCAGAGCGTAGAATTCGGCGATGTGCTTTTCTTGTTCCCGCCCGTCCACTTTGTTGACGGCATAAAAGACGGGCTTTTGGGACTTTCGAAGAAGCCCCACCAGTTCTTGATCCCCGGGATGCAAGCCCGTTCGCGCATCGGCAAGAAAGATAACGGCGTCGGCTTCTTCCAGGGCCAGAAGCACTTGACGCCGGGTTTCTTCGGCAAAGGTGCCCGCATCGGGGTCCGTGAAGCCGCCGGTGTCCATGAGAAGAAACCTTCGGTTGCCGTATTCTATGGAAGCCGACAACCGATCTCGGGTCACTCCGGGAAGGTCGTCCACCAGGGCGTGCCGTTTTCGACACAGACGGTTGAACAGTGTGGATTTGCCCACGTTGGGTCGTCCCACGATGGCCACCACGGCCATGAGCGCTCACTCCTCGTGCGGCAGCAGGCGAAAGCCTCGGCCGGTTTTCACGGCGCGCCCCATGAAGCGGCCGATTCGCGCACTGAATCGGAGCGGACGGCCCCGGGTACGCGCCAGTTCGTCTTTGAGTTCGGTTTTCACGGTCCGGCATTCGTCTTCTTCAAAAATGCGACATGGGTTGGGCCGATGCGGATGAATGGCACAAAAACTGCGGCCTTCGCGCCGATTCTGCATAAGAAACGGGCAGAACCGATGGCCGTAGCCCAAGCCCTGACCGAAGGCGAACTGCCAGGCTTGGGGAGGGTTTTCTGGATCGGGAAAATCGGGAAACCCACTGCAGATTTCGCAGCACAGCCCGCAATGATCGCAGTAGCTTTCGATGCGGGATCGATCCGGGCTGTCATTCAGGCCATGCAGCGCCGAAGCTGAGTTCTCGGGCCCTGAAGCGCCGTTCTGGGCGCCGATAAGTTCCTGGAACCATTGAATCCGTTCCCAAATCACCGTGACCCACCTGGCCGCACGGCGCGCTAAAGGGCCGCGTGATCCGTTTTCATGCAAAAGCATGCCCAGGTTGCGCTCAAGGGCATAAAGCGGAAAAAGGGGATGGCGAAGGCACCGTACAAGGCGGCGCCCGTGGCGTGGTGTCAACCCTTTGCTCATGTTCCCCGCCCGTTTCACCTCATCGTGCCTTCCTGAGCCATGAAAAAAGCCCCTCAACCTTGTGCCTTCGTGGATCCGCGCTGGGCGGTTTTACCATGAACGATCTGGGTCATTGAACCCTGCCCTGCAGCACGTCTCGCACTTCATGACCCGGCGGTTCCCGAATGGATCTCCGCTTCCGATGGACGCACATAGAGCGGCATGACGTGCATGGGATCGGTGTCCGTGCCGTCTTGAAGACGACGCAGGGCGCATCGGCCCACAAATCCTGCACGAACCGCATGAAAACCGGGTCCCGCATCCACCACATGGTGTCCCGCACTTTGAAAGAAAATGTGGCGATATAGAAGAAAGCCGTCTCCGCAACACAGGGTCTTTTCCGTGATCCACCCGGCCACCTTGTCGGGACCGAGTACGCCCGGAGCCCGTTCTTCCTGCAAGGCCCCTTGCCCATCGGGACGATACAGCGCTGCGTAAACTTCGTGCTTTCGTGCATCAACCACGGCGCACACGGGGCATGAGGCCACGGCCAAAGGCATGGCGAGGGCTTCCAGGGACGGCACACCGATCAGGGGTTTTCCCATGGCCCACGCCATGGCTTTCAGCGTGCTCAAGCCGATGCGAATTCCGGTAAAGCTTCCCGGCCCCGTGGTCACGGCAAAGGCTTCCACGTCTTCCAGATTCCAAGCGGCATCCGCAAGGATGCGGTCCACGCTCTGCAAAAGACGTCGGTTATGGGTGCGTTCCGAAAGCACCGTCCATTCCGCCACAAGGACGTCACCGTCCAGCAACGCCACACTCCCAGATGCCGTGGAGGTGTCCACTGCAAGCACTTTCATCCCAAAGCCTTTCGCCGTCCACCGGGCTTCGACGCCATGTCGAACACCAACACATCCTGCGCTTTTCCTATCCCTTGTCTGTCACACGCAAAAGCATGAATTCGGCGCATTCCCGCATCCCCCTCATCCTTTGGATACTCCTGCGGCCGCTTTAAAAGTCATCCCCGCGACAGCGGGGATTTAGGTTTACCATCGGATTATCGACTGCCGCTCCCTGTTGGAACCGGGGGCAAGCCTAGAGGAAGCAAGGCCGCTGCGTGCACTCGGACGCCGATTTAGGGAGCGGGCACGCCGAGGCCTGTGGGAATCAGGCGCATGATGTCGTTATAGAAGACAAACACCATGAGGGCGATGAGCACGGCCATGCCCACCTTTTGGGCCATTTCCAGCTGGCGCAGGCTGAGCGGCCGCCGCCGCACCGCTTCCAGGAGAAGGAAAAACACGTGGCCTCCGTCCAGCACGGGAATGGGCAAAAGATTCAATACGGCCAAATTGATGCTGATGAGCCCCATGAAGTGCAGAAAATTCATAAGGCCTTCTTGCGCTTGCTGGCCCGCCATCTGGGCGATGAGAATCGGCCCGCCGAGGGTTTCCATGGGCAGGACGCGCTGAATGAGCTTGACCACGGTAAGGAAAAACAGCTTGGTGAGACTCCAGGTCTGCTTCATACTGTAAACGACGGCCATAAACGGGCTGACTTTTTCCACTTCAAAGGACCCGGAGGCCGTGATGCCGATGACCGGTCTTTGAATGGTTTCCCCAAAGATGTTTTTCACTTCGCGAACTTCCGGGGTCACGCGAAAATGCAGCCGTTGGCCTTCCCGTTCCACGACAAGGACCAGGGGCTCCAGCCCTTCCCGCTGAATGGTCTCGGACAGATCGTCCCAGGCCTTGAGTTGACGGCCGTTGATTTCCAGCACCTTGTCATTGGGCAGAAGACCCGCGCGCTCGGCGGGAGAATCTCTGGTCACCGTGCCGATTTCCGTGTTCAGGCGGGGAAGGCCGTAGACGGCAAAGACCACCGTGAAAAGCACGATGCCGAGAACCATGTTGGCCAAAGGGCCCGCAAGAACGATGGCCAGCCTTTTCCTTACGGACTGGTGTGCAAAACTTTGGGCTCGGTCTCCATCGTCCACCGCCTCTTCGGGATCTTCGCCCAGCATTTTCACGTAGCCGCCCAAAGGCACCGCGGACAGGCAGTAGTCCGTTTCGCCGCGCTGTACCCCGAACAGGCGAGGACCAAACCCCAGAGAGAATCGCAGCACGGTGACCCCGAGCTTTCGCGCCGCCAGAAAATGCCCCAATTCGTGGATAAAAATCAGGACTCCAAGGACGATGACCGTGGAGACGATCGTGGTGGCCACAACAGATTCCTCCTTCAACATTTCTTTGGCGCCCTCAAGCCACGCCTCGTTCTTTCAAGCTTTTCCTGGCTTTAAACATCCTGCCTGTGCGTGGCCTGGAGCGTTCTGAGCGTCGCGCCGTTTCAGGCGTTCTGGAACGCTTCGTAAACTTTCTCGGCTCCGTTCACCAGGGCCTTCGCCGTTTCGCGAGCCCATCGGTCGGCTTCCTGAATCCGCTGCACCGTATCCGCCGGCATGACGTCATGGGCGTCCATGACTCGAGCGATGAGAGCCGCAATGTCCGTAAAAGCCAAACGTCCGGATAGGAACGCGTCCACGGCCGTTTCGTTGGCGGCGTTGAGCACCGCGGGCATGGTGCCGCCCATGCGGGCCGCTCGATAAGCCAAATTCAGGCACGGAAAGGTTTCCACGTCCGGGGGATAAAAGGTGAGCGACCGCAGCGCCAACAGATCGAGACTGGGCACCTGCACGGGCAGCCGTTCCGGATAAGAAAGCGCGTAGGCAATGGGAATTTTCATGTCCGGAACCCCCAGCTGCGCTATGACGGACCCGTCCACGTATTCGACCATGGAATGGACAATACTTTCCGGATGAATGTGCACGGCCACGGCATCCACGGGCACCTGAAACAGCCAGTGCGCTTCGATGACTTCCAGACCCTTGTTCATGAGCGTCGCCGAATCGATGGTGATCTTGGGACCCATGGACCAGTTGGGATGGCGCAGGGCCGCCTGAGGCGTGACTGTCGCCAGGTCCTCAAGCGTTTTTCCGAAAAAGGGCCCGCCGGAAGCCGTGAGCAGCAGCCGTTTGACGGCCGTTCGAGGATTGCCCTGAAGAGCTTGAAAAATAGCGCTGTGTTCACTGTCTACGGGAAGCAGGCGGCCGCCGGTCGATTCCAGCATGCGGGTCACCACTTCGCCGGCAATCACCAAGGTTTCCTTGTTGGCCAAAGCCACGTCTTTTCCCGCCGCCACGGCGGCCAGCGTGGGCAAAAGGCCGGCGGCTCCCACGATGGCCGAAACCACCATGTCCACGTCGTCCTGCGACGCCACACGGCAGTATCCTTCCTGGCCCCAGAAAATCTCCAATTTCCCATGCCCTGCGGGAAGTTGTCTTTCCAGGGCGGAGGCCGCGTCCCGGTCCTGCACGGCCACCCAACGGGGTTTAACCCTTTGAATTTGATGGGCCAGCCGTTCCACGTTGCGCCCGGCCGCGAGGCCGACGATTTCAAACCGATCGGGAAAACCGCAGGCCACTTCCATCGTGTTCACGCCGATGGATCCCGTGCTCCCGAGAATGCTCAGTCTCTTTCGACGTCGTGCCATAGAAAACGTCAGTTCAACCCCTGCGCGTACATCCATACGGTGGGAAACGCAAAAAGCAGGCTGTCCAGGCGATCCAGCAACCCGCCGTGACCCGGCAGGAGGGCGCTAGAATCCTTACATCCCGCCATGCGTTTGAGGAGCGATTCCATGAGGTCTCCTGCCTGTGCCACCAGTTCCGTCAGAATCGAGACCATGAGCAGGGCCGGAACCGAAGCCCCCGTGTCTCGAAGAAACGTTATGCCAAACGCCGTACCCATGACGGCCGAGGCCATGAGGCCTCCCAGAGCCCCTTCCACCGTTTTCTTGGGGCTCACCGCTTCGTAGAGCTTTCGCCGCCCCATGGTCTTGCCTGTATAATAAGCGCCCACATCGCCAAAGACGATGACAAAGAGCACAAAAAAAACCCACTCTCGGCCATGGGGCAAGGCTCCCAGAAGCAGGACGAAGCTCGTGGGCATGGCCACATAAAGCCACCCGCTCAGGCTGATGAGGGCTCGCTGCAGGGCGTCCCGGTTCAAAGGGGGGTGGGCCAACTGTTTTGCCCAGGTAGCAAACACCGCGGCGACCGCCGAAACCCCAAGGCCCGCGACACCGTGAATCCAGGCCGCCAAGGGAAACACGGCGCCGACGGCAAGGGAGAAGACCAGTTCCCACCGAGTTAACGCCGGCCGCTGGATCATGGTCTCGTATTCCCAAAGGCCCACCAAAGCCGCGGCAGTTACGACCACCGTCCAGAGCCAAAGTGGTCCGTACGCCAACAAGAGCACCAAAGGAACGGCCAGGGCCAATCCCGTGACCCATCGCTTCGCGTGAGAGCTCCACTGCCCGTCGGCCATTCACCTGCCTCTTTTCAAGACGCGCAGCGCTTCCGCAGCGCGTATCGCGCCTTTAAGCGCTCCTTCACCAACATGGCGCCGCGTATTTGGCTTTACACGGGCGGCGCAAGCCTTTCTTCGCTTAATTGCTCGCTGGTTTTCCCGAAACGCCGCTCCCGTCTTTGGTATTCTCGAAGCGCCTCAACAAATTCCGCTTCTCGAAAATCCGGCCACAAAGTGTCCGTAATGTATAATTCGGCATAGGCAATCTGCCACAACAGAAAATTGCTCACCCGGCATTCACCGCTGGTGCGAATGACCAGGTCGGGATCAGGCATGTCGGCCGTCATGAGGTACGAGCCCAGCACCTCGGGGGTCATCTCTTCGGGAGCGCGCAGCCCAGCCCGCACCTCTTCAGCAAACCGGCGTGCGGCCTGAGCGATCTCATGCCGGCCGCCGTAGTTCAAAGCGAGGTTAACGGTCAGCTTGTCAAAATGCGCCGTGTCACGAATGAGGGCTTGAAATTCGGCGTAGACATCTTGGGGAATGCCGTCGGAATCCCCCATATGACGCACGCGGATTTCGTTTTCTATCATGCGGGGCCGCTCCGAACGCACAAAGCGACGGAACAACTGCCACAGAGCCTGGATTTCCTTTTCCGGCCTTTGCCAGTTTTCCTTTGAAAAGGCGTAAAGGGTCAGGTAGGAGAGACCGATTTTACGAGCGGTTTCGATGACGGCCCGGACGGATTCCGCCCCCGCCTCATGGCCCGCCACGCGGTTGAGCAACCTCTTTTTGGCCCAGCGGCCGTTGCCGTCCATGATGATGGCCACGTGGCGAGGCAATCTTTCCGGATCAAGTCCTTCCATGACATTTTCTTAGATCTCGAGGATTTCTTTTTCCTTGGCGGCGGTCAGCTCATCGATTTTTTTGATGAAATCGTCCGTAATTTTCTGAACTTTTTCCTGCCCTTTGAACTGTTCATCCTCGGAGATCTCTTTATCCTTTTTTAAATCCTTGATCATTTCATTGGCATCGCGCCGAATGTTGCGCACGGCCACCTTGGCTTCTTCCGCCATTTTTTTAACAAGCTTGACCAGATCCCGGCGGCGTTCTTCCGTCAAGGGCGGCACGTGGATGCGGATGACCTTGCCATCGTTCATGGGCGTGAGCCCCAGTTCGGATTTCATGATGGCCTTTTCCACGTCCCCAAGGCAGCTCTGATCCCATGGCTGAATCATGATGGTTCGAGGTTCCGGAACGGTCAGTGTGGCCAGTTGGTTAAGCGGGGTGGGCGTGCCGTAGTATTCAACGCGAATGCCGTCCACCAACGACACCGACGCTCGACCCGTTCGTAGCCTTTTGAATTCCTTTTCTAGGGTCGCAACGGCTTTCTGCATGCGGTCTTTGGCGTCTTCAAAAACTTCGTTAAGCATTCGAGCCTCCCTGCACCAGCGTTCCCACGGGCTCCCCTGCGACAACCTTGAGAATATTGCCGCTCTTTCTCAGGTTAAACACGATCACGGGCAGTTTGTTGTCTCGAGCCATGGAAATGGCCGTAGCGTCCATGACCTTGAGGTCCTTGTGCAGGACTTCATCGAAAGTTACGCGATCGTACTTGCGCGCGTCCGGTACCTTGACGGGGTCCGCATCGTAGACCCCGTCTACCTTGGTAGCCTTGAGAAGCACAGACGCGCCGATTTCCACCGCCCGCAACGCCGCCGCCGTGTCCGTGGTAAAGAAAGGCAGGCCCGTGCCTGCCGCAAAGATGACGATGCGGCCTTTTTCCAAGTGCCGAATGGCGCGGCGGCGAATGAACGGCTCTGCCACTTCCTTCATGTCAATGGCGGACTGCACCCGCGTCGCCACCCCGCGCTTTTCCAAAGCCTGCTGCAGCGCCAACGCGTTCATCACGGTGGCAAGCATGCCCACATAGTCGGCCGTCGCGCGGTCCATGCCCTGGGACGCGGCGGAAACCCCTCGAAAAATGTTGCCGCCTCCAATCACCAGGGCCATTTCCACTCCTAAACGGTGCACTTGAACGATCTCCTCGGCAAATTCTTCCATCAATCGTGGGTCGATGCCGTAAGAGCCATCCCCCATGAGGGCTTCGCCGCTCAGTTTCAGCAGCACGCGACGGTAAATGGGACGCGGCGTGTCGGCCATCGTTTTACGCTCCGAGCTGGTAACGGACGAAACGGCGAATGACAATCCGTTCGCCGGTTTTGGCAACGAGTTCGTTGAGGTAGTCGGCGATGGTCTTGTCCGGGTCCTTCACGAAGGCTTGTTCCATGAGGACGTTTTCTTCGTAGAACTTGCGCATCTTGCCTTCCACCATCTTTTCCACGATGTTGGCAGGCTTTCCCGATTCTTTGGCCTGCTCCACAAAGATGGCCCTTTCCCGATCCACCACGTCCTGCGGCACGTCTTCACGCTGAATCCCCAGAGGGTTCATGGCCGCAATGTGCATGGCCAGGTCCTTAATGAAAGTCTGAAAATCTTCGCTGCGGGCCGCAAAGTCCGTCTCGCAGTTCACTTCCACCAGCACTCCGATTTTGCCGCCGGCATGAATGTAAGCGTGCACCGCCCCTTCTGTGACTTCACGGCCCGCCCGTTTCATCGCCACGGCAAGGCCCTTTTTTCGAAGCAGATCCACGGCCTTTTCCATATCGCCGCCGGTTTCCTGGAGCGCCTTTTTGCAGTCCATCATGCCGGCATTGGTTTTTTCCCTCAGTTCCCGCACCATACTGGATGTGATTTCCACGGACTTCTCCTCCTCATCTTCTTGCGTCGCAACGGCGAATGGATCATCCGCCGCCGTGTTGTGCGCCATGCAGCGCCAATGTTCTCTTCGTGCACGCAGCCTGGACCTGGCCGCATCGAAATCTTTCCCGATCATCCTCTCCGGACCGAAAGCGGCCAAATCCTTCACGCGATAGCTCAATGTCCCCGAGAGCTTATCCCGATTGATTCCCTTTTTTGAGCGGGCCAGAGAGAGGCTCGGGTTTCCGCGAAGGGCCTCTTTCAAGCCCGGCTGCCGACAAGCACCCCTGCGTTCTGTGCCCTCACCTGAAGGAGCGCCGCACGGCGCAAGACCGCATCCCGCGCCGTGCGGCGCTTTCATGCGAGGATTCCACAAAGCCGTTGCGGCACAGGCTTCTACGCGCGATCGTCTTGCGGGGTGTTTTCCATAGGGTTGATGATTTCTACCTCGGGCCCCCCCTCTTCTTCCTGCAGCAGCATGCCCGCCGGCACCTCTTCCAAGGACTCCATGTCCTTGTCGCCCATGGCCTGGCGCGATTCTTCATAACGCGCTCGGCCTTCCACGCAGGCGTCGGCAATGCGGTCCGTGATGAGCTTGATGGATCGAATGGCGTCGTCGTTTCCCGGAATGGGATAGTCGATGACGTCCGGATCACAGTTGGTGTCGACGATGGCCACCACCGGAATGCCTAAACGGTTGGCTTCCTGAACGGCGATCCGTTCCTTTTGAGGATCCACCACGTAAACGGCCCCGGGCAATCGCGTCATGGTCTTGATACCGCCGAGGTTCCGTTCCAGCTTGTCCCGTTCTCGAGCCAGTTTGAGAACTTCCTTTTTAGGAAACCGGTTCACGCTGCCGTCTTCAAACATGGCGTCCAGTTCATTGAGGCGGTCGACTCGCAGCTTGATGGTCTTGAAGTTGGTGAGCATACCGCCAAGCCATCGATGGTTGACGTAATACATGCCGCAGCGTTCCGCCTGTTCTCGAATGATGTCCTGAGCCTGCCGTTTGGTGCCCACAAAAAGCACATTCTCGCCGGCCGAGGTCACATCAACCACAAATTGGTAGGCCGTGCGGAAAAGCTTGACCGTACGCTGCAGGTCGATAATGTAAATGCCGTTGCGAGCCCCGAAGATGTAGGGTTTCATCTTGGGATTCCATCGGCGGGTCTGGTGCCCGAAATGGACACCGGCTTCTAGAAGTTGCTTCATGGAAATGGTGGACATGCGATATCTCCTCCTTTTGGTTTGGCCGCCACCCCGCGCAAAAACCTCGGACGTCAAAGGTCCGGGCACCAAAAGGGACGGGGTGTGTGGGCTGAGCTGAACCGAGGTTCTTTATCACAAGGGTTTTTTCAGGCGCAACCAAAATCCTTTCACGAAAGGGGCGTTCCCCATGCATTTTCCGCTTTCCGACTTGGAAGATCTCATTCGTGCCGCCGGCGACGCCGTCCTGGATGTGTACCACTCCTCGTTTGCTGTCACCACCAAGGAAGACCGCACCCCTCTCACCCTTGCGGACCAAAGGTCCCATGCCCTTCTTGTGAAAGGACTGGAGCGGATCGCTCCCGACATTCCGGTGGTCTCGGAAGAAGGGGCTCACATTCCCTATGAAGAACGCCGGCACTGGCGCCGGTTTTGGCTGGTGGATCCTTTGGACGGCACCAAGGAATTCATTCGAAGAAACGGCGAATTTACCATCAACGTGGCTTTGATCGACAACGGCCGCCCGGTGTTGGGACTCGTGTTGGTGCCCGATCAGAACCGGTTGTTTATCGGCGATGTGCATGACGGCTGCTTGGAAAAGCGCGGCCAGGACACTCGACACGTGGTCATCAAGGATCCCGGCATGGTCGAGCCCCTCGTGGTCGTCGCCACTCGGTCCCATCCCACGCCGCAAATGGAAGCCTTTTTTCGTCACCTTCCGGCCCACAAAAGGCTTCCTCGAGGCAGCGCCCTCAAGTTTTGCGCCGTCGCCGCCGGCGAAGCCCACTGTTACGCGCGGTTCGGGCCCACATGGGAATGGGACACGGCGGCCGGCCATGCGGTGGTGGAAGCCGCCGGCGGCGTGGTGGTGGATCCTCGAGGCCAGCCTTTGCGCTACAACAAACCGGATTTGCTCAACGGATACTTTCTGGCGGGCCCGAGCCGTGCGTGGATGCAAGCCGTCGGGGTTCTTTCCGCCGCTTCCAAGGCCCTCGCCGAATGAACGCCAGGCCGTTTCGGCCCAAAGGATGACAGGATGAATCCGCAAGAGCTGGCCCGAATCGGCGATCTGGCTTAGAAGCCGCTACACGGGACAACGCGGTTTCGAAACTTCTGGGCGTGGATGTGCTCGGCTCGAGGGTTCAAGGAACGGCACAACCCAATTCAAATCTGGATCTCGGCGTCTTGTTTCGGCAGCCCAGCTCTGTGAAGGATTCGCGGCATGGTTTCGCTGCGGATCGGTAAATCGAGGCCCATATCGGCCGCGCTCTGGAATTGGGCACGCATGTTCTGGTTCTCAACAGTGGTTCCTGGAAGCGGCCTACGAAGTCATCTCTCAGGGCGTCTGGTGCTGTTCGCCGGACCCCAACGCGCGTCTTCAAGGGGAAGTGGTTCTTCGAGGAATGTCTTTCGACTTCATGCCGTTTCTGACAAAGCTGCGACGTCGCTATTGGGAACGCCAAAAGGTAGAGGTTGTCGCATGAAATCCATCACCAGGAAAATCGGCGCCCTTCTCCAACGATTGAACCGTCTCGAACACGTCGCCGGGTCCGTTACCACATGGGCCGCCTCTGCCCCATCGCCAGAGCCACGGACATTGTGGAACGCAACCTGCGTCTCGCCATGGAAGCTTGAATGGAAGAAGGCAAGATCATCCGCCGTCAGGGCCCCTAAGAGAACCCAAAGATACAAGGGACGTTTTCTTCGTCTTGGCGAAAGCGGGAATTCTTGATGACGAGAGCCTCGATGTTCTCATCTCCATGGCCGGCGTTTGAAACGTCCTAGCCCATGGCTACGACAAAATGGACAACGCCGTGGTGGACGGCATTTTGAAAAAGCACGTGGGTGACTTTCGACAGTCTTTGGATCAACCGAAACGCTTTGCCGATGTGGTCGGCAAACCGTGAAGGATTCTTTCTTGACATCCCTCGAAAGCCCATGGTATCGAGATTGCACCTTCTTTCTTAAGCGGGTTTTGGCTCGGAACTTAAAAGCGTGGCAAGAGGATGTGCCGTGCAGCGTGAGGTGACAACGATTCGGTGGTCATGGTGGTGGCAGGCCTGGTGATGCGCCTGCCCACCGAGGATCTTTGACGACGCACAAGATCGAGAGCCGTGGGTGAGGCCACCTCCCCATGGCTCTTTTCGTTTTGCAAACAAAGGCCATGGGGCGAACGCCTCATGGCCTTTGTTGTTTTTCAGACGATGTCACAACTCACATCAAGGAGGCGGTATGGAACAGATCAAGGTGTTTTTGGACGAAAGCGAAATGCCTCGGCAGTGGTACAACATTCAGGCGGACCTTCCCACGCCCCTTCGCCCACCGCTGCATCCTGGGACGGGGCAGCCCATCAAGGCGGAGGATTTGGCCCCCGTTTTCCCCATGAACCTTATTGAGCAGGAAGTGTCCACGGAGCGATGGATTTCCATTCCGGAACCGGTCCTGGAAAAATACGCCCTGTGGCGTCCCACGCCTCTGTACCGAGCGCGAGGTCTGGAAAAGGCCTTGGGCACCCCGGCAAAGATCTTCTACAAGAACGAGGGGGTGAGCCCGCCCGGATCCCACAAGCCCAACACGGCCGTGGCGCAGGCCTATTACAACAAGGTCTTCGGTATCAAGAGGTTGTCCACGGAAACCGGCGCCGGCCAGTGGGGCAGTGCATTGAGCATGGCCTGCCAGATGTTCGGGTTGCAATGCCGCGTCTTTATGGTCAAGGTGAGCTACAACCAAAAACCTTATCGACGCAGCATGATGGAAACCTGGGGTGCGGAATGCATTCCCAGCCCCAGTGACCGGACGCAGACGGGCCGAAAAATCTTGGCGGAACACCCCGATTCTCCGGGAAGCCTGGGCATCGCCATTAGCGAAGCCATCGAAGACGCTGTGGGAGACCCGCACGCTCGGTATTCTTTGGGCAGCGTCCTCAACCATGTGCTCCTGCACCAGACCATCATCGGGTTGGAAGCGCAAAAACAGATGGAAAAGCTCGGCCTGTACCCGGACGTGGTCATGGGCTGCGCGGGAGGGGGCAGCAACTTTGCGGGGCTGTGTCTGCCCTTTGTGCGGGACAAGATTCACGGCCGCAACGTCACCATCGTAGCGGCCGAACCCACCAGTTGCCCGACTCTCACCAAGGGCCCATTTCGCTACGATTTCGGGGATACGGCCATGACCACGCCGCTTCTGGCCATGCACACCCTGGGGCACGACTTCGTGCCGGCCCCAATCCACGCAGGAGGCTTGCGCTACCACGGCATGGCGCCCATCGTGAGTCATCTTCTGGAGGAAAAGCTCATCGAAGCCCGCGCCTTTGACCAGGTGGAAACCTTTACCGCCGGAGTGCAGTGGGCTCGCGCCGAAGGCTTCGTTCCGGCTCCGGAAACCAACCATGCCATCGCCGCCGTGGTTCAGGAAGCTCTGCGAGCCAAGGAAGAAGGCAAGGAAAAGGTCATTCTTTTCAACTGGAGCGGGCATGGGTACGTGGACATGAGCGCCTACGACGCTTTTCTTTCGGGAAAACTCACGCGCTACGAACTGCCGGAAGAAGAGATTCGACGGGCTCTGGCTGCCACCGACGCCTTCCCCAAACCTTAAGGTTGGATCCACAACAGGCCTCATTATGGAAAACCACGATATTCTGGTTCGAATGGATGCCCTGGAAACCCGGTGCCCCAAACTGGGGCACCAGGTGCCCTTCGGCTATTGTCGCAAGGAATCCGGGGCTCTGCCCTGTTCCAAGGCGCTGGTGTGCTGGAGCCATCGGCTTCCTGTGGAACTGGTTTTACGAAAATTTCTCGGAGATGAAGCCTATGAGGCGGTTTTTAACGGGACGCCGAAAAGCCGGATTCAGGTCCTTTTGGAAGCCATCGAAGCCGCCAAGGAACGCTGCGGCACCGCATCGGATCGGCCGTAACCGGGCAGCCTGCACGAGCATGGTTGTTCGATGTCCTTTGCGATGTCTTGTGCAGGAGCGCCGCACGGCGCAATGGGACCGAGCGACCCCGTGAGGATTGGCGGCATGCTCCGCCAAAGGTCGACGAGCGGCTCTTAGATGCTCAAAGAATCAACTTTTTCAGCGCTCTTGACCGGGAACGAACCTGAACTCAGAAGAGGAGCCTTGTATGCGCGGAAGAAATTTTATCCAGAAAAAAACGGTCATCACCGTGCAGATCTGCCTTCTGTGTTGGATCGGCGCCATGGCGCCCGCCTCCTCTTTCGCTTACGATCTACCTCCCGTAAACCTTGGATTCACCAGCTTTCTGGACGGTGGGCCTCCTGCCGGCCCCGGGTTTTATTTCACTCAGTATATCCAGTATTGGAGGTCCGATTCCTTTCGCGACAAGGATGGAGACCGTCTGTTTCCCAAGGTGGTGAATGAAGACTTGCGTGTCTGGATCAGCCTCACGCAGTTCATTTACCAAAGCAATCAGCCCATCCTTTTCGGAGGCAAATGGGGATTGGACGTCATCATTCCATATGTTTCCGCCGATCTCGACTACGACATCGACGCTCCGCTACCTCAAGCCAACAGTTCGGGGATCGGAGACGTTCTCGTGGGCCCATTTCTTCAGTGGGATCCCATCATGGGCCCGGCAGGACCTCGATTCATGCACCGCGTGGAATTTCAACTCATCTTTCCCACGGGGAAATATGACGCAGACCGAGAAATCAATCCCGGAAGCCATTTTTTCAGCTTCAACCCCTACTGGGCCTCGACTCTATTCATCACGCCGCGCTGGACGCTCAGCACCCGCATTCATTACCTGTGGAACGCCAAGAACAACGATCCCAATCGCGCCTTTGGGGATGCCGACGACACGCAGGCAGGTCAGGCCATGCACGTGAATTTCGCTTCAGCCTTTGAGGTCATCCCCATGAAATTGCGCCTTGGCCTCAACGGCTATTACCTCAAACAACTCACCGACACGAAGGTGGACGGCAAGGCCCTAAACGGCCGCAAAGAACAGGTGCTGGCTCTGGGACCCGGGTTTGTGCTGCATTTGTCCAAGGACACACATTTCTTTTTCAACCTGTACTTTGAAACGGCCGCGGAAAACCGGCCCGAAGGCGAACGGCTGAACTTCCGCCTCGTCCACCACTTCTAGCACATTGTTTGACAAGGCCGGATTTGCCTTGCGCAGCGTTCCTAGGTCATCCCCGCGCAAGCTACATGTCATCCTCCAAAAACCATGGGGGCATCCCCAAAAAACCCCTGACATCCCCGCGAAAGCGGGAATTCAAACGGGGGAACCATGCTCGCCCATTGATCAGTTTGCGTTATCCCCGCGGGGCTTGTCCCAGCCCCAGCGGGGAGCGGGGATTCAAGACGCTTGGCAACTTATGGGCTCCCGGGTGCGCGGGAGCGACAAAATGTGGAAGGCCGACAATGGCGCCCGATAGCCCACCCTGTAGGAGTGGTGCCCGCCGCGCCCGTCTTTCATGGATCAAGGCCGAGGCGCCCGCAAACCAGCTTTTCGTTTAAGGCATCGACGACCCTACCCCGTTGTGGAAGCCATTCGGCGTTTTTCCGGGGGCACGTACTCGCAGTCCAGCTTGCCGCAATAATCACCCACGTATTCCGCCTGAGGGCGGTAGAGGGCGGGTTTGCCTTGAGCGTCCCCGTATTTTTCTTCGATGATGTGCGCGCACCAGCCGGCAATGCGCGATGCGGCAAAAATGCAGGTCATGAGATCCCCGGGAAAACCCAGAATGTGGTAAACGGAAGCGCTGTAAAAATCCACGTTGGGCTGAATGTTGGTTTTGCCTCGAGCGCTCAATTCCGCCATGGCCGCCTCTTCAATGGCTTGGGTGAGGTCCGGCCAGATGCGCTGTCCGGCCTTTTCTCCCAGATCAAACGCCAAGCGCTTGAGAATCTTCGCTCGAGGATCCATGGTCTTGTAGACGGCATGGCCCATGCCCATAATGCGCTCCTTGCGTTCCAGCCGGTCGCGCACCCAGCCTCGAATGTCCGTGACCCCATCCTGAACGATTTTTTGCAGCATTTCCATGACACGAGCGTTGGCGCCCCCGTGCAGTTCTCCTGAAAGCGCTCCCACCCCCGCGGCCACACCGGCGTACATGTGCGCCCGCGTCGACGCCACTTCCCGACAGGCAAAGGTGGAAGCATTGAAAGTGTGATCGGCGTGCAAAATGAGGCAAACGTCCATCACGCGGGCTGCTTCCGAATCCGGCACGCGGCCGAAGGTTTGCCATAAGAAATTGGCGGCGTGGGATAGGGATTCGTCAGGTGGCAGCACGTCCAAACCTTGCCGAACACGATGCCAAGCGGCCACCACAGCCGGAACGCGAGCCATGAGGCGCACAGCCTTTCGAAGGTTGGCCTGGCGGCTTTCATCAAAGAGTTCCGGATCGGCCATGGCCAAAAGGGGCACCGCCGCCTGCAGCGCGTCCATGGGATGCGCGTTTTTAGGCCATTCTTTCATGCTGTCCACAATGAACGAAGGAAGATGGCTTGCGGCTCGAAGTTCTTTTTCAAAGCCGGCCAATTGCTCCGGCGTGGGCAGGTTCTCATATAAGAGGAGAAAAGCCGTTTCGGGAAAGGTGGAATTGTGGGCCAGATCTTCGATGCGGTAACCTCGATAGATGAGCACGCCGCGTTCACCGTCGATGTAGCTGATTTTGGTGTCGGCAACCGCAATGCCGCGCAGCCCGATGTTTTTGGTGCGGACGGTCCTTTCAGCCATGGAAATCCTCCTGTGTAGGTGGGGTCCAAAGGGTTGACGTAACCGAAACAAATTCGGGTCTGAATCGTTGGCGGCCGTCCGTTGCGCCGCCACCCCGTGGCCGAGACTTTTAAGAGAAGATAAAACGTTCGGCCCACACGGCAAGGAGTTCCCCTACATAGCGAGCATCTCTTTTGTCGGAAAGCAGATGGTCCGCACCAGCCAAGGCCACAAAGCTCTTGGGGTGCCGTGCTGCATGAAAAAGCCGCTCTCCGTTTTCCACGGAAACGACGGTATCTTCCGGAGCGTGCAGAACAAGAAGGGGCCGACGCAGCGCGGCCACACGACGGGTCACCTCATCATCGGGAATTTCCTCTAAGAAGCCACGCCCTACACGAACCGTTTTCCCTCCGAGGACAATCTCCACGGCACCCTGCCGCTGAAGGGTGTCCCGATGAGGGCGCAGCAGGCGCGCCACGTGTGTGGGGTTGAACGGCGCGCCGATGACGGCCACCGCTCGACACGAAGGCACTCTAGGAGCTGCGTGCACCACGGCGGCACCTCCAAGGGAATGGCCCACGAGGATATGGGGAGCCAGCCCTCGCTGCGCAAGAAATTGGGCCGAAGCCTCCACGTCGTCCACATGAGAAACGAAGTCCGTTTGCGAAAAATCGCCTTCGCTTTCGCCAAGGCCCGTGAAATCGAACCGAAACACGGCGTATCCGGCCTCGGTCAAAGCCCGGGAAATGTGCACGACGGCGCTCAGGTTCTTGGAGCAGGTAAAGCAATGAGCAAAAAGCAGCACGGCCCGCGGGGTAACCTCAGAAGGCGTGTCCAAACGTCCGGAAAGCTTTTGCCCAAATGCGTTGGTAAAAGTCAGGGATTCAACCCGCATGGATTCTCCTTATAGCGCCGTTTCAGCACTTTCGGCTTCTATTCTGGCATCGCGGCCCCATGAACATCCATGCATGGAAACCTCCTAGGCCGAAGGTACGGGCCTACCTTTGCATTTCCTTCCGGTTCAGGACCTCGCGCATCACGGCCGCGACGAGTTGTTGCAGGCCCGGGTTTTCGCTTTCGCGAGGGCCTGCCACATTGAGCACGCGAATTCCGTGGCTTTCTCCCCAGCTTCGAATATGGCGGGCCATGGCCTTCAGATCGAGAGCGCCATCGAGGGAAATCACAAGGCACGGCTTGTGGTGCTGGTGTGCCAGGCGAATAGTCAAAGCTGTGCCTCCCGAGGGCTTCCCTCGACAAAAGACCAGCGTGCCGTCCGAATCCAACACATTGGCTTCCGTGCGTGCCCGATAGGCCGAAGAGGCGTGCTCTTGAAGAGGGTACCGGTCGGGAATGCGCCCATCTTCCGCCCGGCGCCCTCGAGGGCACCAGCCACCGCAGGGGTGCCCCAGATCCAAAGCCGCGTCCAGAGCTCCTCGGTCCACGCCGGTTTGTCCTCCGGAGACGACCTTTTCAAAAATGGTGTCGCGATTATCACTCACTGTGTTTCTCTCTCGCTGCGTGGCACACCCGGTCCCAGGACCACTCGAGCCACCGTGACGGCACCGACCCAGGCGGCTCCGGCGTCCTTGAGGGCATCAGCACATTCACTGAGCGTGGTGCCGGTGGTCAAGACATCGTCCACAAGGACGATCCTTTTGCCGCGCACCGCGCTTTCATCGATCACTTCAAAGGCCCCACGCACATTGCGCAATCGTTCCCGACGCGAAAGGCGGGTCTGCGGCCGCGTGGAACGGATTCGTCGAAGGACGGTCACCTTCACCTGCACAGGCCGGGAACAGCTTCGCGCGGCAAACTGGGCCAGCAGCGCGGCCTGATTATACCCTCGCCGCTGCACTCGACGCCGATGCATGGGCACGGGAACCAGCAGTTCGCACTGGTCCAATAGATCCCTTGTAGGGCTATGATACCCAATGAGGCGTCCCAGAGCTGAAGCCCAGTGGAGTCGGGCGCCGAATTTGAGCTGCACGATGCCACGGCGCACCGCGCCTTCATAAAAAGCTGCGGAACGGGCCACATCAAAACGATAATGGCTATAAAGGCATTCCCCGCACAGGTGATCCGGCATGGCTTCCGAAGCGGCGTAAGGGCGGCCGCAGGTGGGGCACAGGGGCGAAGAGACGAACCGCACCTGCTGCAGGCATTGGGAACACCAGCCCAGGGTCGAACCATGCCCGCAGATTGTGCCGCAAGCGGCGCACCGCGGCGGAAACATGACATCGGCCAGCCATTCCAGAATCCATGAAAACACTTTGAGGGAACGCCAAACACTTGACACGTTGCCCCCTTTGAAGACTTTACGGGGCCAGGCGCTCGATGACGGCATCGGCGAATTGGGAACACTTCACTTCACGAGCGCCATCCATCATGCGCGCCAGATCATAGGTGACGATCTTGTCCGAAACGGTGCGTTCCAGAGCTCGTTCCACAAGGCGCGCCGCTTCGTTCCAGCCCAAATGGTCCAGCATCATGGCTCCGGAGAGCAGGACGGAACTGGGGTTCACTTTGTCCAGACCCGCGTATTTGGGAGCCGTGCCATGCGTGGCTTCAAATAGGGCGCATCGGTCTCCGATGTTGGCTCCCGGAGCCATGCCCAAACCGCCAACCTGGGCGGCCAGGGCATCCGAAAGGTAGTCTCCGTTCAGGTTGGGTGTGGCCAGCACGTGGTATTCTTCAGGGCGCAGCAGGGCCTGCTGAAACATGGCGTCGGCGATGCGATCCTTGAGGACGACTGTGCCCTGAGGTGCCTGGCCGTTCCATCGGTTTTCCAATTCTTCTTCCGTGACCGTCTTATCTGGGAATTCTCGAGCCGCCAGTTCATAGCCCCATTGGCGAAAAGCCCCTTCGGTGTATTTCATGATGTTTCCCTTGTGCACCAGAGTCACCGAGGGCAAGCCATGCTGCAGGGCATAACGAATGGCTCGCCGCACCAGCCGTTCCGTGCCGAATCGGCTGATAGGCTTAATGCCGATGCCGGCCTGTTCCCGCACACATACGCCCAATTCTTCACATAAAAAGGCGCGCACCTTCTCCGCTTCACGGCTTCCGGCCGGCCATTCAATGCCGGCATACACATCTTCCGTATTTTCGCGAAACACCACCATGTTCACCCGTTCCGGGTGTTTCATGGGAGACGGCACGCCGCGCACCCATCGCACCGGGCGCACGCAAGCATAGAGGTCCAGCACCTGGCGAAGGGTGACATTAAGGCTGCGCATGCCGCCACCAACCGGCGTGGTCAGCGGTCCTTTGATGGCCACCACGCACTTCCGTATGTCTTCGACGGTTTGGTCCGGTAGCCATTGACCGGTGCGCGCAAAGGCCTTTTCGCCGGCCAAGAGTTCTTTCCACACAATCTCGCGAGACCCTTGATAGGCGGCTCGCACCGCCGCATCCAACACCCGTTGAGCCGCCCTCCAAATGTCCGGGCCCGTGCCATCCCCTTCGATGAACCCGATCACGGGTCGTGACGGCACGCACAGGCGCCCCTGATCATCCACGGTGATCCATTGTCCTTGATTTCCTGTCATCTGCACTCTTTGCATCCTTTCCGTCTTCACACCGCCGACTTACGCGCGGCACCTCATGGCGACCAAAACCCATGGTCCCGCCTGCCGGTGCCTTTCCTTGCCAAAGCCTAAAGCCTCATACCGACGTGTCACTTCCGAAACCTGTTCTTCCAACAATCCGCATAGGCCCAGCCGTCCTCCGGGCTCAACCTTTTGGGCCAGCACGTCCGCCATGGCCATCAGAGGTCCCGCCTGAATATTGGCCACCACCACGGCGAAACGGCCGGGAACGTTTTCCGCCGTGCCCATAAAAAATTGCACGGAGGCCGCCTTGGGATTCAGGATTTGGTTTTTCTGGGCAATCTCGATGGCGTCCGCATCGTTGTCTACGGCCATCACGGGACGAAATCCGAGAAGTGCTCCGGCCAGGGCCAAAATACCGGAACCTGTCCCCACATCCAGCAAAGAGGGCGCCGGCGCACTCGACCATGTGGCCATGACGTCTTCAAGCCATTCCAGACACAACCGCGTGGTTTCGTGATGGCCGGTACCAAAAGCCATGCCGGGATCCAGGGTCAGCACCACATCGTGGGCTTGCGGCGTGTAAGACTCCCACGTGGGTGTAATCACCAATCGCCGTCCCACTCGAAGCGGTTTGAAACCCTCCTTCCACCGGGCGTTCCAGTCGGCGTCCTCGCAGAACCCATAGTTTACGGCCCCGGCCCACGGCAACCCCAAGGACGCATGAAAGTTTTCCACCACCTTTTCCAAGACGGTCTTCCAGTCCGAAGCCGCTTTTTCCGCGGAAAGATAGAGCCGCACCGCATTGTCCTGCACCTGAACGCCAACGCCAAAAAGGTCCGCCAGGACCGCAGCCAACTCATCGCATACCGACTCTGGGCACGGCACGTCTGCCATCCACCATCCCTTACCCACATTCACCTCCTTGAAGGAAAAACATTCCCCGCTTTTCATTAAACCCTTTCGATGCTAACGATCCCCTCGATGTCCGTCACCCTCGCCTGGGGTGAAGAACGCAGCGGGCGATGCCTTTTCGGAAAGCAAAGGGCCTCCTTAGGGTTTGATCCACAGGGTAAGCGCTGTGCCGCCACGCCGGTGAATCCCCGGCTCCTGGATCCTCATGGGCGACGGCGCGGCTCAGGCAAGAGGCAACATAACAAAACAGAGAAACATGTGGGAGGGATTCATGGCTGTCACGGCAATTGTTCCGGCTCGCTACGCTTCCAGCCGATTTCCCGGAAAACCTTTGGCCCTCATCCTGGGAAAGCCCATGATTCAATGGGTGGTGGAGCGGCTTGTGGTCTGTTCGGCACTGGATCGCATCGCGGTGGCTTCCGATGATGAGCGGATTTTGAGCCTCGTGCGTTCGTTGGGTGTGGAAGCCGTGCCCACATGCTCGAATCATGCCAGCGGTACGGATCGACTGGCCGAAGCGGCCAACAAGCTCGCTCTGGCCCCCTCTGACTGGGTCGTGAACGTGCAGGGAGATGAGCCCGAGGTGGATGCGACCATTGTGGAATCTCTGGTTCGCACAGCTTGGGAACATCCCGTCGCACCCATGGCCACCCTGGCCTACGCCACGGACGACATGAAAGCTTATCTGGATCCCAATGTGGTCAAGGTGGTGACGGACCAAAGTGGAAAAGCTCTTTATTTTTCTCGAGCGCCCATTCCCCATCGGCGCGAGGCGGGGCCAAAGCCTATTCCGTTTCTTAAGCACCTGGGGTATTACATCTATCGAGCCGATTTTCTGCACCACTTTGCCTCCCTGCCCCCAACGCCTTTGGAAATGTCGGAAAAACTCGAACAACTGAGGGCTCTGGAACACGGCTATGCGATAGCCGTGGGCCTCTCCCCCAAGGATACCTGCGGCATCGACACGCCGGAAGACCTCATTCGTTTGGAAAACCGGTGGCGGTCACACGAGGGCTGAAGGGCCACCTGGCAATAAATCCGCTCTCGATCGTGGGTGGGTTGGAACACGTTTTTAACGCCTTTTGTCGTCGCGACCGGGCAGAAGAAACGCTTCGCCGTAGGGTTTTTCGGGGGCCTTTGGACGGCCGAAGGCGTCGATGTCTTCCAGAAATTCTAGGTAGGTCATCACGTTTCGAGCGACTCGCGGAAGGCGAAGGGCTTTTTCATGCGCGCGCCACGAACCGGAAGGCCATTCATCTTGCAGCCGAAGCCGTTCGAGCGGATCACGACACGAGCTGCTCATAGCGTTCCTCCAAGCCGTAGTACGAAAAGATTTTTTAGACTTCCTCGAGATCAATGCCTTCCTAGCGAACCAAGGATTCCAGATCGGCCATTTCACAAAACGTTCTGGAGGGATCGTTTTTCATGGCAAAAAACCTTAAGGGCAATCAAGTGCTCGGGCTTGACCACCGGAAGGTCCTTTCTGCCAAAAGCGGCCATGCGTCGAACCGTCGAAAAGATTTCTTCGGCCGCCTCAGGGCCGACATTCACGAAATCCATTCTGTCCAGCCCCTCTAAGAGATGCACGCGATTGAAAAACCCTTAGGACTCGGCGGTGGTTTCATAGGCCAAAGATTCCAAAAACGAGACAATCGCCTCTCGACTTTCGCTTCTTGCAATAAGATCAAGGTCAGCCGTCGCCGCACATAACCGTAGTTTTAAAGGGCAAACGCGCCGATCAGCGCGTAATCCATTCCGCGCTTATCAAAGAACTCCACGAGAAGCTCATGTATTTGCCGAAACTTCACGGTGTCGATCGCTTCGCCCTTGGAGGCCCTGGGTCTGACATTCTGTGGGTCCCTTCCGACCTTATGGCACATTTGCTTACCCTTGGCCACGGAAAGGTACAATGCCTTTGTGATCATGCTCGCTCACTTTCCATGAATGTGCCCCCGTGAGGCGGATCATCGCAGGAACGCCGCAACGGATAAAAGGCCTCTTCGCGTTAAGCCAATTCCAGCACAGACCACGTTTCCTGTATGTTCTTCAAAATCGTTTGCGAGACATGGGCCTTGTCATTGGGAATTTTCTCGATAGAATGGCGCGATTTGATAAGATTTGGCCCCAAAGGGCTCGGGTTTCAGGAACGCTCACGTCACGGTGGACATCGGGCTTGAAGAGCTCCTTGGCCGAAAAGGCGGACCTTCGGGCCGTGCCTGCGCAGAAGGGGATGGCTGCGCTTGGTGGAAAAAGCGAGGAATTTAGACAAGGGTTCGGGAGCACGGTCGCCGACGCCATTCGAAGACACGGTGCGGGCCGCGCCCAAGGGGCTTTAAGAAAGAGAAAGAAAAACCCCATGACCACACCCTGGCAAAGACCACCGGCTGTCATTGTTTTGGAAGACGGCACCGTGTTTCGAGGCCGAGTGTTCACCTCTGCCCATCAGGGCCGTGTACTGGGCGAGGTGGTCTTCAACACGGCCATGACCGGTTATCAGGAAGTCCTCACGGACCCTTCCTACAAGGGGCAGATCGTCACCATGACCTACCCCTTGACCGGCACCTATGGCATCAACGACGAGGACATGGAATCGGCCCGCATTCAAGTGGAAGCCTTTCTGGTCAAGGAATACCAGGATTTTCCCAGCAATTGGCGCAGTCGCCGATCTCTGGCCCAATTTCTGGACTCCCAGGGCGTGTTGGGCGTGGAAGGCATCGACACGCGCCGCCTGACCCGTCACATACGCCTGGTGGGGGCCATGCGCGGCATCATCGCCACGGATACGGACAACGTTGGCGAACTCTTGGACCAGGTGCGGGCCTTTCCCGGCCTGGTGGGCGTGGACATGGTGCAAAAGGTCACGTGTTCCGCACCGTATCGGTGGGAAAACGGCCCTCAGCCCGAAGCGGTCTGGAAGGAGGGCCATGCTGGATTTCGTGTGGCAGCGCTGGATTTTGGAGTCAAGTACAATATCTTGCGAAACCTCGAGCGGTGCGGATGCCAGGTTTTAGTCTTTCCGGCGCACACTTCGGCTGAGACGATTTTGGCGGCACAACCTGACGGCATCTTTCTTTCCAACGGCCCTGGGGATCCCGCGGCCGTCACCTACGGCATCGAGACGGTGCGCAAGCTTTTGGGCCAAAAACCCATGTTTGGCATCTGCCTGGGCCATCAGCTCATGGGCCTGGCCCTGGGAGGCCGCACTTTTAAGCTCAAGTTCGGTCATCGAGGCGCCAACCAGCCGGTCAGGGACCTGCGCACGGGCCGCGTGGAAGTGACAAGCCAAAATCACGGGTTCTGCGTGGACCTGGAATCCATGAAACATGTGCCGGTACAACCGACCCACATCAATTTGAACGACAACACCTTGGAAGGCATGGAGCACTTGGCAATCCCCGCCTACAGCGTCCAGTATCATCCGGAAGCCGCTCCCGGTCCTCACGATGCCACGCACCTTTTCGACCGATTCGTCCAGCTGATGGGCCGCAACAAAGGCCTTTCTTCGTCCGAGACGCCTCGGCACCATGATTCCTGAACCCTGCTCGTGCCATGGAGCTTCTGGTCTATGCCCAAAAGGACCGACATTCACAAGATTCTTATCATCGGCTCCGGCCCCATCATCATCAGCCAAGCCTGCGAATTTGACTATTCGGGCACCCAGGCCTGCAAGGCTTTGAGAGAAGAAGGCTACCAGGTGGTGCTCATCAACAGCAATCCCGCCACCATCATGACCGATCCCGAGATGGCCGACCGCACGTACATCGAACCCATCACGCCGGAAGCCGTGGCCAAGGTCATCGAAAGGGAGCGACCTGACGCCCTGCTGCCCACCCTCGGGGGCCAGACGGCGCTCAATGCGGCCGTGCGTGTGGCGGAAATGGGTGTCCTGGATCGGTTCGGCGTGACCATGATCGGCGCCCGCGTGAATGTCATCAAAATGGCCGAGGACCGGCAACTTTTTCGGGACGCCATGACCCGCATCGGGCTCAGAGTTCCTCGAAGTGGCATCGCCAATTCGGAAAGGGATGTGTTGAACATTGCCGAGGCCATCGGATTCCCGGTGATCGTTCGGCCCTCTTTCACTTTGGGGGGCACCGGAGGGGGTGTGGCTTACAATCGAGAAGAGCTGGTGGAATTGGCTCGAGCCGGCCTGGATGCCAGCCTCATTCGGCAGGTCATGCTGGAAGAGTCGGTGCTGGGATGGAAGGAATTTGAACTGGAACTCATGCGGGACCACATGGACAACGTGGTCGTTATTTGTTCCATCGAAAACATGGACCCCATGGGTGTGCACACGGGCGATTCCATCACGGTGGCTCCCGCGCAAACCCTCACCGACCGTGAATACCAAAAGATGCGCGATGCGGCCATTGCCATTCTTCGAGAGATCGGCGTGGAAACCGGTGGCTCCAACGTGCAGTTCGCCATCCATCCCAGGGATGGAGAGATGGTGGTCATCGAAATGAATCCCCGTGTGTCGCGCTCTTCCGCTCTGGCTTCCAAAGCCACCGGCTTTCCCATCGCCAAGATTGCCGCAAAGCTTGCCGTGGGCTATTCCCTGGACGAACTCGCCAACGACATCACTCGAGAAACCAAGGCCTCCTTTGAACCCACCATCGACTATGTGGTGGTCAAAATTCCTCGGTTCACCTTTGAAAAATTCCCCGAAACCGAGGACCTTCTCACCACGTCCATGAAGTCTGTCGGAGAAACCATGGCCATCGGTCGCACGTTCAAGGAAGCTTTGCAAAAGGCGGTGCGATCGTTGGAAATGGGTCGTTTCGGTCTTGACGAACCATGGGCCCAAAACAGTCCCGAACACCGGGAAGCTTTGCGGCAGGCCTTGTGCCGCCCCAATTCAAAGCGACTTTTTCAGATCGCAACAGCCTTTCGCCTGGGCTTTTCCGTGGACGAGGTGCACGCGCTGACGGCCATCGACCCCTGGTTTTTGGAACACATTCGAGAAATCGTGGAAATGGAAGCCGCACTGCGCTCGAAGCGCCTTACGGAACATGCGGAAGGCATGCGCCTGGTCAAGAGTTGGGGCTTTTCCGATCGCCGAATCGCCGAACTTTTGGGATCGGACGAAGACTCCGTTCAAAAGCTTCGCCAAAGCCTTGGCGTGCGGCCCGTCTACAAGCTCGTGGACACATGCGCCGCCGAATTTGAAGCTTACACGCCGTATTTTTATTCCACGTACGAGGAAGAAGACGAAGCACGACCATCGTCCCGGCAGAAGGTCATGATTCTGGGTGGCGGCCCCAACCGCATCGGCCAGGGCATCGAATTCGACTACTGTTGTGTCCACGCGGCCTTCGCCCTCAGGGAACTGGGCATCGAATCCATCATGGTCAATTCCAACCCTGAAACCGTTTCCACGGATTACGACACCTCGGATAAACTCTACTTCGAGCCGCTCACGCGAGAAGACGTGCTGCACATCGTGGAAACGGAAAAACCTCAAGGGCTCATTGTGCAATTTGGCGGCCAGACGCCCTTGAACCTAGCCGTGCCCTTGGAACGGGCCGGAGCCTCCATTGTGGGAACGTCGCCCAACGCCATCGACCTCGCCGAAGACCGCAAACGTTTTCAGCACCTTCTGCACAGCCTGGGGCTGAAGCAGCCGGAAAACGCCACGGCCCTTTCGACCGATGAGGCCGTGGAAGCGGCGCGTCGCATCGGGTACCCGGTGGTGGTACGACCCTCGTACGTGCTGGGCGGACGTGCCATGGAGATCGTCTATGATGAACCCAGCTTACGCCGTTTCGTGGACGTGGCGGCCTTGGTGTCGCCGGGACATCCCATCTTGATCGACAAGTTCCTGGAAGATGCCGTGGAATTGGACGTGGACGCCATCTGTGACGGAGAAATCACGGTCATCGGTGGCATCATGGAACACATCGAAGCCGCCGGCATACATTCGGGAGACAGCGCCTGTGTGCTGCCACCTGTGAATCTTTCCCGACAGATGCACGAAGAGGTCAAGCGCCAGACGCGCCTTTTGGCCCACGGGCTGGGCGTGGTGGGGTTGATGAATGTGCAGTTTGCCATTCAGCACAACACCATCTATGTGCTGGAAGTGAACCCTCGAGCTTCGAGAACGGTGCCTTTTGTGAGCAAAGCGACCGGTGTGCCTCTGGCCAAGGTCGCCACCAAAGTCATGCTGGGCCACAAGCTTCGAGATCTGGGGTTTGACCGGGAAAGGGAACTGCGCCATGTGTCGGTTAAAGAATCCGTTTTCCCCTTTTCTCGCTTTCCCGGTGTGGATATTCTGTTGGGGCCGGAAATGAAATCGACCGGAGAAGTCATGGGGATTGACAGAAATTTCGGGCTGGCTTACGCCAAGGCGCAGATGGCGGCCGGCTACACGCTGCCCCTTTCCGGGACTGTATTTGTGAGCGTCCACGACAAGGACAAGGAGGCGGTGGTGCCCATCGCTCGTGCGTTTCATGACATGGGCTTTTCCCTGATCGCCACGGCGGGCACGCGCGCCTTTCTCACGGACCACGGCGTGCCTGCCAGGAAGGTTCATAAACTTGCCGAAGGCCGTCCTCACGTGCTGGACTACATCAAAAATCAGGACGTCCATCTGGTGATCAACACGAGCTTTGGCCCGAAAACGTATTCCGATGCCTACCGGATTCGACGCGCGACCGTTTTTTACAATCTTCCTTACGCCACCACTTTGGCCGGAGCCAAGGCCATGGCTCAGGCCGTGGCCGCGCTGCGTCAGGGAGATTGGCATGTGCGAGCGATTCAGGACTATTTGGAAGAAATGTCATCGAAAAGCCCTTGAGCAAGATGGCGGCCTGCAGAGTCATCGCAAGGACGACACATTCATGAAGGCGCACACCATCCCTTTTTTCAACAGGAACCACCAACCGAGCCGTCGTGAGGAATGCGGCGTCTTTGGCGTGTTCGGCCATGAGGAAGCTGCCAAATTGACCTACTTCGGCCTCTACGCTTTGCAGCATCGAGGCCAGGAAAGCGCCGGCATCACCACTTCCGATGGGTGCCACATCTACGACTCCAAGCACATGGGGCTGGTCTCCGAAGTCTTTAAGGAAGACACCCTCAAAAGCCTCAAGGGCCACCTGGCCATCGGCCATGTGCGCTATTCCACCACAGGATCTTCACGGCTGGCCAACGCGCAACCTTTTGTCGTTTTACACAAAAACGAATACTACGCCATCGCCCATAACGGCAATTTGATCAATGCGGCACTTTTACGGCGCGACTTGGAACGGGAAGGGACCATCTTTCAGTCCACCATGGACACGGAAGTGATTGTGCACCTTATGGCTCGAGGGCTTGATGATGGGCTGGAGCAGGCTCTGACCAACGCCCTGGCCAAAGTGAAAGGGGCCTATTCCCTCGTTTTGTGCACGCGAAATACCCTCATTGGAGCTCGGGACCCTCGAGGTTTTCGTCCTCTATGTCTGGGACAGTTGAACGGAAGCTATGTGCTGTCTTCGGAAACCTGCGCTTTGGACCTCATCGAAGCCACCTACATTAGGGATGTGGAACCGGGAGAAATCGTCATCATTGACCGTCATGGGCTGCGATCCATTAAACCCTTTGCGCGGGTTCCCAGTGCCTATTGCATCTTTGAATTCATCTACTTTGCCCGGCCCGATAGCACCATCTTCGGCCAGAACGTCTACAGCTGCCGCAAGCGCCTGGGGCATCTCATGGCCCAGGAAACCCCCATTGCGGCGGATCTTGTGATGCCCTTTCCCGATTCCGGCACCTACGCGGCCCTGGGGTATTCCGAGGAATCGGGCATCCCTTTGGAAATGGGGGTCATTCGAAACCATTACGTGGGTCGAACCTTCATTCAACCCTCCCAGACCATGCGCGATTTCGGCGTGCGCATCAAACTCAATCCGGTTCGCGAAATTCTTCGTGGCAAACGGGTCATTATCGTGGAAGATTCCATCATTCGAGGCACCACGACGCGAACCCGCATCAAGACCCTTCGGGAAGCCGGAGCCCGCGAAGTGCACATGGTGGTGAGCTGCCCGCCGCACCGACATCCCTGCCCCTACGGCATCGATTTTTCCACCAAGGGTGAGCTCATCGCCGCCCAGCACAGTGTGGAAGAAATCCAAGCGTTCATCGGCTTGGATTCCCTGGCCTACCTTTCTCTGGAGGGGCTGTTGAAGGGGGCGGGAGCGTCCCTGCAGAATCATCCCTACTGTCTGGCGTGTTTCACGGGGGATTATCCCGTGGCGTTTCACGAAGAGGTGCGAAAGGACTGCTTTGAATAAGAGAGTGTCAAGTAGGTTGAGATTGGGTTCGCCAACGCCGTCTTCACGGGATGGAAACAGAACCCTGAGCGCTCGAGATCTGGTGCGGATCGCCAAGGATGTTCTGCACATCGAGGCCGAGGGGCTCTTGACCCTCATGGAGCACGTGGATGAAAGCTTCGCTCGGGCCGTGGAATGGATCTATGCCTCCCCAGGGCGAGTTATTGTGACCGGCGTGGGCAAATCGGGCATCGTGGGCCGAAAGATCGTGGCCACTCTGAGTAGCACCGGAACACCGGCTCTTTTTCTGCACCCCGTCGAAGCCATGCACGGGGATCTCGGCATGGTCCGCTCGGAAGACATCGTCCTTGCCCTTTCCAACAGCGGAGAAACGGACGAAATCAACTTCATTCTGCCCAGCCTGCGGGCCATCGGCACCAAGATTGTCGCCTTTACCGGGAATCTGGATTCGACTCTGGCCCGCCATTGCGATTTGGCCATCTTTACGGGAGTGCCTCGAGAAGCCTGCCCCTTTGGCCTGGCACCGACAGCCAGTTCCACGGCTATGCTGGCCATGGGAGATGCCCTGGCGGTGGCTTTGATCAAGAAGCGCGATTTTTCGGTGATGGAATTTCGGCGCTATCATCCGGGAGGACAATTAGGCCAGAGGCTTCAGAGCCATGTGATGGATGTCATGCGCCGGGGCGATGCCATTCCCATGGTGTCGACGGACTGCTTGCTGATGGAAGCCGTGCGCGTTATGTCGGAAAAAGGGTTGGGAGCCACCTTGGTGGTGGATGCCGATGAAAAACTGACGGGAATCGTCACGGACGGCGATCTGCGAAGGGCCCTGGAACGGTTCGTATCGGTGGTGAATGTGCGCGTCTCTGAGGTTATGACGGCCAACCCCAAGGCGTTGGAACCCGACCGAAAGGTAGGGGAAGCCATTGAAATCATGGAAAAGCACCTGGTCACCGTCCTTCCCGTCATCGATGCCGCGCACAGGATCGTGGGCGTTCTTCACCTTCATGATCTGCTAGGAAAGGGTCAGGTTCGCTTTTCTTTATAGGATATCACGATGACCGACTGCCGTCTGCGCGGACTCTGGTGCCGCCTCTACATTCCCGACGATCTAGACGCCATGGATTGGCCGGGGTTCGTCGCGGCCGCGGCGCCGTTCGTGGATGGCTGGGTGATCGATCCACCGTTTTGGAGGCTTTCCGAACGAGGGGTGCCCCTGCGGGCTCAAGACCTTGAAACGATTCCGGAACTCATCCCTCGGCTTCCCGATTATCACCCTGTAGCGGTGCGCATCACGGGACGTGACCGTGCGGAAACCTTGGACAACGTTCACCGGCTCGAACAAGCCCTGGAAAAAGACGCGCACTTCTCGCGCCTTTTGTGGCTGGACACACCTCTGTATTACCACGGCAATCGAGGACTTCCCACTTTATACCAGCAGCTGGCCGTGGTGTCCCATCGGTCCTTCGTCTTGGAAAACGACCCTCATCGCGTTCGGCCGGCCAAGGCCTGGGGACGGCACGTGAACCTGCGCACCAGCGTCGTGAAACTTCTGGCCGCCAATCCTCGCATAACCGGCCTCATTCATCACGGGTCGCTTAAAAGGGTTTTGACCTACGCCAAGGCCGTCGTGAAACGTCCGGACTTCGGCCTCATGGACGGTGAAGAACGACCCTTTCTGGAATACCCCAGCACCACAGGTCTGGTCTCCATCACGGCCAATGTGGTGCCGCGGCTCTGGAAAAAACTCATGGACCGAAAGAGCCTCAGTGCCCGTGCTCAGGACACTCACGGCTACATGGCCGTGATGAAAGGGCTTCTGAAGCTTCTCGACGCCATGGACCCGGAACCGGTGCGCACCGTGCCGTGGGCGCTTCACCACCTGGGGTTTCTTCACGAAGCCTCGCCACTTCCCGATGATCGCGCACGGCGGCTTTTGCGATGCCTTGAAAGTGCAGGGCACTGATGTACGGACAGATCCTCTCGTTCATCGTGGCGCTTACCCTTTTTTCCTTGCACGAACCCGGCCATGAAACCCTGCGCCCTCCCGTGAAAACCCTGTCCTTGACCGTCGCCGTCTTTGCCGCCTTTTTCCTGCTGTGCGCGGTGTTTTTCGGGCGCCTACAGGCGTCCCTGAAAAAAGGCGCCACGCCGGGTAGGGTTTACGCACGATTCATCAAGCTCCAAAGCCATTTGACGGTCCTGGCTTTGGGGTTTCTTGCGGTCCAAGTGTTCGTGTTCAACATCAAAGACTTCTTTCAATGGATACCCGGCTTTGCCCGCTCTACGACTCTCTCCGGCCTGGTGGGCCTCGTGCTTTTTTTACTGCATTTGGCCGCCATCTGGTTTTGGGCCTATCCCCTCCACCGGCGCCTGACCGGTTCCATGGTCAGTCGACGCGCCTACGTTCAAGGTCAGTTCGGTTTTTATACGGCGCTTCTTCTGCCCTGGTTCTTCATCGCGCTCCTTTTGGACGCTCTGCAATGGGTGCCTCTGCCCCCCTTCTTTGCCTCGGACCTGGGACACCTCGTGCTCTTCGGCGCTGTTTTCGCCCTTTTTCTGTGCCTGGCTCCGCCGATCATTGTCCGGCTGTGGCGCTGTTCCTCCGTGCCTGCGTCCCCTTTGCGAGACCGCCTGGAAGCCTTTTGCCAATCCCAGAATTTTCGGCTCGGCGACTTTCTCCTGTGGCCCCCTCGCGGAGGAGAACACCTCTCGGCGGCTGTGCTCGGCATTCTGCCTCGATTTCGCTATATTCTCATCACTCGAGGGCTTTTGCAGCTCCTGAACGAACAGGAACTTAAGGCGGTGGTAGCCCACGAGATGGGTCACGTGAAACGGTTTCACGCCCTTTTTTATCTTTCTTTGTTCCTTGCCTACGCGGCCGCTTCCTACGCCCTGCACGATATGATCCTTCTTATGATCCTTCGGGAAAAATGGGCCCTTCACTGGGCGCTTTCCCAGGACACCTTTTACCGAAACCTTTTCAGCCTGCTCTACAGCCTTCCGGTCCTGGCCGTGCTTGTGCTTTACTTTCGCTATCTTTTCGGATATTTCATGCGCAATTGCGAACGCCAAGCGGACCTTTTCGCCCTGAAAACCCTTGGGGATCCTTACCCTCTGGTCTCGTCATTGCAAAAGATCGCGTTTCACAGCGGCCAGATCGATAATGTGCCCAGCTGGCATCACTACAGCATTCGAGAACGCGTGCATATGCTGCTTGCGGCCGCCGAAAACCCAGAACTCATGGCAGCCCACAACCGCAAACTGTGGCGATCCGCCGCGGTGTTTTTTCTCGCCTTGACCCTGCTGATTCACGGAGCCATTCAGTTTCGCTATTCCAACAAGGCGCAGGCATGGCGGCAGGAAATCCAGCTGCACATTTTGGAAGCGGAACTGCAACTGGACAAAAAAAAGCCGGAACTGTACATGGCCTACAGCGCTCTGCTCCTGCAGCGGCAGCGCTATCATCACGCTCGATTGATCCTGGAAGAGGGCTTGAGGCTGGCCCCGAATCACTCCGGCATACTGAACAACCTGGCATGGCTGTACGCCACGGCGCCTCCACCCTACCGGCATCCTTCAAGGGCTCTTGAACTGGCTTTACGTGCCGCCGCCATACAGCCGGATCCCTACGTGCTCGACACCTTGGCCGAAGCCTATTACGTCAACGGCCGCTACGCCGAGGCTTTGGAAACAATTCGGCGCGCCATCGCGCAAAAGCCCGAGAGATTGCGTTATTACGTGGAACAAGAAGAGAAGTTCAAGGACGCCCTAAAAAAGGTGCCGCCTTAAAGAACGGGTTGGGTCCCCAAAAGGGGCAACGACAAGGCGCCCCCTGCGCCAAAAGGGAGCGCCCGAAAGGGTTTAGAATCGAGTCACGATGGTGATCAGGTGCGCCACCTCGGACAAGGGGGCGTTGAGATTGGCTCGATGGTTGGCGAGAAACCCGCCCAGGTCTCCATCCAAAACCAGCCATGGATCCATCTGTTCCGCCCGATGCAATTCATGAAGAATTTCATCCATAATATCCACGGCATCCAGAGTCACCAGCTGTTCGTAAAATCCCACACGGCACACCTTGAGAATTTCATACATCACATGGGCGACCCCTTTGGCGTAATAAAAGTAGTCGTCCACATCAAACCAACTCACCGAGCTTCCGTCAGGATACCGATCGATGATGAGGCTCTTGTTCACGTTGCCTAGAAGGTCGCCATAGGACTTCAAGAGCGACAACAGGTTGTCCACACGGTAGTAGAAGCTGCGCCGGCCGGTTTTGAGCTTTTCCAAGAATTTCTTGAGGTGATCCACGGCCTCGCTGTAGGAGGTCTCCGCCGAAGGAAACCAAAAGAGCGTGGCCTTGTTCATGAAAAGATTCAAGGCGTCTTCCAGGTCTCGATCATAGGTGTCCGCTTCGCCCATGCGGGTTAGGCTGTCTTTGAGGCGCAAGGTGGTGAAACGCATGGCTTCTAGAACACCTAGTTGGTAGTTGTTGATGTTGTCGGTAAACCGGCCCAAAATCAGGTCGTTGGGGCGCCATCCCAAAAAACGGCCCTTCAGTTCATGCTCCATGAGCTTGATCATGGTTTCCACAAAGGTCACGCCGGGTATCGGTGAAATCTCAGGGAGCACCACGCCGTGTTCTTCGCCCTTTTCCTCTCCAGCATGTCCGGGAAGAGCCGGCGGGTGAAGCTCTACCTTGGCTCCAGGCGCGGCTTCTTTGCCTCCTGGCGTGGATGCCGGCGCATGGAGCGTCGGTCCTGAAGGGACCGGCTTCACTTCCAGGGTAGGATGTGACGAAGGCGCTTTGTGCTCTTCCGTCGAAGGGGTCCCTGCTGGCGCCTGCTGCGAAGAAGGCTCGGGAGCCGCCTTGACGGAGGGAGCCTGAGACGGGGTCGACGAAGCGCCTTCCAAGGTGTGCTTTTGCAGCGCCAAGGCGTTTGCGGCCATGAAAAACACTGCGCCGATCAACAAAACTCCAAGGCTCAAAGGTCTCACCCGTTTTCCCGTCGCACAGCGCGAAGGGGCGGAAGGGGTCCGTGCGCATCGGCTCATGATCTGCTCCTTTTCTCCTAAAGGCGGCTAGCGCTCACCGTAGTATGTGGCACATGAATCCTTGGACTCCCATGCGGACACACTGTGCACTCGCCGGTGCGGACCGTCTATGACGGCCGAAAGGGTTTCAAAGAGATACCGAGCAATAAGTTCTGATGAAGGATTTTTGTCCTGAAAATAGGTAAGATCGTTCAGATATTGATGGTCCAGCTGATGCAGAGCCTTTCGCAACGCGTCCTTGACTTCGCCGAAATCCACAAGCACGCCGCTTTCTTCCAAGCGGTCTCCTCGCACCGTCACTTCCACTTTCCAGTTGTGGCCGTGAAGGTTCTCACACCGCCCTCGAAAATTGCGCAGGTTATGCGCCGCGGCAAAATCCGCCATCACCTTGACTTCATACATGGGCACTTTGTCCTTCCCGCATCTCGTTCAGGCCGCTCCGCACACCCCTTCGACGCCCTTGTGTCAAATCCCATCTTCCTTCAAGCGCTTAGTCATTAAACTCAAGACCTCTTTTTTTGTCAATCGTCAGAACAGGCGCAAGCCCCTGGGGCACGGCGCCCTTTTTGACTATTGACAGGCTGGGTCGAATTCTTTAGAAAGGGCCAAAAAATGGCGGTGTAGCTCAGTTGGTCAGAGCATGCGGCTCATATCCGCAGTGTCCGGGGTTCGAAGCCCTGCACCGCCACCATTTTCGAAAGATTGGGACCGCCACGACCAAGGCGGTCCTTTTTTTGTATTGAAATCCGATGGATGTTCCGATAAAGAGTCGAGAATGAAAGAAGAGATTGGGTCTTTGGTCCGCGTGCGCTCGAGGTTCTCGAGCGCCCCTGATCCATGTCAAAGGAAAGGACGAAAGATGACTTTGACCAAAGCGCAGATCGTCGACAACCTCTTTGCCGAAAACGTGTTCACCAAGGCCGAATCCGCTCAAATTGTGGAGACACTTTTTGAGATTATCAAACAGACCCTGGAAGACGGAGAGGACGTGCTCATCAGCGGATTTGGTAAATTTAGTGTGAAGCAGAAGAATCAGCGTCGCGGGCGCAACCCGCAAACCGGCGATCCCATTCAGTTGCCTCCGCGCCGCGTGGTGACCTTCAAGTGTTCCGGGGTTCTGCGCGACCGCATCAACCATGGTGGGTGAGCCGCGTGAAACGCTTGGTCCTTCCATGAAGGTCCCGCATGCATCCATCGACGTCAGGGAACCTGGGCACGCCACATGGGCTCCCACGGGTCCACTGACCCTCAAGACCGTCGCCGACCATTGGAAAACCCTTCAGAACCTGTGGATCCATCCATCCCTTCGGCATGTGGTGGTGGATGTGTCCGGCCTGGACGCCGTGGACAGTGCCGGGTTGGTGCTGTTAAAGAGCGTGCGGGACCGTTGCGCTCAGCGTGCCATCGCCTTTGAACTGAAGGGGGTTCCCGAGCGGTTTCAAGCCTTTTTCACCTTTGGGGGTCTCCAGCGCACGCAGGGCACAAAGGTTTCGGCACCAAGGCCTGCTCGGGGCTTTGTGACGCGGCTTGGTGAAGCATCTCTTGAGGCCTGGCAAGATCTGCGAGACATGGTCCTTTTTGTCGGAAACGTCACGGTCGCCTTTTTCCCCTGCTGTCTTCATCCCAAACGGTTTCGAATCAAGGAAGTGCTCTATTATGTGCAGCGGGCCGGATCGGAAGCCATGCCCATCGTGTTTCTCGTGAGCTTTCTCATGGGCTTGATCATGGCCTTTCAAGCCGCGGTGCAGCTTCGGCAATTTGGTGCCAACATCTTTGTGGCGGACCTGGTGAGCCTGGCCCTCACGCGAGAATTGGGCCCTCTCATGACGGCCATCATTCTCGCAGGCCGCTCCGCCGCGGCCTTTGCCGCCGAAATTGGCACCATGAAAGTCAACGAAGAAGTGGATGCGCTGACGGTCATGGGGTTCAACGTCACCGAATATCTCATCATGCCCAAGGTGAACGCTTTAGCCATTTCGGGTCCTTTACTCACCGTCTTTGCCAACACCTCGGGAATCCTTGGCGGCCTGGTGGTGGGCACGCTCGGCTTGGACCTCACCCCTGCCAGCTTTATTGTGGAAGTGGGGCAGATTCTTACGGTCACCGATGTGCTTTCGGGTCTGGCCAAAAGTTTCGTCTTTGCGGTGTTGGTGGCTTTAGTGGGGTGTCTGCGAGGGCTTCAAACGGAAAAATCGGCGGACAGTGTGGGCCGCATGACCACATCGGCCGTGGTCACATCTATTTTCATGATCATTTTGGCCGATGCAGCCTTTACCGTGCTCTATCATGTTTTTGACATATAAAAAGGGGCTGCGAACGGAAGGTGTGAAAGGGGCTGCCACAGCACGTGGCGAGGCCTGCGGTGTTTGCTGACCATGAGGAAAGGACTTTCACGAAATGGAGGCGCAAAGAGAGCGTCGTTGCCCTGGATGTGAGGCGTGAGATGGGTGCCATGGAACCCACCATGCCTTTTTCGGGCGACGTCATGATTCACACCGACGATTTGACCCTGGGCTACGGGGACCGCCTGATCCTCCGAGATGTGACATTTTCCGTTTACACGGGGGAAATCGTCGCCGTACTGGGCGGCAGCGGGTGCGGTAAGAGCACCCTGCTCAAGGCCCTGATCGGGCTTCTTCCGCCTCTTCGCGGATCCGTGTGGATCGGCGGCCGGTGCATCACGGGCCCGCAAGGGGATATGGCCCTTGAAGCCGTTCGCCGGCACATCGGCGTGCTGTTTCAGTACGGCGCTCTGCTGGGATCCCTTTCCATCGCCGACAACGTGGCCATGCCCCTTGAAGAATTTACCGACTTGCCCCGGCGATTGATTGAAGACATCGTGCATTTCAAATTGGAAACAGTGGGTCTTGCTGACTACGCGCACTTCATGCCGTCCGAATTGAGCGGCGGCATGCGTAAGCGGGCGGCCCTGGCTCGAGCCATGGCGTTGGATCCACAGATTCTTTTTTGTGATGAGCCGTCCGCAGGTCTGGACCCCATCACTGCCGCCGAATTGGATGAACTTCTCATGGAATGCAATCGCGCCCTGGGCATCACCATGGTGGTCATCACTCATGAGCTGGCCAGCATTGAAACCATCGCCACGCGCTGCATCATGCTGGACAAATCCGCTCAAGGCGTCATCGCCGTCGGAACGCCGGAGAAACTGAAAAACGAAAGCACAGACCCCCGGGTGCGCGCTTTCTTTCACCGCCAACCGGCCATGCTGCGGGCGGCGGAGCTTGGGGGCAGCGTGCCCAGTTGAGGAGGATTTCTGTGGGTCGTCCGTTAAACCCTTTCCGCATTGGTCTCTTTGTACTCTCCTGTGGGCTCTTGGGCCTCATCGCTGTTCTATGGCTTGGAGCCTCTCATTTCTTTGAAGAGACTCGACCCTACGTGACCTATTTCGCAGAGTCGGTCAAAGGGCTGCAAAAGGATGCCATTGTCAATTACCGGGGCGTCGCCGTCGGCCGAGTCGTTTCCATCGGCTTGGGTCCCGATGGGCGCCTTATTGAAGTGGTCATGCATCTTCGACCCGACTTTCTCATTGATGATAGCTTGGCCATTCGCTTGCGAGAACAAGGCATCACGGGTCTGCGTTTTCTTGAAATCGACACGGCCCCTCCCAACATCCCTGAGGTCACGCCCAAGCTGGATTTTCAACCACCGCACCCCGTGATTCGTTCCTACCCTTCGGAAATTCAGGAACTGAAAATGGCCCTGGAAAGCCTTTATGGAAAAATTCTGGCCATGGATTTGGAAGGCCTCACGGAACAATGGAAAGAGGTGGGCGCATTGGTGGCCGAGGTCGTGGGTGGAGAAGATCTTGCGGAAACCCTGAAAAACCTTCGCCACGGCACGGAAGCTCTGGCACACCTCGGGCAAATCCTGGAAGCCACTCTGAATCGCAATGAGCTGGAAATCATCACAAAACATGTGCGCCGCGGCATGAAAGACTTGTCCAGGACGGCAGCCCATCTTGAAAAAGCCATCAAATCCAAGGACCTTCACGAAAGCCTCAAAAACCTTATAGCCAGCTTGGCCTCTGCCAGGGACGCCACGCAGACCCTAGCCGCTTTGTCCCAAGAAACCCATGCCGCCATGACTCAATGGAAAGCCCAGTCCCAGGAAACGCTGATCCTTTTGACCCAGGACCTCTATGCTCTGAAAAAACTTTTGGACCAGCTCACCGCCACCGTGCGCGCTTTGCGGGAAGAACCGCAAAAAATTCTGTTTCCCGGACGCTTTCAAGACCCTCTGGAGAAGCCAAAGCCATGAAAATGAAATTCTTTTTCGGCCTCCTTGTGATGATGGCCTTCGCCGCTGCGGGATGCGGTGCCCTCCTTCCTACGGCAACCCCTCCCGTGTATTACCAGGTCCAGGCGCCCGACGCATCGTCATGGGGCTGCGCCAGCTCAAAGCCCGAACCCTTGCGGGTCTGGGCATTGGACGGCGCCGCGCCCTATGACCGCAACGAACTGGTGCTGGTCACAGGCGATCATGCGCTGCAGCTTTCATCGCGATACCGTTGGATCAGCACGCCGGGAGAAATGCTCGGACAGGCCATTGTGGAAACGGCATCCCAAGTTCGGGCCTTTTCTGTCGTCAATGTTCCGGGCAGTCCGGGTTTTCTTCCGGAACTACACTTGGGAGGTCGCATCCGTGAATTCAATTTTCAGCTTTCCCCAGGGCGCGCAGAAGCCGTCTTGGACGTGCGGATCATCGTTTGGCGGGAAGCCAACCCCAAAAAGCTGGTCTTTCAAAAAACCTATCGCGCCACTGAAACCGTCGTTCAGGAGACCTCTCCGGAAGAACTCACCCGAGCCATGAACCGAGTGGTGGCTCGATGGATGCAAGAACTTATGAACGATCTGTGCCAGGCTTCCTTTGACACCGCCTCGTAGGGCTAGGCTGTTATCAGGGTCCTTCGAAGGCGCCTTGACTGAGCGCACAGCCCTCTGGCCGCATGGCCGGCCGAGGAGACGCTCACGCTCCAGAAAACCGTCGCCTTTTTTGAACACACATCCTTTTCAGAGCCTTTTGCGGGCTTGTTCTTTGAGAGGGGCCAAAGGTTCAAGATTCGCGTCTTATGGAACGGATTTCAAGGCCCCCCTTCACTCCGAGCTTATTCGTCCAGGCACCGGGTCTCTATTCTTCGAGACACATGTTCCAGATACTTTCTCATGGTGCTGTTTTTACGACTCAGTTCGTGATCCACTTTTTTAACCGCGTAGATCACCGTGCTGTGGCTTCGGTTAAAGGCTTGGGCAATCACGTTCAGAGACTCTTTGGTGTATTTGCGACACAGGTACATGGCCAGCTGGCGAGCTTCAGAAATGCGTCGGCTGCGCGCCTTGGACCGCAAGTCCTCTTCCTGAAGGCCAAAGCTCTTGCAGACCGCTCCGGTCACATGCGCAATGTCCAACGTGGGCAGATAATCCAAGATGGTCTGTGTCACCTCCCGAGCCAAGCTCACCGAGATGGGAATGCCCAAAATGCTGCTCTTGGCCATCAGACCCACAAGACAGCTTTCCAATTGCCGCACATCGGTGGTGACGCGATCCGCGAGAAACTCCACCACCTCCATGGGCAGATGCACATTGTCATAGGCCGCTTTACGACGAATGATTTCCTTGCGCATTTCAAAATCCGGCCGATCGATGGGCGCGACCAAAAGTCCCCCAAGACGAGATCGCAGCTCTCGGTTGAGTTTGGGAATGTCTTTGGGTGACGTCTTTCCCGTGCAGATGATGCGCCGGCCTCGATCCAACAATTCATCCAGCGTGTAGATAAGCTCATCCTGAATCTTGCGTTTACCGGCGAAAAATTCCACCTTTTCCAGTAAGAGAATATCGCACCCATCTCGGTAGGTTTTCTTGAAATCCTCGATGCGGTCGCGCCGCAGAGCCGCCACCATTTCGTTGGTGAACTGTTCCGCCGTGACATAGCGCACGCGCAGGTTAGGGGCTTGACGGGTCAGAAGATTACCGACGGCATGGGTGAGATGACTCTTGCCCAAGCCGGGGTCGGCCATGAGATAGACGGACTGATGATGAAAACCGTGCTGGGCCGTCATGGCCCTGCACGTGGCGTAGGCGAATTGGTTGGATTGGCCGACGACGAACTGATCAAAGGTAAATCGCGGATTAAATACCGAGCGCACGGGTTGGCCGATGTCCATAAAGGTCAGCTGGCCGGATGGGCGCTCTCGAATCTCCTCTTCCTCCTTCTCCTGAGGCTCGTCTTCCGAAACCTGCGGAAGGATTTCAAACCGGCATCCCTTCAGCTGAGGAAAGCGCTCCTGAGCCGCTTCCAGGATGCGGCCAGACAAGTGCGCACGCACCCAATCCGCATGGAATTTGCTCCGGCATCCCAAGGTAAGGCAATGTCCGTCAAAGCGAACGAATGAAAGGGTGGCCACATAAAATTCGTATTGCCCATTGGATAGGCCCTGCCGAAGCTTTTCGCAGACGGCTTTCCATTCATTCTCCATGACCTCAGCCTCCCCAAACAACTTGCTCCCATGCCCTTCACCCCCCCCACGCCCACACCTCGCCGCCTGGCCCAGGACCTTAAGGCGATTGCGCGCAATCAGGGGGGACGGGGAAAGAGCCTTAACGACTGGATGCAACCGGAATTATCTTAGAAACCTCAAATTGCCAGTGCGAGCCTTGCGTCTCCTCGGGTGCGTAGTTAGCGGTTTTTTGGCGGTCGGTCAAAGTCCGTCTTCCTTCGTCTGCCGTCGTCGAGGAGGGCCTGCGAGGTTTGAAAAACTTTCGGAATGCACAGATGTTAGGCGAGCATCTCATGCAACTGACGGATTCAAGAGGCATTTACCCATGAAAGGTTTTCCTTCGGGATATCGTTCTTTTGGGCTTTGACGCGTGGGAGTGTGTCACCCCGTTTGATCATGGAACCTCGTGCAATCTCTTTCTTTCATAGAAATTCGTCGATTTTCATCTTCGACTCCCGTGAACCCTTGCACGTCTTGAATCTTTTGAAGGTTATGCTAGGCTGAAGCCACCTGCGAAGACGGAAAAGGGGAAGCACCTTGAAAATCCCGACCATGATTGAATGCTTGGAAATTTTGCAAAGGGTGAACCTGCCCGCTCACATCGTGGCCCACAGCCTTCAGGTGGCCCGATGCGCCGTGACTCTGGCCCGCCATCTCAACGGCAACAGCCATCGGCTTCACCTGGACTTGGTCTGCGCCGGCGGGCTTCTTCACGACATCGCCAAGGACATCTCGCTCAAGACCGGAGAAAACCACGCTCATCTGGGCGCTTCCATGCTGGAAGAGATGGGCCTGAGCCTTGTTGCCCCCATCGTGCGCGACCACATTTTTTTGGATGAAAGCATGCTGAAGGCCCCTTTTTCCGAGTCCATCGTGGTCAACTACGCCGACAAGCGCGTCAAGCACGAAGCCATTGTGCTGCTGGACGAAAGGTTTGAGGACTTGCTGGCCCGCTACGGCACCACACCCGAAAAACTGGCCCATCTCAAGCGCCGCTGGCAGCTCTACAAGACCCTGGAACGCACGCTTTTCGCCCATACGTCGCTCAAACCGGAACAGCTGGCGCAGGAAGCCGCTCACTTGAGCGTGGAGTCAAATCTTGATTTGTGAAAACCGCATGGAGGAGGGGAACATGGCCGGGAACAGGCTGAGGGTTGCGCTGTTGGCCGGAGGGGTATCCGCCGAAAGGGAAGTGTCGCTCAAGAGCGCCCAACAGGTCTTTCACGCCTTGGACAAGGAAAAGTACGACGTGGTTCGCTACGACCCACGGGAAGATCTTCCGCGCCTGGTTCAGGACGCGCCGCACATCGACGTGGCCCTCATTATCCTTCACGGTCGTATGGGAGAAGACGGCACCATTCAAGGTTTTTTGGATTCTTTGGGGATTCCGTACCAAGGGAGCGGCGTTCTGGGAAGCGCCGTGGCCATGAACAAGATCGTCAGCAAGCGCCTTTACCAGCAGGCCGGCATTCCTGTGGCTCCGTATGTGGTAGTCGATCGGGCCAAACCGCCGACCTTTGAGCGCATTGTTCAGGAGCTGGGTCTGCCCGTGGTCGTCAAGCCGGAACATGAAGGATCCAGCATTGGGTTGAGCATTGTGCGTTGCGAAGATGACTTACCTCAAGCCCTGGCGAAAGCATGGGGTTACGATCGGCGATGTCTGGTGGAAAAGTACATCGCCGGCATTGAAGTCACCGGTAGTGTTTTGGGCAATGACGATCTACAGGCTCTGCCCCTGGTGGAAATCGTTCCAGGAGACCGTCATGAATTTTTTGACTATGAAGCCAAGTACACGCCGGGAGCCTCCAAAGAAATCTGCCCGGCGCGCCTCTCCTCGCCGCTGACCCAAAGGGCGCAGGAACTGGCGCTGAAGGCTCATCGCGCTCTGTGCTGCCGAGGCTACAGCCGAACCGATATGATGGTGGATCTTGAGGCGAAAGAAATATATGTCTTGGAAACCAACACCATTCCGGGCATGACGCCAACGAGCCTTTTTCCGCAGGCCGCGGCCGCCGCGGGGCTTTCCTTTTCTCAATTGTTGGACCGACTCATCGCTCTGGCTCTGGAAGACAGAAGGTAAGTGCCAAGGGACAGGCACCAGGTGATACAGATCGCCGTGACAAGGCGCGGCACCCACAGCCAGAAAGGCGGCAATCCCAGAGGCAGAAACAACATGGGATCTTCCACCATGGAATGATTGACCCCGATGGACAGATGCAGCGCCTCCAGTTCACGTCGTGTCAAGGCGGCATTCTTGGCTTCTTCCACGATGACCGCTCCGCCGTAAGCCAACCCGAAAACCACCGCGGTCATCCACAGAACGCCCACCCGATGGGATAGGCCCATGACCCTCAACAGGGGGCCAAGCGCCTTGACGATCCATTGAATCCAATTGCGGGCCTTGGCCACTTCCAGCACGATCATGATGCCCATGATGATGACGAAAATCTTAAGACACAGTTGAGCTGTGGCCACAATCCAAGCCAGCGTCATGTCCATGAACCCTTGTGACGCCGCTCGAGGCACCTCTCCCGCTGCCACGTCATGAGGGGTGGTGCCGACGAAAAACTGCAACACATAAACCGTGGCCACAGCCGCTCCCACGCGCACCAGCACGGCCTTCCAGGCTCGAGTGCCCGATTTGGACTGAATGATGGTTTCCTGAATCATGTTGTGACAAATGAGAATAAAATTGGCCAGAAGGATCATCTCCCCCGTGGTGAGGGGCAAAACCGACATGGCGGCAATTCCACCGTAGACACTGGTCAGGCCGCCCACGATCAGAGGCACGGCGCCGATGGCCGAAAGGCCCAAGTGATGCATGAAGGGTTTGAGCTGCACCGTGATGGCATCCAGCACGCCGGTCCATGCCAGCAGCGCGGTGCCATAGGAGACGGGAATGACGATCTTGGCCATCCATAGAAATCCGGACAGACCCTTGAGAGCCCCCTGCTTGAAGACTTCACGCGTGGTTGCCATGTTTGCCTCTTCCCGTGCCCCTTCCTTTATGCTTGGGTGAAGTAGCCTCGAGGGGCCCCCACGTTGTCAAAGGCGGAATTGAAATTGCGGTACAGGGAATGGTGGTCCCGAATGCGGTGCCACTTTTTAATGTATCCGGGAGGAAGGTCCTTGACCATCTGCACGCCTTTCCATTGTTCCGGCATGGGAAAGGCGTAGTAAGGGAGGTCCTCGGGAACGCCTCGCACCAAAACCACTTGAGGTACCACCCATTCCAGATAGGCCAGATAGAGGCGGTGCATGCCGTCATTGATGAGGTTCACCAATCGGCCGTTGCGTTCCACGGATTCTTCCACTACAGGAGGCAGCAGATCAATGGCTTCGTCTTCTCCCTCCAGCCAAATCTTTAGATAACCATTGAGATGAAACAGATCGAAACCAAACCGCTCCAGTTCCCACTTGAGGTGACGCACCTTTTGCAACTCTTGAATCAGAACGTAACGCTGGGCCGGATACAGGTCTTCCACGGGAATTTCTTCCAAACTGATGGCCGCATCGCGGTACACATAAACGTCGGGTCTTTTGAGCAGCGTCACCCGCCGCAACCGCTCCAGCAACTCCTCTTCACCACGATATTGCACTTGCACAACGCGCGGTTCCATAAGCCTGCCTTCGCTCAAAAGAGGAAAGCCCGCTGTTGGCGGGCTTTTCTGTGGGTGGGGTGGTAACCCCAGAATAAATGGTGGTTGTGGTGGCGAGGCCCAGAATCGAACTGGGGACACGAGGATTTTCAGTCCACTGCTCTACCGACTGAGCTACCTCGCCAAAACCGTGCGCGAACTTACAGGATCACTCTTGTCCTTGTCAAGGACTTTATCGTGGCTCCTCTTCTTCGTCTTCGTCAGGCTCGATGTAAAAGCCGTCTTCCAGTTCCAAGACCAAACCATCCACCGCCAGATCTTCGTCCGCGGCCGCCTTCTGCTGACCTTCCTCAGGCTTGAGTTCCTCCGTCAAAGCGTCCAGATCCAGGATGAATTCCCCATCCTCCGGAGTTTGTGCGGATGGCACTTCCTTGGACACCCCTTCTTCCAAACTGAATTCCTGCACGGCCAGCCCGCCATCGCGCTCTTCCATGAGGATGAACACATCCTCATCCTTGTCGTCCTGGGCGGATTCATCAACAGTTTTCAGATCCTTCTCATCCAGAACATGGCCCTCTATGGACAAGACTTCCTCCACAGGCGCCTTCACCTCGGATGGGGACATCGGCTCAAGCTTCAAGGGGGTCTCGTCAGGGGCTTCTTTTTCCATGTCTTTGAGAAGACCGTCGGCCGACTCCAATTCGCGGCGAAGTCTTTCCAGAGCCTCATCGCTCAGGCTTTCTTCGTTTAAGGTTTCCATGAACTCGGGGGCATCTTCCACATCGGCCAGGTCAAACACTCCGGCCTTCTCTTGCCCTTCATCGTCGCCCTCGATCTTCAAGTCCACGTCCTGCAACCCCTGTTCAAAACTTGGGAGCTGTTCTTCCAAAATGGATTCTTCGCCCGAACCCTGCTCCGTTGAAGCCGCCTCGGAGGGCTGTGGCGCAATCAGCACCTCTTCGCCTTCATCTAGCAATTCCAGGGTGATTTCCTCTGGCTTTTCGTCCAGGTCCACCTTGAGGTCAATTTCAGCCAATAGATCCAAGGCTTCCCCAGACTCAGGGGACGACGTTTCCAAGGCGGCCGCCGCAGCCTTGCTTTTTTGACTCTTCCTGAGCATGGCCTCCACGAGAAAGGACGGCACCGCCGGAGCAAAATCCAACAGATTGAGATCGTGGCGCACTGCTTCCAAGTCCTTTCCGCACTTGGCGCAGGACCGCACGTGATCAAACCCGATAAAACCACACTTTGTACATTTCATGGCGTCTCCATCCTTGCTTCATTTTGGGCCTATTTGTGAAACGCCTGTTTCCAGAGAACCTCGACGGCGGCCAACACCGCTGTGCAGGCTGTTTCAAAGCGCAACACATGCTTGCCTAAGGATACTGGGATAAAACCTCGCGCTTGAAAGGCTTGACGTTCACCATCCGTCCACCCGCCTTCGGGCCCCACCGCCGCCACAATGCGGTGAGCCAGCGGATAGCGATCATGAAGGGCTAGAAGGTTTTCTCGAGGTTCCGCTTCACAGGCGAGAAGCCGGATTTCGTTGACCGCATTCGGCGGCCTTTCTTCCAACCGAACCCACACGTCTTCTAAGGAATCTTCACTGCACACGATGGGAAGCCACGCGCCGCCACATTGGCACAGAGCCTCTAGTGCGATTTTATGGTACCGTTTCAACCTTTTTTCTTTCTGAGTCCCGTGGACGCTGTATTGGCTGCGTTCCGACGCAAAGAACCACAGTTCGCCGACACCCAGTTCCACGGCCTGTCGCACCACAAGATCCATGCGGTCCGACCGTGCCCATGGAATGAGCAGCACCGTGTTGATGGCCTCCCGAGGCTCCTGCCACACCTGCATGATCTCCAAGACAACTCGCCCCTGTCGATACTCACGAATGATGGCTCGAGCTTTTCTCCCCTGGCCGTCGCAGAGTTCCACCGCGTCATGGGGGCGATGTCGAAGAACTCGCCAGACGTGATGGGACACTTCGGGATTCAAGCAAACCGTCACTCCCGGAGCTTCCAAGGATTCATAGAAAAACCAACGGCGCGTCATCTCATTTCAGCTTATCACAGAGCCCCATGCCCAAAAGCGGCGCTTGAGCCCGTTCTTTCTGGGTGGATCGAGGGCCTTGCAGCGTAAGCCTCAATGGGCCTGCCCTTCTTAAAGGCCCAGACTTTCAAAATACCATTGCGAAAGGCGTTCTCCCCAAAACACGTAGCAGATAGCGCCCAGCGAGAGAAACGGGCCATAGGGAATGCGCGTCACCAACCCCTGTCGGGATCGCGCCATGACCAAAAGCCCCACGGCAGCACCTACGAGTGAGGAGACGAAAACGGTGAACAACACCCCCTTCCACCCGATGAAAGCTCCGATCATGGCCAGCAGCTTGATATCTCCACCGCCAAGCCCGTCCTGTTTGCGCCATCGCTGATAGCCCCAGGCCACCGCAAAAAACAGCCCGCCGCCCAGCACCGCACCTCCAAAGGACTCGACCCACGTCATGTGAGGCAACACAGCGGATGCCCCTAGACCCAGTATGAGACCGCCGAGAGACAACACGTCGGGGATGAGATAGGTGTCCAGGTCGATGAAAGTAATAAGCAATAGCAGACTTCCAAACGTGAAAAAGACGAAAAAGGACGCGCTCCATCCAAACAGCCGCCACAGCCCCGCAGTCATGAGTCCCGTCAAGAGTTCCACGGCGGGATAGCGCCAGGAGATGCCCTGTCGGCACTGACGGCATCGGCCTCGAAGCATCACAAAACTGATGATCGGGAGATTGTCGTACCAGCGAATGAAGGCGCCGCAGGCAGGACAACGCGATGGCGGGGACACAATGGATTCGCCTTTGGGCCACCGGTGAATGACCACATTGTAAAAGCTTCCTAGGCAACACCCTACCAGGAACGTGGCGGCAGATCCGAGCCAGGAGGGCAATGGTTCATAGTCCATACACCGGTTCCTTCCACTTCCTAGGATTCCACAGGGGCTTTGTAACGACAACCTGCACGGGCGCAGGTGATGTATTTATCGCCTTTCTTACCTGCCTTTTCCAGCAATGCCGGAGAACCGCAGTGAGGGCAGGTGCCGGCAATGGGTCGATCCCACAATACCACATGGCATTCCGGATAGCGCGTGCATCCGTAAAATTTCTTCCCCTTCTTGCTGTAGCGCTCCACAATCTCCCCATCGCAGCCTTCTCGAGGGCACGCCACCCCCAGACTTACAGGCCGCGTGTGCTTGCACTGAGGGTACGCGCTGCAGGCAAGGAATTCACCGAACCGGCCTTTTTTCAACACCATGGGACTGCCACATTTGTCACACATTTGGCCCGAGAATTCCCGCTCCTCCAATTGGATTTGGCCTTTTTCGTCCCGGCGATAGTTGGACGTGAATCGGCACTGTGGGTAATTGGCGCAGGAGAGAAAGGGCCCGTTGCGGCCGAACCGTATGTGCAAAGGCCCATCACACTCCGGACAGTTGACCCCCGTGGGCAGGCCGGCCACCTTGAGGTTTAGCATGTTCTTTTGGGCTTCGCTCAGTGTGGTGCGAAAGCGTTCGTAGAATTCCTCCAGGACTTTGAGATACGGGCGTGTGCCGTTTTCCACCTCGTCCAGACTGTGCTCCATTTTGGCCGTAAATTCCACATCGACGATCTCGGGAAAATGGGCCGTCAGGAGATCGTTGATCAGCAGGCCCAGTTCGGTGGGCGCCAGGTGTCTGCGGTTTTCCTGCACGTACTCGCGGTCCACAATGGTGGTGACAATGGTCGCGTAGGTGCTGGGACGGCCAATACCTCGTTCCTCCAGTTCCTTGATCAAACTCGCCTCCGAATATCGAGGAGGGGGCTGCGTGAAGTGTTGTTTGGGAACGAGTTTGTGAAGATTCAAAAGTTGTCCTTCCACAAGCGCCGGAAGGCGTCCTTGAGCCGTTCCGTTCTTTCCTTCGGCCTCATCGTCGTCACTTTCCGTATAAAGGACCATGAAGCCTGGAAAATCCACAACGGATCCCGTGGCACGAAACCAGTGGACACGGCCGCCTCTTTTTCTCGCTCCTTCGCACGATATTCCATCCCCTTTGTCCTGTCCCTTGGCTCGGGCTTCAATGGTTACGGTGGTTTGAGCAATCTGTGCAGGGCTCATTTGACAGGCCACGAACCGCTTCCAGATCAGGCTATAAAGAGCCAGTTCGTCTCGGGACAGGAACTTTTCCAAGGATTCCGGGGTTCGCGCCACATCGGTGGGCCGAATGGCCTCGTGAGCGTCCTGCGCTCCGGCCTTTGTCTTGTACACATTGGGCTTGGAAGGCAGATACGGAGCACCGTAGCGCTCGCCGATGTAGGCTCGAGCGGCTTTGAGCGCCTCGTCTGAAAGGCGTGTGGAGTCCGTGCGCATGTAGGTGATCAATCCCACAGCGCCTTCATGGCCGATGTCGACGCCTTCGTAGAGTCTTTGGGCCACGCGCATGGTTTTTTTTGCCGGAAAGCGCAATTTTCGCGCCGCTTCCTGTTGCAGCGTGCTGGTGATGAAGGGTGGGGGAGCGTTCTTGCGGCGCTGCTTTTTTTCCACCTTGAGCACGTGAAAGGTATTCCCTTCCAGGGCCTTGAGCACCGCCTCCGTCTGCTCTTTGGAGCGCAGTTCGCATTTCTTGGCCCCGATGCGCCACAGCTTGGCTTCAAAGAGCTCCGCCGTGTCCGTGACACCCTCATCCCGCTTAGGGGATAGCTCGGCCGTGATGCTCCAATATTCTTCCGGAACGAACTGCTGAATTTCTCGCTCACGTTCGCAAATGAGTCTCAGGGCCACGGACTGAACTCTTCCTGCACTGAGCCCCCGTTTGACTTTTTCCCAAAGAATGGGAGAGATGAGATAGCCCACAAGCCGATCCAGAATGCGCCGGGCTTGTTGCGCATCATAGAGGTTTTGATTGAGTCGCCCCGGATTTTGCAAAGCCTCTCGAATTGCCTTGGGTGTCAGTTCGTAAAAGAGCACCCGGTAAAGGGGCTTTCCGTTGATTTTCAATTCTTCGGCGATATGCCATGCAATGGCCTCCCCCTCCCGATCCGGGTCGGGCCCGAGATAGACGGCTTGGGCCTTGGCGGCCGCTTCGTTCAGTTCCTTAAGCACCTTTTTCTTGGCGCGCAGGACCTGATACTCGGGCTTGAATTGGTTTTCCACGTCGATGCCCAGCTTGGTTTTGGGCAAGTCCTTGACGTGGCCCACGGAGGCCTTCACGATGAAATCCTTTCCCAGGTACCGGTTCAGTGTCTTGGCTTTCGTGGGACTTTCCACGATCAAAAGCGATGGCGCCATGCTTCCCCCATTGATTCTCGATCATTTCTCCATTCGGCATTTCCGATGAAGTGCTGAAGAGAATTTGTCAGGTGTTTTCAGAAAGCCGCATAAAATACTTACCTGGCATCTGGCGCACAAGCCCTTTGAGTTCCAGAGAGAGCAAGGTTGCCGTGACCACGGAGGCATTCAAGCCGCTCTCACGGCACAGTCGGTCCACATGGACGGGTTCATCGCCGAGACATTTCAAAAGAGCCACTTCGGCACCGGACAAATTCGAGGGCGTTGATTTGGGCGCGACGGCTTGGGCCTGGATGGGCCGTGCCATGGGACGAATCATGGGTTGGATCTGTTCCAGAATGTCGTCGGCCGTTTCCACCAGGGTGGCACCCTGGCGAAGCAAAAGATGAGGTCCCAGGCTTCTCATATTCCGCGCCATGCCCGGGACGGCAAAAACCTCACGGCCCTGCTCCAACGCACATCGCGCTGTGATAAGCGAGCCGCTTTTTGCCGTGGCCTCCACCACCACGACCCCTAGGGCCAGACCGCTGAGAATGCGGTTCCTTTGAGGAAAATGCCCGGCCAAGGGCGGTGTACCCAACGGAAATTCCGTTAGTAGCGCACCGTGAACCATCACATCGGCTCGAAGGTCGGCGTTGGGGCGAGGGTACAGCACATCCAATCCGCAGCCCAGAACCGCTAGAGTGCGCCCTCCTCCTTTGATGGCCCCACGATGCGCGGCACTGTCGATTCCCAAAGCCAAGCCGCTCACCACCGTGACACCCCGCCGTCCCAGATCGGCACAAAGCCTCTCCGTAAAGACAAGTCCCATGGGTGAAGCAGACCGGGATCCCACAACGGCAATGGCCACAAGGTCTCGAGGTTCCGGAGCGCTCGTGGCGTAAAGAACTGCGGGAGGGTCGGGAATGTTTTTCAGGTTTTGTGGGTAATCCGAATCCCCTAGGCAGATGAGTCCCCAGCCGCGATCTCGCAGGGCACGCCATTCCTTTTCCACGGGGCGAATCGTGCGGCCAGCTCGCAGAGCCGCCTTCGCTTCCCTTCGCAGCCCGGAAACGGAATCCAGATCCGCCGTGGCTCGCGCCGCCCAAGCCGCCTCGGCAGACCCAAAACGCTCCAAAAGCCTCAAGATGGAAGTGTTGCCCAATTCCGGGGTGAGCTTGAGCGAAAGCCACGCTCGCGTATTCTTGTCCAACTCGGCTCGCACGGTAGGGTGACCCTCAAAAATCTTCTTGAGGATTGCTCCTTAGTGCACGCCGTCTTTTTTGTCAAACCATGATCCTTCTCGAGAACCCCTTGGGACTTCGACGGTGTCAGATGCCGTAAAGTCATGAACCGATTTCACAAAAAGATCTAGTCTTTTTTGTTGCCATTTTTTTCAGTGCCTGAATCGGGGTTATGAGGCCGATATTTTCTGAGGGATGTGGTGATGAGAAAGCCCGCCGTAGTGAGTCAAAGCTTCTTTTGGTTGAGCTGCCGTATGGAACCAGGTTTGCGACAATACCTCTTTGATTCGGCCGTAGAATCGTTCGACCATTCCGCTAGTTTCAGGGTGGTTCGGTTTCATGAGGCGGTATTGGATGTTGTCTTGGGCACAAACGTGGTCCAAAAGATAATTGCCCGTGGGCCTGCGTGAGCCGGTGGCGCAGAAGCGGTTGGTGAACTCTTTGCCGTTATCCGTGAGCCCGTTAGCCATCTTGAAAGGCGCTTTTTTCACGAGGTTTTTGAGGAAGGAACTGGCCGAGGCGGCGGATTTGTCGGCCCTGATTTCAAAAAATCCCAAAGGGTGGCTCGTTCCATGGTGACGAAGACGAATTTGTGGGCGGCTTCATCGGGCATGTGCGGCAAATACTTAACGTCGACATGGACTTAGCCCAGCTCGTATATTTGAACGATTTGATAACGGCCCTTTCAGCACCTTGTTCCTGCAGGGCGAGCTCGTAGAGGTTAGTCGCCCCGTGTCGGCGAAGGCCGCGATGGAGTCCGGAACGCGAGACCTTTAGGCAGATGTTTCCACGGGTAGCGGCCAGGAGGTCATCAAGTGGCAGCAACAGAGTGGTTCGCAACTCCACCACAACACGTTCTTGGATGGCCGACATCGTGGCATGTAAAGTCGTGGGCATCGTGGGGCGGTTTTCACAACTGTCGCGGTGTTTCCATCGACGCACGGTGGCTCTGGTGATCCCGTACTGGCTGGTAAAAACCCACTCTGATAGGGGGACTCCTGCATCTCCTTGCGGATGCCCGAGGTGGTTCCAGCTCTTTTGTGTATACCTACAAGCACGTTGCCGTCCATGTTGCGTTTGAAACCGGGACGGTCAGCGCCTCGCAGGCACGAAACAGATATAACACGGGACCCGACAACTCTTCAGGCTCGACCCGAAGTCTAAAGTCCGGCCCGAAAGATTCCACCAACTTTCTTAACCAGCCCTAAACAGACCGCTCGTCAAATGCACTGCTAAGAGCCACGGCGAAGCGCTTTGGGGAGCGGGGATTTTTTCAGCTTTGCAGGATGGCTTTCGGCCCCGAGGGCTCGTCGGGGCCGAAAGGTCATGTGGGTCTTATAGCCGAGCGGCGAAAAACTTCAAGGTCGGCTTGTCTTCCGGGAGCGGTAGCCGGTCCGTGCCGGACCCGTCTTCTTGAACAGGCCAACATGGGCCTTTCTTACCCAGATCCGCATATCGCAGGGCATTCATGTCCTTGATCAGTTGCACCGCTTCATCAAAGGCCTGGGCTCGGTCGGCCGGCGCCAGATTGGCATTCAATCGGCGAAGCAGTTCTTGAATGAGATCAAAGTCCGGCTTGGCTTCACCTGGAGGGGCCATGACAGGCATGAGCTTTTGGACACGCCGCTCGCAATTGACGGCTGTCCCTTCCTTTTCCATGAAGGGAGCTCCGGGCAGCACCACGTGGGCGTAATCCACCGCTCGCGTTTTGACACAATCCTGGACGATAAGGAGGGATAACTTGGCCAAAGCGCTTTCCACTGCACGTTCCGGCAAGCCCAATTCAAAGGGATCCACACCGACCACATACAGGGCCTTGAGATCCCCCTTTTCCACCGCTTCAAACATTTTCGGCCAGCTCAGGCCGGCGTCGGCCGGAACATCCACGCCCCACAGATTGCTTACCGTCTTTCGCGCCGCCGCCTGCGCCACACTGCGATATCCCGGCAAATACTTGGGCCATGCGCCAAAGTCCGCGGCTCCTTGGCCGTTTCCGGTCACGCCCATGGCCGCAAAGCCGCCTCCCGACACGCCCACGGATCCCAAAAGCATCTGCAACGCCGCTCCCATGCGGTACAGGGTTTCACTGGCGGGTTCCTGAGCCATATCCGCCCCGTAGATCAAAAAAGCCGGCCTTTGCGAGGCATAGAGTCGAGCGGCTTCTTGAATTTCTTGTTGGGAAAGGCCCGTGCGTTCCGCCACGTCCTGCAAGCTGATCTTTTCCAAACTGCGTTCCAGTTTGTCAAATTCCTGCGTGTATTTTTCCACAAAGGCGTCATCGTAAAGCTTTTCCGTTACGATGACTTTAAGAAAACCGCACAGAAGACTGGATTCCGATCCGGACCGAATGGCCAGATGGCGCTCCGCATTTTTCGTCAACCCCACACGATCCGGATGCGCCACAATCATCACGGCGCCTTCCCGCACCGCCTTGCGAGCGCGCAAGGCTGCGATGGCATGCTTTTCCAACGTGTTGGATCCTAGAACGAGCAAGCTTTTGGCCAATGCGATGTCGTCCAGAGGATTGGTCATGCCGCCCAAGCCCAGAGCACTGCTCAGCCCTTCATAGAGTGGCAGCTGCCACGGCCCGCCCACGTTGTCCACATTGTTGGAGCGCAAGGCACCACGGGCCAACTTCTGCAGCAAGTAATATTCTTCGTTGGTGAGCATGCCGCCAGCCACAATCCCGACAGCCGAGCCTCCATGCTTTTCAACAATTTCGGCCAGCTTGGTCGCCGCCAGATCTAAAGCCGCCTCGGTGGACGCCGGGGCGTGTTCGCCTGAAGATTCGCGCACGAGTGCGTGCCGAAGCCGATTGGGTGTGTTGACGAAGTTGTAGTTGAAACGCCCTATCTTACACAGGGCCCCTGTGTTGGCCGGAGATTCAAAGTCCCCGTGGACCGTCACAACTTTGCCTTTGTGCGTATCATAGATGGCCCCGCATCCCATGGGGCATTGCAGACAGATGGTCGCGCCTTTGTGCAACTCCCATGCGCGCACTTCATAACGGCCCGACCGAAATCCGATGGCATCCACGGGACAAAAGTCCGCACAATGGCCGCAGAATTCACAGCCGGCATCCTGCAAGGGTAGTTCAAAGGCTGTGGAGATGCGCTGTTCAAAGCCGCGCCCCACCTTGGTCCAAATGTCGGCTCCTTGCACGTCGTGACAGGCGCGAATGCATCGGCGACACAGCACGCACTTGTTCATGTCGATGTGCAGGTAGGGATTGGGATCCGAATCCACGGGATGTTTGTGCCGCTCTCCAGGATAAGCGTCAGGTTTGACGCGATGCCGATAAGCCAACTCCTGAAGCTCGCAGTCCCCTGTGGCTTGGCAAGTCATACAGGCATTGGGATGATCCGACAGCAGGAGTTCTAAAATGGTCTTTCGCGATTCCTGAACCTTTTCCGAATCGGTTTCAATGACCATACCCTGGCGGGCCGGAAAGACACAGGCGGCAACAAGCGTCGACCACCCTCGACGCACATCCTCCACGACACATATACGGCAGGCTTCTTCCAGAGGCAGATAAGGGTGGTAGCACAACGTGGGTATGTACACTCCGGCCTTCTTTGCCGCATCGAGTATGGTCGCGCCCTCTTCCACCTGCACTTCCTGGCCATTGATCTTCAACGTGATCGTTGCCATATGTCCCATCCCTCTTCCGGTGCTTTCCTTTCGTTTCACGGATCCGCGCCTTGCAAAGCCGCCTCACTTGGCTTTTTTTTCTTTGCCACCATGCGCTCGCGAAATGCCTTTTTCCTCTGAAATTCCACCAGAGCTTGACAGACTCCGGCGCGGCATTCCTTCTTTTCAATGTGCTCCAGAAACTCCTCCTTAAAATACGTGATCGCGCTCAGCACCGGTTTGGTGCTCGCCATGGCGAATTGACAGAACGGAGCATAGATCATGGTCTCGCACAGAATGCCAAGCTGCTCCAGATCGTCCATGGTTGCCCGCCCGCCCACAATGCGCTCAAGGCTCTCTGCCATCCTTCTAATGCCCAAGCGGCAGGGAACACATTTGCCACAGGAGAGGCCTTCTTCAAAATCCAGAAAGTACTTGGCCACCTCTACCATGCACACGCTTTCGTCGATGGCGGCCAAAAGCCCGCTGAAGCGATCGTACAGGATATCGGGGCGATAGGAACGGTCCGGATTGATGGAAAGGTAGGGAAAAAGAAGGCGTCCCTTGACCAGGGTCTCACGGACAACTTCTGCGGCCGCCTGCGGAGGCACACCCAGATAGAAAAACCCTTTCTGAGGAAATCCAAGAAAAGGTCCCTGGCTGCATGTGCCCGAACACCCCGTCTTGGCCTCTCCGACCTTGATTTCCAGCCCGTGTTCCTGCAAAGCCTTTTCCAGAGATTCCCTCAAGGCAGCAGCATCGCACGAACAGTCCCCTCGCGGAGTGCACACGGTCACGCACGCCTTCTTGGACGCGGGATCACAAAAGGCCCGCCCACTCGAAAGCGGTCCGCGGTCCAGTTGCTTTGGCGCTGGCGTCACCATCTCCACCGCCGCACGAACACTGACCCGAACCTTTTCCCGAATATCCTGCTTGAGATCTCTTAACCGTTCCAGCATTGTTCTATCCTTGTTCCGTTTCAGAAGGCAGCGGCGCTGTGGCTAGGGCAGCACCGCCACGGTCGCCTCCGCAAGCGCCACAAAGCGATCGGGAAAGATACCCACGTACACCATGGCGATGACCAGCGCGGCACTCATAACCCGCGTCCAGGGATCCACGCGCACGGGAGGGTATTCTCGAACAGGTTCCAGAAGATAGGCAGCTTTGATGACAATAAGATAGTAGTAAAGGGAGATGGTGGCATTGATCATGCCGATGATGACCAGCATAAGGTATCCCTTTTCCAAGGCAGCCGCAAAGACCAGAAACTTTCCTGTAAAGCCCAGCGTGGGCGGAATGCCGGCCAAGCCAAAGAGCGCCAGCATGAGGGTCATGGCTAGTATGGGGGAACGCTTGTGCAGGCCCGCCAATTCACGGATCTGCAGATTGTGCCCATCGGGGGCCACTCGAATGATGACCATGAAGCAAGCAAAGTTCATGATCAGATAGGCCAGAGCGTAGTACACCGCGCTGGAATAGCCCCGCTGGGTCATGCACAGAATGCCGATGAGCATGTAGCCGGCATGCGCGATACTGGAGTAGGCCAAGAGCCGCTTGATGTCCTTTTGCACAATGGCCACCAGGTTGCCAAAGGTCATGGACAAGACCGAGAGCACCACGAGGATCTGCACGAGGAGTTCCGACTGCCCCGTGCTCATGCCCACAAACCGAATGACCATGGCCGCAGCCGCCATCTTGGATGCTGTGGCAATGTAGGTGGTGACTTGATTGGCCGCGCCCTGGTAGACGTCCGGAGCCCAAATATGAAACGGGAACAAGGCCTGCTTGAAGAAAAAGCCGCCAAGCGCCAGCAATAGGCCCACAAGAGCTGCGGGTTGATGCAGAACGTGCGGAAGTTTCTGCACGATGTCCGCCACATAGGTGGTGTGGGTGACGCCGAAGAGATAACCCATGCCAAAGATCATCAGGGCCGAAGCCGTTGCGCCCACCATGAAATACTTGATGCCCGTCTCCACGTATTCATCGGCCCGGTGCCGCATGGGAACAAGCAGGTAGAGCGAATAGGATGACAGTTCCAAGGCAATGTAAATGGTGAGCAGTTCCACGGCGCTCACCAGCATCATCATGGCCAGGGTGCAGACGGAGAGCAAAAAGTAAAACTCGCCGTGCTTTCTCGGCTCAATGCCCTGTAGCTCATTGCACACCAGAACCACAAAGAACATTCCCAAGGCCAAGAACACCTTGAACACTTGGCTGAACAGATCCACCCTGTAGGAGTCGAAAAACAGGAACCCCTCCATGCGGGCGCACGCCACCGTCACCGCCAGCCCGATGCCCGCCAAAGGCACCGCCCAGCGGTAGAGACGCCTCGGGTCCGCTTGCTTTTCCAAAGAACAGATGAAAAACACGGACGCCACGGCCACATAATACAGTTCAGGGGTAAACAGGGTCCATTTCATCATGACCAAATCATCCCTCGTCTCGCTACAGGCTGTTCACGAAAGGAACCACGGCACTTTGAATCACGTCGAGAATGAGCCTTGGGAAAAGGCCATAGAAAATCAAAATGCCCACCAAAATAATGCGCGGAGACGCTAAGAAAAGCGGCACATCGGGAATGTGTTCCCACTTGGGATTCTTGTCCCCGTAAAAGGTTTTCTGCACCACACGCAGCATAAAAAGAGCGCTTACCACCAGCCCCGAGACCGCCAAAATGCCACGCACAGGATAGGTTTTCACCGCAGAAATAAACACCAAAAGCTCTGCCCAAAAACTGCTCATGCACGGCACGCCGATGCCGCAGAAGGCTGCCACGATGAAGAAGGCCGACGCCTTGGGCATGGTTTTCGACAAACCACCCAGTTCCGGAATCATCTTGGTGTGGGTCTTGTCGTAGATGTAGCCCACAGCAGAGAAGAAAAGGGCAGTCATGATGCCATGAGAAAACATCTGAAAGACGGCGCCGTTGATGCCATCCACCGTCATGGTGGCCAGGCCCAGGCCCACAATGCCCATGTGGGACACACTGGAATAGCCAATCACATACTTCAGGTCCGTCTGGGCCAAACCCACAAAGGCTCCGTAGACAATGCCGATGGTCGCCAGCAACGCCATCAGATCCGCCCAGTACACCAAGCCTTCAGGACACAGGGTCATGCCCACGCGCAAAATGCCGTAAGCCCCCAGTTTCATGAGCACCCCCGCGTGGATCATGCTCACCGCCGTGGGCGCCGCCACATGGCCCACGGGAGACCATGTGTGGAACGGCCACACACCCGCAAGAATACCGAAGCCAAGGTAGAGCATGACAAAGGCGATGCGCTGCACTTGCACGTCAAAGCCCAATCTCTGCAGTTCAAAGAGATCAAAGGTGGTGCCGCCGGCCACGGCCCAGAGATACAGAATGCCCGGAAGGATCAACGCGCTTCCCGCAAGCAGGTACAGAGTGAGTTTCATCGCGCCGTATTCCTTGCGGGTGCTGCCCCAGATGGCAATGAGCGGGTACATGGGAAAGAGCGAAACATCATACCAGACGAAGATAAAGAACAGGTCCATGCTCATGAAGACGCCATAGACGCCGGCCACCAGCAGGTACGTCAAGGCAAAGTATTCCTTGACGCGCTTGTCCAATTCCCACATGGTGAGCACGCCTGTGAAAAGCACCACGGCCGTCAGCAGAATCATGGGCACATTCATGCCGTCCGCCGCCAAGAAATAGTAAATGCCCAGGCTCTTGACCCACAAGACTCGCTCCACGAACTGAAGGCCGCCTTTTTGCGGGTCAAAGGTCAGGTAAAGGTACAGGCTGAGCGCCAGCCCTAGGGCGGCAAAACCCAGACTCACCTGCTTGACCAACTTGGGCCGGTCATGGGGAATGAAAAGGATGACCAAAAGGGCCACCAGCGTGGAAAAGAGGATCGCCGAGAGAATCGGAAACTGCGCAAATTCCATTGCTGTCATAAGCATGCCCACTCGCGTCTAAACGTTCCCTTCGCTCGATTCGCGCCGCAGCCTCAGGTCGCCGCCCCTACAAGGCAAACACCAAGACCAGCACCCCTATGGCGGCTACCATGAGCACCAAATTGTATTGGAGCATCCCCGACTGAAGGAAGCTCACCGCACGGCCCCCTCCAACCGTAAAGCGACAAATGCCGTCGATGCCTCCGTCGATGACGCGGCGATCGTTTCGCGTAAAAATATTGGTGAAGCCACAGTAGACCAAAAGATCCAAAGCCTTGCGGTAGAAATGGTCCATGTACCAGCGGTTGGCAAAAAGCGCTTCCACAGCCGGAAACTTGCTGAGAAACCCTTTTTGCGAGGCCTTTTTCCAGCCAAATTCCAGGTAGGCGAAAAACACACCGCCCACCGCCAAGCTCACCGCCGTGATCAACAGCAGGTAGTGGCCCAGTCCATGGCCTCCATGTTCCGGCGCTTCATGGCCATGGGCCACGGCTCCGTGCCCCAGGAGGTAGCCCTGCAATTCGTTTTGAAAAAAGCCAAGCCCCAGCGTGATGGTCGCCAGAATCATGCACGGCCAGGCCATGGTCCAAAACACATGGCCATGATGACCCCCGCTATGATGGTCTTCATGATGAGGAGCCCCTTCGGCCGACGGGCGCGGAAAGAGAATGAAAAAAATCAGCCGGAAACTGTAGTAGGCCGTCATGAGCGCGCCGAGGAGTCCGGCCCCGAGATAAATCTTGTTGGGATACCCGGCCAGCACGCCGAGAATGGCTTCCTTGCTGAAAAAGCCGCTAAAAGGAAAGATGCCCGCCAACGCCAGGGCGCCGACCGTCATACAGATCATGGGAATGGTCAACTTACGGCCTCCACCCTGCCCAATTTCCCGCATATCGTTGGTGTGGTACTCGTGAATGAAGATGCCGGAACACAGGAACAACAAGGCTTTGAAACCGGCATGGGTGGTCAGGTGAAACACTCCGGCAAAGTACCCCCCGGCCGCCAGGCTCATGACCATGAACCCAAGTTGGCTCACCGTGGAGTAGGCCCAAACCTGCTTGATGTCATAGGTGACCATAGCCATGGTGGAGGCCAAAAGCATGGTGATGGTGCCGATAATGAGCGCCACCGCCATGGCATCGGGTGAAGCGGCAAAAAAAGGAAAGATGCGACTCATGAGATACACGCCCGCGGCGACCATGGTGGCCGAATGGAGCAACGCACTCACCGGCGTGGGACCTTCCATGGCGTCCGGCAACCAGGTCAGGAGCGGAAACTGGGCGCTTTTGCCCACTACGCCGCAAAAGATCAGCAGAGCGCCCAGGGTCACCACCCAGGGGTGAATGTCCCCGGCCTGCGCTGCTGCGTTCATGTGTTGAATCCCTAAGTCTCCGAAACCCAAAAGGACGGTGATGATGCCCAAGAAGAAGCCAATGTCTCCGAGCCGGGTCATGACAAAGGCCTTCTTACCGGCCTGCGACGCGCTCCACTTTTCATAGTAGTAGCCGATCAGCAAGTAGGACGCGAGCCCCACCAGCTCCCAGAAGATGTAAAGCTGCAGCATGCCCGGCGCGATGACCATGGTCATCATGGCCCAGGCGAAAAGAGACTGAAAGGCATAGTAGCGGCTGAAGCCGGGATCCCCGTGCATGTAGCCGATGGAATAGACCTGCACGAGAAAACTGATGACCGCCACAATGGTCAGCATGAGCAGACTCAGACGATCCAAAAGGAATCCAAAGGGAATGACCATGTCGCCGGAAATGATCCAAGCCCATTGGTATTCCACGGCCTCCGGGGCGTGGCGCAGCGTGAGGAGCAGGTACAGGGTACTGCCCAAACACACCGTAATGGCACTCACCGAAATGGCGCACGAGACTCTCGGGTAGGCTCGAGTAAAGATGAGGATCACCGCCATGGACAGAAACGGTAAAGTGGCACAGGTCAAAGCCGCGGTTAATACGGAATCATGCGGTAGCCACATCATGAACATCGTCCTTCACACGCTGAAGTTACGGATGAGAAAAAGCACACCAACCATGACGCCTGGGCTCTCAGCCGCGCAACCGCTGAGCCCGTTCGATGTTGATGGAGCGCAGCCTGCGGAACAGCGCCAGAATGAGGCTCAACCCGATGGCCGCCTCCGCCGCCGCAATGCCCATGACAAACAGGGCCACAATCTGACCCACAGCCGGCTCGGGCGCCAGAAAGCGGTTAAAGGCCATGAAATTGAGATTTGCGCCGTTGAGCATGAGTTCGATGGAGATGAGCATGCCGATGAGGTTTCGGCGCATGAGCACCCCGAACAGTCCCAGGCTGAAGAGTGCCGCCGCGATGATCAAATAGACGCTGAGTGAGTTCACGAAGACAACCTCCGGCTGAATCCTGTGGTCACTATGGCACCGATGATGGCCACCAGCAGCACCAGGGAGATGACTTCAAAGACCAGCGCGTAGCGCGTGAGCAACAAGTGGCCGATGGTTGTGATGGTCCAGTCCGCCCCCCGTTCCGCCGCCGGTTTCCACGCCGTTTTCCAGGCCACGGCCGCGATGGCCACAAAGAAAATGGAAGCCGCGCCGATACCCGCCGCCAGTTTGGGCATGCGCCTTTTGGGCACTTCCAGATGCAGAGGGCGGGAGAGCATGATGGCAAAGACGATAGCGATGCAGATGGCTCCCACGTAGATTAGAAGCTGCATCAAAGCGAGAAAGAAGCTTCCCAGGTAAAGAAAAAGCGCCGCCACACCGCTCAGGCACGCAATGAGGCCTAGGATGTTGTAAACAATGTTTCGAGGAAACACCGCCAGAGCGGCGCCTCCAATGACAATGCCCACCACCACCCAAAAGACGGCATGGGCCAAGCTGTCGACAAGTAAAGACCCGCTCATGATCGGCTTTCCTCCATCCTCAAGACCAAGTCCACCACACCATCCCATCGAGAATCGCCGGCCAATTCGAATTCCGTAGAAAACTTCAGGGTCTGGGTGGGGCAGCTTTCCACGCACAGTCCGCAGAGGCTACAGCGCGTGAAGTCGATGACATAGTGGGTGGCGATCTTGCCACTGCGGGCGTGCGCCTTCACCCCTTGAACCTTGATCACGTTCGACGGACAGACCCTCTGGCACGTTCCACAAGCAATACAACCGTGGGTTCCTGTTTCCGGGAAAATTTTAAATTCAATGTGCCCTCGGTATGCCGGGGACATTTCCAGGCGCTTTCGAGGGTACTGCACCGTGACCACCGGCTTGAAAAGAGCCCGGCCCGTCACCTTCATCCCTTCGATGAGGCTCCAGCCTCCCAGCACGATGTCTTTCCAGTATCCCATAGCCGCCCTTTAACTCCGCTTATGCCTTTGTCGTCCTATCGTCCTTAGCCCCTGGTCCCATCACACGATCTTGAGCACCAAGGCCGTGATCACCAGGTTGAGCATGCTGAGGGGAATGAGCACTTTCCAGGAAAAGTTCATGAGCTGATCGAAGCGCACGCGCGGAAACGTCCATCGAAACCACATGAGCACAAAAAGCAGCACATACGTCTTGGCCAGGAACCAAACCACGCCGGGAATCTTGAAGCTGAACCCAAAGGGCCCGTGCCATCCTCCAAGAAAGAGGCTCGTCGCCACGGCGCAGACGATAAACATGTTGGTGTATTCGGCCAAGAAAAAGAGGCCAAAGCGCATGCCGCTGTATTCCGTATGAAACCCGGCCACCAGCTCCGATTCCGCTTCGGGAATGTCAAAGGGGGCGCGGTTCGTTTCCGCTGTTGCGCAGATAAAGTAAATGATGGCCGCCACAGGCTGCAGAAACACGAACCAGATGCGCTGTTGCGCCATGACCAATTCACTGAACCGGAACGAATTCACCATGAGCACCACGCTCATGACCGAAAGAAGCAAAGGAATCTCGTAGGCCACGGCCTGGGCTACGGAGCGAATCGCCCCGAGAAGCGCGTACTTGTTGTTGGAGGCCCAACCGCCCACCAAAATGGCCAGCACACTGAAGGTGGAAAAGGCAAAGATCAACAGCAACCCCACATTCATGTCTCGAATGATGAGGTTTGGCCCAAAGGGCAGGACCAAAAAGGCCACCAGAACCGGCATGAAGACCAGGACGGGGGCGAGCGCATACAGCTTGCGGTCGGCTCGCGACGGCGTGATAAGTTCCTTACCCACCAGTTTGATGCCGTCCACAATGGTCTGCAGCAAACCGTGCGGCCCCACTTCCATGGGACCCAGCCGGACCTGAATGTGACCGGCCACTTTACGCTCCAGCCAAACGAGAAAGAGGGCATTGAGCTGGCTGAAAGCAAGGACGATGACCAGGCCCACAATGAGCCTCAGCCAAAAGGCACCCGAAGTTGCGGTGGCTTCCATCATGTGCAAACAATCTCCTTCCAGAGGTTGGTGCGGGCCGTCTTTTTCACAACCCAGGATTCATGGGCGGTCCCAAAGCCCCCTCAGCGATCGATTTCCGGAACCACAATATCGATGCTGCCCAGGATGGCGATGGTGTCAGCCACCAGGGTTTCCCTCAAAACCTCGGTCAAGCAATGGAGGTTGCCGAAGCTAGGCACCCGCACATGGACTCGATACGGATAAGGGCTGCCATCACTCACGAGATAGTAAGCCGTCTGCCCTCGGGCGCTCTCAAAGGCAAAGTACACATCGCCTCGAGGCGGCGTGAGCTTCAGCCGCACGCGTTCCTGGCGGTACGCTCCACCGGGAAGCTGATCCAAAGCCTGCTCGATGATGCGGCAGCTCTGCTCCATCTCTTCCAGGCGCACGCGATACCGGTCCAGAGCGTCCCCCTTGGTCCCCGTGGGAATCTCGAAATCGAACCTGTCGTAGACCTCGTAGGGTTCCACCTTGCGCATGTCAAATGGCACACCGGCGGCACGAAGGTTCGGCCCGGTGACGCCGAAACGGCGCGCCAGGTCCTTGTCGATGATGCCCACATCACGCACCCGGTGAATGAAGATGATGTTCTTGGTCACCAGATTGTGGTAATCCGGCCACCGGCTTCGCAGCCTTTTGATGAAGGCTCGAGTCTGGTCGATGAACACCTCATCCACATCGCGAGCCACGCCGCCAAACCGGCAGTAGCTGTACGTCAGCCGAGACCCGCTGACCCGGTCCAGAATGTCCAAGATGTTTTCACGATCGTCGAAGCAGTACAGGAACGGGGTGAAAGCCCCCAGGTCCATGAGAAAGGTGCCGAACCACAAAAGATGGCTGGAAATGCGGTTGAGTTCCGCGCAGATCACTCGAATGTACTTGGCCCGCTCCGGCGGATCGATCCCGGCAAGCTTTTCCACGGCCAGGCAAAACCCGTGGTTGTAGAGCAGCCCTGAGAGATAGTCCATGCGGCTGGAATTGGGCATGAACTGCAGGTACGTGCGGTTTTCTCCCATCTTCTCATGGCCGCGATGCCCGTAGCCGATGATGGGATCCGCTTTCAAAATGTATTCGCCATCCAGGGTGAGAAGCACGCGCAAGACACCGTGCGTGCTCGGATGCTGAGGCCCCAGGTTGAGACTGTAGAGCTGCTGCTGGACCGGTTGAGGAAAGTGTTCAGCCATAAACCTCTTCCCGTTTGCGGTAAGCGTGAACCGTACCGAAATCCTTGCGAAGCGGATAATAGTCCGCGTCTTCCGGAAGCAGAAGCCGCCTGAGATCGGGATGTCCACGGAAGCTAACCCCGAAAAATTCCCAGGCTTCGCGTTCTTGCCAAAGGGCCGAGTCGAAGATGCCTGTCACCGAGGGGACTTCGCCGTCATGCGGGCACAAAACCCGCACCGCCATGCGCGCCCGCGGTTCGTAGGTGTTCATATGATAGACCAGTTCCAGCGTGTCTTGAAAATCCAAGCCCGTCAAAGACTCCAGGTAAAAACCGCACGCATTGAAAATCTTCATGACCGATAACAAGGATTCCGGAGTACAGGAGATGGTCCAGGAAACCCCGGATCGAAACTCCACATCCTCCCGAAGAGCCCCCTCTCCAAGCTGTTCCCGAAGGCGCCGCACCGCTTCGTCTTTTGCCGCCATGATCAACTCACCTTTTCCAATCGTCGAAAACGACGCAACACGTTGCGCTGTTCCCCTTTGGTGATCTTGTCTTCCAAAGCCAGGATGCCCTGAATGAGGCCTTCCGGTCTGGGAGGGCATCCCGGAATGTGAATGTCCACAGGCACGATGAGGTCCGCTCCGGGAACAATGGCATATTGGCCCTCATAGGCAAAGGGGCCGCCGGAAATGGCGCAGTTGCCCATAGCAATGCACCATTTGGGGTTGGGCATCTGGTCCCACAACATCTGAATGGCCGGAGCCATCTTCTTGGAAATGGTCCCGGCGACGATCATCACGTCCGACTGGCGCGGCGACGGCCGAAACACCCCCGCGCCGAACCGATCCAAATCGAACCGTGCCGCCCCCGTCGCCATCATCTCAATGGCGCAACACGCCAGCCCAAAGGTCATGGGCCAGAGGGAATTGGCCCGGGCCAGATTGAGAAGGTCGTCCAGCAGGGCGAACTGGATTACCGGCTCTGTTCTTTGACTTTCCACTCAAAAACTCCTTTTCGCCACGCGTAGACAATCGCCAAGGACAGAATGCCCAAAAAGAGGACCACTTCGATGAAATCCCGAAAGGCATACTGCCCATAAGCCAGCGCCACTGGAAACAAATAGAGAACATCCACGTCAAAGGCCAAAAAAATCAGAGCGTAGATGTAATAGGCGGCCGTAAACTGAATCCAGGCGCTTCCGATGGTCTCCATACCGCTTTCGTACGTCTCGTCGCGTCGACGCCCCATGCTGCGCGGCACGATCAAGTGCGAAAGGATAATGGGAATCACCGCGAAGACCACCCCCACCACGAGGTAAAAGGCGACGGCCAGAAAGTCTTGAACCAGGGCTTGCGGCACCATAAAACGTCCTCTTATTCGATGTAGATGGCTTTGAACTTGCAAGTCTCAATACAAACGCCGCACCGAACGCACACTTCTTCGTCGATCACATGGCATTCCTTAATGACGCCGATAATGGCGTTTTCCGGGCAGCGCCGCCGGCATGCGCCGCAGCCCGTGCACTTGTCCGTATCGATCATGTACTGAATCAGAGGTTTGCAGATCTTGGCCGGGCACTTCTTGTCGTAGACGTGGGCTTCGTATTCTTCGCGAAAATACCGCAGCGTGCTGAGCACCGGGTTTGGAGCGCTCTTGCCCAAACCGCACAGAGCCGTTTCTTGAATGGCGTGGCAAAGCTCTTCTAGTTTCGTCAGGTGCTCCGGGGTGGCGCGCCCCTCGCACATGTCCACCACCAACTCATGCATGCGCTTGACGCCCACGCGACACGGAATGCATTTTCCGCAGGATTCCTCCACAAGAAAATTCAAAAAATACCGAGCCACATCCACCATGCAGGTGACTTCGTCCATGACGATCATACCGCCCGAACCCATCATGGATCCGGCTTCCTTGAGCTTTTCAAAGTCCACCGGAAGATCGATGAGCCGTTCCGGCACGCAGCCTCCGGAAGGGCCACCCGTCTGCACCGCCTTGAACTTGCGTCCTCCCGGAATGCCCCCGCCAATGTCCTCGATGATGGTGCGCAGCGGCGTCCCCATGGCCACTTCCACAAGGCCCGTGTTGTTAATTTTGCCGACCAGAGAAAAAATCTTTGTGCCCTTGCTGCGCTCCGTGCCAATGGAAGCGAACCACGCGCCGCCGTTGTTGATGATGAGCGGCACATTGGCCCAGGTCTCCACATTGTTGAGGTTGCTCGGCCGATTCCACAGGCCCTTTTCCACAGTATGAATGTGCTTGCCACGAGGCTCCCCAATCTTGCCCTCCAACGACGCCATGAGCGCCGTGGATTCGCCGCAGATGAAAGCTCCAGCGCCCCGGTTTACGTGAATGTCCAAACTGAAATCGGTTCCAAGAATCCCGTCGCCCAACAGGCCGTACTCCTTAGCCTGCTCAATGGCCCACAAGGCGTTTTCCACCGCCATGGGATATTCAAACCGCACGTAGACGTAGCCCTCCTTGGCCCCAATGGCGTAGCCCCCAATGATCATGCCCTCCAGCACTTGGTGGGGGTTGCCTTCCAAAAGCGAGCGGTCCATGTAGGCACCGGGATCCCCTTCATCGGCATTACACATAACGTATTTGATATCCCCATGAGCTCGCCGGCAGGACTCCCACTTGACTCCCGTGGGAAAGCCGCCGCCCCCTCGGCCGCGAAGCCCGGAAATCTTCACTTCCTCGATGACCTGCTCCGGGGTCATGGAAGAAAGCACTTTGGCCAGGGCCGAATAGCCGCCCCGGGAAATATAGTCTTCAATGTCCCGCACGTAGTTGCTGCCGGTGTCTCTGAAGACGAGGCGCTGCTGCTTGGCAAAAAAGGGAATCTCATACTCATGGACGATGCGATTCCCCGTGGTCGGATCCACATAGAGAAGATCCTCAATGACCTCATCGCCCAGCACGCTGCGCTCCACAATCTCTGCCACCCGCTCCGGCTTGACCCGCTGGTAAAAAACTTCCTCGGGCTCAATGACCACAATAGGCCCCGCCGCGCAAAAGCCGTTGCACCCCGTGGGCACCACCATGTACTCGCGCGCAACGTTTCTTTCCGACAACACCTTTTCAAAAGCATCCACCAGTTTATGACTTCCCTGGGAATGACACCCTGTGCCGTTGCACACGCGAATCCGCTTGCGAATGTGTTTGCGCTTTTCCAGAATCTGCTGCCGCAACGCGTCCAGATCTTGAATGCTTGTGAGCCGCTTCATGGTTTGTCACCTACGCGCTCTTGGCCTTGATCTCTTTGATCAGCGAGGCCATCTTGTTCGGGGTCATTTCACTGTGGGTTTCCCCACTGATGACCACCACGGGTGCCGACGCACACGCCCCCACACAATTGACCGTCTCCAAAGTCAGGGCCAAATCTTCCGTGGTCTGCCCCGGGTCCAAACCCAAATCCTGCCGCACACGATCCAACAGCTTGGGCGCGCCTTTCACGTGGCAAGCCGTTCCCGTGCACACCTGCACCATGGTGCGGCCACGGGGCATTAGGCTAAACACCTTGAAAAAATTGGCCACACTGTAAATTTGGTTTATGGGCATGCGTAACCGCTCGGAAATCCTCTGTAGGCTCTCCTTCGGCAGATAGTTGAACTTATGGTTCACATCCAACATGATCTGCAAAAGGGATTCCGGCTTGGCACCCCACTGATCAATGACCGCATCCACGTCCTGAAGCATCTGTTCCATACAGGAAAGCCTCCACACATCGTTGCGCCGGGGCCAATCCAGGCGGGACTATCGAACACAACCCCATAAAGCATGTGATTTTTTGCTCAACATATCTTTCAGGTCAAGGAGAAAGTTGTGCGTTTGTTAACACCCTCACGCACGCCGGCTCGAGTCGTCCTCTTGCCCTCGAACCACATTGAGCGGAAAAGCGAACACGGAGCCTCGCCCTTTCTCGCTGTCCACCGTCAAAGTGCCGCCGTGAGCCCGCACCACCTTTTGGGCGATGGTCAGGCCCAGGCCCGTTCCTTGTTGTGCGCGAATCTCTCGATCCTTGCCGCGATAAAACTGGTTAAAAATAAAAGGAATTTCCTTGGCATCGATCCCCACGCCCGTATCCTCCACCTCGACCAGAACACAGGACCCTTGTGAGTGAGCTCGAATGGTCACGGATCCTCCGGGGCGGTTGTAGTTGATGGCATTGGCCACCAGGTTGCTCAGGGCTTCTCGCAGCGAGTCGGTGTCGGCAAGCACGGGAGGAAGGTCTGCAGGAAGGTCCACCTGAAAAGTGATTTTTTTTTCCTGAGCCGCCCATTCCAAACCCTTGAGTGCCGCGTCCACACAGGGAGCCAGATTCGTCGGTTGGAGTCGTTTTACGATGTCACCTTCGCTCAGGCGGCTCATGTCCAGCCAGTCGTTGATGAGCTGCATGAGGGATTCAAGGCGTTCTTTGGCGCGATCGAGCATTTCCCGTTGGGCGTGGTCCAAGTCGCCTCCAATGCCCTCGAGAAGCACCTCGAAATATTGTAAAATGGCCGCCAGGGGTGAGCGCAACTGATGCGTGACCATGGTGACGAAATTGCGCTCCATCGCTTCCTTTTCTTCCCGAAGCGCTCGCGATTCCAGATCCAGGCGCCGCTTTTCCAGTCCTCGGCGCACCACAATGAGCAGTTCTTCGGGCGTGAAGGGCTTAGGCAGGTAGTCATAGGCCCCTTCCTTGACGGCCGCCACGGCGCTTTCGATGGTGGCATGGCCCGTGATGAGCACCGTGACGATACTGGGGTCCAATTCGCGAATGCGTCGCACCACTTCGACCCCGTCCATTTCGGGCATCTTGAGGTCCACCAGGACGAGATCGCAGGGCTCATTTAGAAGTTTTTCCAAGCCTTCGCGGCCGCTGGAGGCCAGGCTCACCTGCATGCCCTCTCGAGCCAACACGCGACGGCACGAGACGCGGGCGTTTTCCTCATCATCGATGACCAGAATCTTTGGAACATCCACAGGCACGCGCCTTTATGAATTGTCTTCGATGCGCCGAGAAATGATCATGGTCCTTTCGCGAGGCGGCTCGTGGCGCCACGACGCCCGCTGCCATCTTTCGTCCCACCGGCTGCGCGCTCGCGTTGACCCCACCTCTTGACCACGGTGCGGACGCAAACTCTCTGTGGACGACATTGGCTCTCTTTTGAAACTCATGAAGACCGACGCCGTGCCAAAAGATCCGCTACCCGATCCAGAAGCTCTTTGGGCTTGAAGGGCTTGTCCAGATACTCGTCGGGTTCGGACAGGGTCCCCATGTCTTCCGCATCATCAAAGGCAAACCGGGAGCCCGTATCCGCCCGAACGCTGGACACCATCAGAATGGGAATGTGTTTAAAAGCCGACAGGTTCGGGTCCGAGCGCACGCTGCTCATTAGGCTGAAGCCTTCGAAAATGCTTTCCATCATAATGTCCAAGATAATCAGATCTGGCTTTTCCTCTTGAACCTTACGAAGACCTTCCTTGCCATCCGAAGCCACAACCACCTCGTAGCCGTCGGCCAGCAAGATCATCTTCGTCGACTTGGCAAAATCCGCGTCATCATCCACAATCAGAATCTTTGCCTTGGTCGCCATGAGCTCTTCCTCCAGCCTTTCAGGCCTCTCGCGTCGGGAAGGGTGGCACACGCACATGTGAAATGTTTTCCTAAGCTACCGGAACCCCCCTTGTGTGTCAACGGAATATGGGCTAGCCTAAAGCGGTTGCGCCTTTCGGGCCGTCGGCTTCCAGGTCAAAAGAGGTAGAAGAAGTCTTCCTCCAGATCGAAGCGCAGCCTCTTGAGCATCAGGGCCACATCCTTGGTCTTGCCGTCTCGCGTCATGAAGTAGTCTTCCAGGGTGGCCTTGACTTCAAAACCCAACTGGCGAAAGGCTCGCAGGGCCAGTTGGTTTTCTACAAGTACTTTGGCCTTAAGGAAGTACAGGCCTTGGCGCGTGCCGATTTCGATGAGTTCTTTGATGAGCGACGAACCCAGGCCCAACTGACGATGGTCGGCACCCACCACCACGTAGATTTCGGCCACGTGCCTGTAGGCGCCGGCCATGCGGTTGAGCGAGGCGAGGCCGATGAGGCGGGTTTGAAGACCGTTCCAGGCGGCCAGAGGAAGGACGCGAGCCAAATCGAGCTGGCGAATCCAGGTCCCCACGGTGCGGGGATCCGGCACCTGGTCGCGAAAGCCTTCCACTTCATGGTCAGGTATATCGTGAAAAAAAGCGCGCACCGCTTCTTCGTCGTCTCGAACCAGCGCTTTAAAAAGGACCGGCTCCCCGTTGTTGAGAAGGCTTTCCCTGGGCTTTGGGGCTTCAAAGCGCGTCATCTTTTGCATCCTCCGGCCTCGTTGCGGGAAAATGTTCTGTGCCGCTCATGCTGCCAAAGGTCTTGTGCGCATCCAGTATCCTTTACTGGAAATCGTCGTGGCGCACAAGGTTTAAGCCGACTCGGACCACGATCTTTTCAACCCCCTGAATCCGATCTTTATCAAGAAAGTCCGGAGTCCCTTGCGGGAGCGCGGCATTGACGACGGAAAAAAGGAGCCGACACGGTTTTTCGGGACAACCCTTTGGACGATCCTTTTTGAATGGAGGAGGCCATGAACATTGGTTTCATCGGTGGCGGCAACATGGGGGAAGCTCTCATACGGGGTGTGATTCAGGCTGGCGTCGTTTCTTCCGATCGCATTCAGGTCTACGATGTGGCTGCCGAGCGCATGGATTTTCTTGCCCAGACGTTCGGAATTCTTCGAGCCGCCTCCCTTTCCCAATGTGTGCGAGCGTGCGATACGGTCGTTCTAGCGATCAAGCCCCAAAATGTGCCGGAAGTGCTCGAGCAGATGGGGCTTGCGGCAACCCATCGTCCTCTACTGATCAGCATCGTGGCCGGCATTCCTCTCTCGCGACTGGAAGCCGCTTTGCCCTCGGGAACTCCCGTGATTCGTGTCATGCCCAACACGCCGGCTCTTGTCCTTTCGGGGGCCAGCGCCTTGGCGCGGGGTCGGCATGCTGAAGACGTCCACATGGCATCGGCCCTCAAAATTTTTCGCGCCGTCGGTATCGCCCACGAAGTGCCGGAAAAGCTTCTCGATGCGGTCACGGGTCTTACGGGAAGCGGCCCAGCCTACGTGCTCTGTTTTCTGGAAGCCTTGATCGACGCGGGGGTGCTCATGGGACTGCCCCGCCCTATTGCGGCGGATCTCGTCATTCAAACGGTGCTCGGCACGGCACTCATGGTTCAAAAGACCGGAAAACATCCGGCCATCTTGAAAGACATGGTCACGTCCCCAGGTGGAACCACCATTCATGGATTGGAGATTTTGGAATCGCGAGCGTTTCGAGGGGCCGTTTTAGGCGCCGTGCGGGCGGCCACGGAACGGTCCACAGCTCTGGGGCTTGCCCAGAGCGCGCCCAAACCTGGCGCGGCGGCCTAGCAACATGTCCCAAGGTGTTTTTGCGGCTCAATCCTATGCCGAAGACTTATGAGCCCGTCACTTCAAAAACAAGAGAAGGCCACGGACGTTTGTTGCGGGCATCCTTTTGGTGCGTGAGTCACTTCCGGCCAAGCAAAAAGCCATAAACTATGGACAATGAAAATCCCCGCTGTCGCAGTAAATTCGAGAACACCAAGGAGGCGGTATGAATGCGTTTCTGAATCCGGCATCGGTCTTGCTCGTGGGCGTGACGCGCCAAACAGGGGTCGGCGCGTACAACAACCTGGAAGTGATGCGCCGGTACGGCTACAAGGGCCCCATTTTTGTGGTCCATCCTTCGGCTAAGGAAATCCTCGGCCATCCTTGTTACGGCTCGGTCTCTCATGTGCCGCAGGTGCCCGAATTGGCCGTGGTGTCGGTGGGTCGAGACCGCGTGCTGCCGGTGGTCAGAGACTGCCTTCACAAGGGTATCCGGAACCTTGTGATCATCAGCCAGGGGTTTGCCGATGCCGACGACACGGGACGGGCTCTTCAGGAAGAATTAGTCCGGCTGAGCCGTCAAGGCGGGGCCCGAGTGCTCGGGCCCAACACCATGGGGATTCTCAACGCCTTTGACGGCTTTAGCACAGCGTTCATCGACATTCCTCGAGACCCCTGCCCTCCGCCTCTGACCCTTGTGGCCCAATCGGGCGTGCTTCAAGTCGGCATTGAATCCTTCACCGGGCGGCTCGGCAAGGCCATCGACATCGGCAACGGCTGCGATATTCACTTCGTGGACGCACTGCAGTACTGTGCTCAAGATCCGCAGACAGAAATCATTGTGCTCCACATGGAAGGTATGCGGAATGGTCGCCGTTTTCTGGACATCGCCGCATCCATCAGCGCTCATAAACCCATCATCGTGCTGAAAACGGGTCGAAGCCAGGCGGGCGCTCGAGCGGCCCTGTCGCACACGGGATCTCTTGTGGGAGAAGACGCCGTTTTTGATGCGGCGTTTCAGAAGGCGGGTCTTCTTCGCGTGCGCAGCATGGTGGAATTAAGGGCCGTGGCTAAGGCATTTTTACATTTTCGCCCCATGGCCGGACCCAACCTGGCCGTGCTCACCGCCACGGGCGCCTGCGGCATCATGAGTGCTGATGCCTGTGAAGACTTCGGGCTACAGCTCGCTCCCTTTCCCGAAGAGGCTCGAGAAGGTCTTGAAAATCCCAAAATTCCTTGGCATCGCTTGGGCAATCCCGTGGACCTGTGGCCCTTGGGTATGGTGGGCGGCTCCTTTCCGCACGTGCTGGAAAAGGCCGCCACGGCCCTTGTGGCGCGACAGGACACCCATGCCACTCTCGCCATCTTTCCGCGCATGTCTTCACCTTTGCACGACAATTTGCGGTTCGAGGACGTTCTGCGCCGCGTGCAAGAAAAAAACGTGTCCCAAAAACCTTTGGCCTGCTGGGTTTACGGGGATGGTGCAGAGGAAGAATCGCGTGTTCTGGACCGCATTCCCGGGGTGGCCTGTTTTCCGAGCTTAGATGAGGCCGTCATGGGCCTTGCGGCCACGTACCGATTTGCCCAATGGCGCCAAAAAATGGCCATCAAGGCGTCGGCCCCTGAACCACCGAAAGTGTCGACCGCCCACGGCTCCACAACACCACGCACGCAGGGCCATGAGGAACTGGGGCCTGCCATGGGCAAGAACCTTGAAGACAGAATCACCGGTCCCAATGGCGTGGTTTTGGGCGATGAGGCCTTGGGATGGCTTGCCCGTTTTGGCATTTCCACGGTGCCGTCCACGGTGGTCACAAACGCCGACGGTGCCGTGCGCTGGGCCAAAGAAAACGGATTTCCCGTGGTGCTCAAGGTGGTTTCTCCACAATGGGTGCACAAATCCGACGCCGGCGGAGTTATGACGGACCTCGGCGATGCCGAGGCCGTACGCCGTGCCTTTGAAAAGCTCCTGGAACGTTTTCGAGCCACCACGCCGCAAGGGCACCTGGACGGCATTCAAGTGCAAAAGCAGATCAGCGGATGGGAAATGCTTCTCGGCCTGAAGCGCGATCCGCAATTTGGCCCCCTTGTGGTCGTGGGCCAGGGTGGCCTTTACGCCGAGGTCTTCAAGGACGTTCAGCGCGCTCTGGCCCCCGTCTCGGCCGATGAGGCCCGGTTGATGATCAGCTCTTTGCGACTGTTTCCGGTGCTTCAAGGCGTGCGAGGGCGGCCTCCCGCGGACCTGAAAGCTCTTGTGAATGCTGTGGTGCGTCTTTCGGACCTGGCATGGCATCATGAGGAAATCCAGGAACTGGACATCAATCCTCTGTTCGTTAGCGACAAGGGTTGCTGGGCCGTGGACTGTCGTATGGTGATCGAGTAGGATTGTCGTTGAACCCAAAGGCACACGATCGTAAACAATGACCAGGCGATGGGAGGCTTCCGCGTTGACGAGTGGGAAAGCCCTGAAGTTTGTTTTAAAGCTATGCGAAGGAGCACGGGTCCATGGTGGAAGTTTCCGAATTGGCACAAAGCCCTTTTCTTGCGGACATTCCGGAATCGGACATTCAACAGCTTGCCCAGATCGCCATCCTTTCCAATTTTCATGAAGGAACCGTCCTTTTTCAAGCGAAACAGCCGGCACGGTCTCTTTTTATTCTGAAATCCGGTGCAGTCCTTCTGTGTTTTCCTAGCGGCCGAGCGTTGGTGGTGCGCCAAACCGGGCAAGCTCTGGGATGGTCCAGCCTGGTCAGCCCTTTGCACTACACGGCCACGGGCATCTGTTTGGCGGATTCGGTGTTTTATGAGTTCCGAAATGCCGAACTCTTTGATCTGTTTCGCATGAATACGCCTCTAGCTTCCCGAATCATGGCCAAGATCGAAGCAGTCATGCAGGAAAGAAAACCGTATCGGCGACGAAAAGCAGCCTGAAAGGGGAGGTTATGCGGGGACTGTCGGCCATTACCGCCGCCAATGGATGGATGACGACCCTTGCGGGACTGAGCATTGTGTTCGTGGGGCTGTGTGTTTTGGCTGTCTTTCTCACGTACCTGGTCAGTCTTCTGGCGTGGTGGGACAAGTTGGTAGAGCGGCTGAAAACACCGCGGCACCGTCCGGAAATTCAGGCGCCACAGGTCACGGCGGCTGCGCCTTCTGGAGAGGCTGCGGCACCGGCCTCTTTGCCCAAAGAAATCGTCTTGGGACCCGAAGCCTTGGAAGCCTACCACGCCTTTAAGCTTCTCACCCAACGGGAGGGCCAGGCGTTCTCCCTATCCAAACTCATCGAGCAAGCGGAAAAGCGAGGTCTTCCCCGACCTCACTATCATTTGAACCAGTTCTTGCTTCAGGGCCTCATCGAGGAACTCTCGGGGGAAGATCAGGGATTTTACCGGTGGGCCTCATCTCTTGTGGTCCGCTCCGAAGAAACAATCCACGCTTCGACGTAAGGACCTCGCTTCAACCCTCACAACGCGCTCAAAAAAAGAGAAAGGAACGCGACGCATGGAGACGATCCTGCACTTTCTCGCCAACACCGGCTTTGGGCTTGTGGACTATCGACACGTTCTCATGATCCTTGTGGGCTGTGTGTTTATCTACCTGGGCATTGCCAAACACTATGAGCCCCTCTTGCTGGTCCCCATCGGCTTTGGCATTCTCATGGGGAACGTCCCGGTGTTCAAGGGATTCGGCTTGGGTATCTATGAATCCGGCAGCGTGCTCCATTACCTCTACTTTGGGGTCCGTCAAGGCCTTTATCCTCCTCTCATCTTTCTGGGCATCGGCGCCATGACCGACTTTTCCACCATGCTGGCCAGGCCAATCCTCATGCTGCTGGGCGCTGCCGCGCAAATGGGCATTTTCATCACGTTTCTTGCGGCGCTGGCTTTGGGGTTTCCGGTAAAGGAAGCAGCTTCCATTGGCATCATCGGGGGCGCGGACGGTCCAACCGCGATCTTTCTGACTTCCAAACTGGCTCCGGAATTGGTCGGGCCCATCGCCATCGCCGCCTATTCTTACATGGCCCTTGTGCCGGTCATTCAACCGCCCATCATGAAGTTGTTGACGACCCGAAAGGAACGCCTGATCCGCATGAGTGAGCCTCGAACGGTGAGCAAGCGGGAAAAAATCATCTTTCCCGTCGTCGGCTTTCTCCTCTGCTGTTTTCTCGCTCCGGCCGCTTTGCCTCTCCTGGGCATGCTTTTCTTTGGAAACCTTCTCAAAGAAAGCATGGTCGCCGAGAGGCTCGCCCATACCGCTCGCACAGCGCTCATCGACATCGTGACCATTTTACTCGGTGTGACCGTCGGCGCCTCCACCCAGGCCGATGTGTTTTTGACGGCAAAATCCGTGGGCATTTTTGTTCTTGGCGCAGCCTCTTTCATGGTTGCCACGGCCTCGGGTGTTCTCTTTGCCAAAATCATGAACCTCTTTCTCAAGGACAAGATCAATCCGCTGGTGGGCGCAGCGGGCGTGTCGGCTGTCCCCGATTCCGCCCGAGTCGTGCAAATGATCGGGAACAGGGAAGACCCTACCAATTTCCTTTTGATGCACGCCATGGCTCCAAACATCTCCGGGGTGATCGGTTCGGCCATTTCCGCGGGTATCCTCTGGTCTCTTTTCGTCTAGGCCTATTCATCGTGAAGGCCATACACACACAGGGAGGCTGAGCCATTTTGTTTTGATCGAAGAATGGGTGTCCTCGCCCGCCGTGGCCATCCATCCTGAAGAAACCATGCCAAAAGCGGTGAACCTAAAGAAAGACAGAGGCATTCGTCTTATGCCCGTTCTCAAGCAGGGACGGCTTTCGGCGCCATCGCCGACACGGACACCAAAGGGGCATCACCCTTCGGTGCGACGCTGCTCGAAATTCATGAACTGCTCTACCCGCTGGCCCGGATCACAGTTCAGGGCATCGTGAATAAGAACCTTGTCACGATTTCTGAAAATTTCACGGTGGAAGAAACCACAGAAAGGATTCTGGAATACGACATTTTCGGGGGGTACTGTGGTGGATGAGGCGGGCAACGTGGTGCGCGTCATCCCGCGAACCGACATCCTTAAGGTGCTCATTTCCCTATGCGGCCTGCGGCCTCGAGGGATCCAGTTCGCCTGTGAGATCCAAGACTGCCCTGGGTCCGTCAACAAGGAACTGGCAGATGTCCTTTGAGCCGCTGGCGGCCGCATGGCCAGCATTCTCAGTTCTTACGACCGAGCCCCTGCCGGCAATCGTCTTGTCTCCATTCGAGCTTTCAGGAAATTTACTTCCAGACACCAGAAGCTTCGCCGAATGGGCGGCGAAAAACCAAGGGGCGCGCCGCAAACAAAGCGGCCCCTTGGATCAACGACATGGATACTCGGCGCACGTCTAAAGCCCGAGAAAAGCCTCTTTAACCCTTTCGTCTTCGAGCAGCTCGCGGCCGTTGCCTTCCATGACAAGCCGGCCGTTTTCCAGCACATAAGCACGGTCGCACAAGGCCAAGGTCTGCTTGACGTTCTGTTCCACCATGAGAATCGTCATGCCCTTGCGGTGAATTTCCTGAACGAGACGAAAGATTTCTTGTGTCAGCCTCGGGGCAAGCCCAAGAGACGGTTCATCAAACAGAACCATGCGCGGCAGGGACATGAGGCCTCGTGCAATCGCGCACATCTGTTGCTCACCGCCGGATAAGGTCCCTGCAAGCTGCGCGGTGCGTTCCCTGAGTCGAGGGAACAGCTCAAAGACCCACTCCAGGGTTTCCTTGCGCTTGGCCTTCGCTTCACGGCTCAAAGCGCCCATTTCCAGATTTTCCAAAACGGTCATCTCGGGAAAGAGCTGGCGGCCTTCCGGAACGTGTGACAAACCGAATCGGATCACTTCGTACGGCTGCAGCCGGTCCAAGCGCACATTTTCGAAACGAATCGTGCCGCGTTTCGGCCGAATCAAGCCGGAAATGGTTTTCATGAGGGTGGATTTTCCCGCGCCGTTGGAACCCACCAAGGCCACAAATTCATTGGCCTTCACATGGAAAGTAACGTCCCACAGGACCTGAACATCGCCGTAAGCGACGTCTAATTGCTCCACCTGCAGCATGCCCGTTAATCCTTTCCGAGATACGCTTCGATCACCGCGGGGTCATTGGCCACCTCCTCGGGGCGGCCTTCAGCAATGCGCTGTCCATAATTGATACACAGAATGCGGTCGCACAGGCTCATGATCACCCGCATGATATGCTCCACGATGATGATGGTGATGCCTGAGTCTCGAATTTTGCGGATCAATTTCACCCCATCGGCCTGCTCCTGAGGTGTCAAGCCCGCCATGGTCTCATCGAGAAGCAGCAACTTGGGCTCGGTGGCCAAAGCGCGAGCAATTTCTAAGCGCTTGCGATCTCCAAGGGGCAGCCCTTTGGCGGAAGCGTCCTTTCTATCGATGAGGCCGCAAAATTCTAAGATCTCCAAGGCCTTTTCCCGACTCTTTGTCAACGAGTCCGTGTGGTTAAAGGCCGCCGTCATGACATTTTCCAAAACCGTCATGCGGCGAAGCGGCTTGACCACCTGAAAGGTCCGTGCAATGCCGAGCTTGCAGATTTTCCACGTGGGCAACCCGTTCAAGGACGTCCCTTGAAACCGAATCTGCCCCGAGGTGATGGGATAATAGCCGTTGATGAGATTGAACACCGTGGTCTTGCCCGAACCGTTGGGCCCGATCAGCCCAAAGATTTCGCCTTCCTGAACATGAAAGCTCAGGTTATTGACGGCTCGAAGACCGCCAAAGTCCTTAGTGAGCTCCTGGGATTCAAAAAATGGTGTGCTCATGAACCCTTTCCTACGACCCCCGGCGCGGATGGGCCTTTTGACGACCACAATCGTCGAATCTTGTCCCAATCGCCGACAATCCCGTTGGCCAAGTAAAGAATCACGAAAATGACCAGCAACCCGAACGCCAACACATGAAGTTCACTGACCCAGCGTGGCGCTAGGCCAAAGAAGGCACTGCGAAAAGTTTCCTGCAAAAGCACCATGATGAAGGCGCCAAGAGGCGGCCCCCACAGGGTGCCCACCCCCCCGATGATCCCGACCAGAATGGCCATGATGGAGATGTGGTGAAGAGAAAAAACCACTTCGGGGTCGATGAACGCCATGTAATTCATGTAAAAGGCCCCCGCCAGTCCGGTAAAAAAAGAACTGATGATCAAGGAGAGGCTCTTGTACCGAAAGGCATTGACGCCCATGGATTCCGCCGCGTCCTCATCCTCCCGAATGGCGACAAAGTAATAGCCCCACTTGGATCGCATGACCACGTGAATGGCCAGCAGGCACATAAGGGCGATAAAAAGGGCGAGGTAGTAGTAGGGAAGTTTGCTGCGAAAGGTTTGCATGAGCAAAATCCCCTGCATGCCTCCGGTGAAGCTGACCCACACCACGGCAATCAACCGAATGATCTCACCGACGGCAATGGTGGCCAGCGCAAAATAAGGCCCTCGCAGCCGAAAACAAATCCAGCCGATGACAAAGCCTATGAGCGAGGCCACGGGCCCGCCGAAGATCATGCCCCACCAGGCGGAGACGCCTAATTTATACGAGCACAACCCCGCCGTATAAGCACCGATGCCGAAAAAAATGGCATGCCCGAAGGACACCTGCCCTGTGTACCCGGCCAATAGGTTCCAGGACGACCCGATGACTACCCAGATCAAGGCCAAAATGATCACGTGCTGGTAATACTCCGATCGGACAAGGAGGGGAAAGACAAGGGACGCCGCCACAACCGCAGCGACCTGCCACCGCATGAGCTTCATGGTGCCTCCGTGCTTTTCAAATCTTGGTCAAACGCTTCAATCCGCCAGGCAAAAAGATGAGCACCAGCAGAAAGATTACCATGCCTACGGCATCTTTGAGGGCCATGGACACATAAGTTGCCCCCAGCGACTCTGAAATTCCCAAAACCACCCCCCCGACGATAGCTCCCACGGTACTGCCCAGTCCGCCCAAAATGGTGATGACAAAGGCTTTAAGTGTAAAGGCTCCCCCCAAATCCGGAAAAAGGTAATAAATGGGAAGAAGCAACGTGCCGGCGGCGGCCACTAACGCTGCCCCTAGTCCGTAGGTGAAAACGGTGATCCTCTCCGCGTTGATCCCAAGGAGCAACGCCGCTTCTTTATTCTGAGCCGTAGCGCGAACGGATTTGCCCATGTCCGTCTTGAGCAGGAAAACAAAAAGACCAATGGTCAGCAACACGGCAATCCCAAAGGCGATGCACATGGGCAGGTTGAATGCAATGGAGCCCAGATAGAGTGACATGGAGGTGTAGGCCGGGCGCACGGATTTGTAATCGGAATGGAAGATCAGGCGCGCAATCTCCGTCAGCACCATGCCGATTCCCACGGTCATCAGCACCTGGTTTTCGGGAAGAATGGCTTCCACTCTAATCAATGGGTTCAAAAGAAAGCGCTGAATGAGTGCACCCAGGACGAATAAGGCCGGCATGGTCACCAGCAATGCCACATAGGGATCCAGATGCGCATATTCATAAAGCACATAGGTGATGTACATGGCCACCATCATGAGCTGGCCGTGGGCCAGATTGATGATTTTCATCACGCCCATGATGAGCGTCATCCCTATGCCGACAAGTGCGTAAATTCCCCCTATCAGGATTCCGGCGACCACGGTTTGCACAAACACACCCATAGGGTCTTATCCTTGCTGGCTGAGCTGTTTTAAAGATGACTGTGCTGCGCCCACACGCGATCCTAGCGAAAGCGGCAGCCTAAACCGTCCGTCAAGGGCTGCCGCTTGCGGGGGGATGTCGCGTGGTCTAAAGGATTCTCGGACAAACGCATGCCGAGGTGTGTGACGAGATCTAGGCCTTTACTTCCACTCGGCTTCCCAGTCGATGGGATAAACATACGGTTTGCTGGCCAAGTCCGTGGGCCAAACCAGTTCCAATTGGCCATCAATCCATTGGACCAGGTAGGTGGGCAAACGATTCTGGTTGGTTTTCTTACCATAAGAAACAAACTTCACAGGGCCGAAAACCGTCATCAGATCGGTTTCCGACAGAGCTTGGCGAATGTCATCGGCACTCATGGATTTGGCTCTTTTTAGAACATCGGCAATGACATACGCCGCTGCATAGGCTTCGGCACCGTGGTATTCCGTAGGCTTATTATAGGCAGCCACGAACTTGTTATAATAATCCATGGCGCCGGGGTAGTTAAGCGTCTGGTACCAGAGGGTCGCCGAAAAGACCTTTTCCGCCGCTTTGCCGGCATTCTTCGGGAATTCAGGCAAGGTAAAACCGGCGGCTCCACCCACGAAAACCTTGGGTTGAATACGCAGCTCCATGGACTGGCGCATGAGCAGCGCGGCGTCCATCACATAGGAGATCATGTAAATGAGGTCAGGATTCTTGTTTTTAACTTTGACCAAAATGGGCTTGAAGTCCACTCCTCCGTGCTCGTAGCCTTCCTCAAGAACCACTTGAATACCTAGCCGTTCACAAATTTTTCTGAATTTAGCGGATCCCGAACTGCCGAAGTTGGTGTTCTCATAAAGGATGGCGGCGGTTTTCGGTTTCACCACTTCGGTGAGAAAGGATTCCAAACCCTTGGGATATTCGCTCACTGGTGGGTTCAACCGAAAGATGTATTCCCAATTTTGCTCGGTAATTTTGTCATCCGCTCCCGTGTTGACCAAGAAGGGAACGCGATTCTGCTGCGCCACACCGGCAATGGCAAAAGTTTCGGAACTGCCGTATCCTCCGCCCAGCATGAGCACCTTATCTTTGTTGATGAGTTTCTCCGCGGCCGAACGGGCCACTTCCGGGCGTCCCGTGTCGTCTTCGTAAAGAAATTCCAGCTTTTTGCCGTTAATACCTCCCGCATCGTTGATTTCCTTCAGAGCCATATCAAAGGAAAGCTTTTCGATCTCGCCGAACTTGGCCTTTGCCCCTGTCAGGGGAAGAATGATGCCCACGCGAAGCGCTTCCTCACCCCTAACGGGAACCACCCCCATCGCCCATACAAAACTTAGACACAGCGCCGCCACCAATAGCTTTTTCATGGTGCTTCCTCCCCTTTAGCCTTACCTTTTGTGATTCTTCAACCTTTTGCCAAGGATAAAAGCCCACATTCTGGAAATCAGGCCGCTAAATGAGTCACAATCCGTCAGGTGCCGGGCTAAGTGCCGAAAATGACAGGGGGGGATTGACGTAAACCACACTCATGAGAAGGAGTTTGTGCAGCCAGAGCGATCAGGAGCCTTCCCCCAGACTTCCACGGTTGAGAGTATCGGCCACAGGTTTGTTTGTCAAGCTTTTCACGAAGTCCCTGGCTTCTTTGCAAAATTTCAGTAAAAAATCGTGCGGCATCGGTGGTACGGGCGCCGGCGAAAAAGGTCCAGCTGACCCAGCGACCAGAGCCAGTGGTCCACATGGACACTGGTGATACGGCGATGCCCACGACGATGAAAAGCGTCTTTAAGTTTCTCGACGGCCACCAGCGTCATGGCACGAATTTCAATTTCCTCCCGACATCCCGAAGCAAGGAGCGCCTGATCGTCGATCTGTTGGGCCAAGTCGTCGCGGTATTGAAGGATTTCTAGCTCGCGAAGCACCTGGGGCAGTTTGTAGTCGGCAAAGGCCGTCAGGCGATCCATGTCCAGGAATCGGCCCGGCCCTTGTCCCTCAAACGCTGCGTGCAGATCGGCTGCAAAGATCTGAGCCCTTTTCCAAAAATAGACGGTCTGCCCGTCCACGAAAAAGTGGTCTCGAAAACTTGGGAAATCTTCCACCAACCGCGCCGCCAGTCGGCAGGCCGATCCCTGGGCCCACGCAATGAGGTGCATGACGTCCCCGCGCCACTTTTCCACGAGCACCCGTCCGGCCTCTCGAAGATTGTCCAGCCGAGCGCGCAACAAAGGGATTCGCCCGCGACCAGCAAGAATGCCTTCCAAATCTTTTAAAGTTAAGGATTGCAGATACCGAGCGTTCGTCAGAGGCGTTCCTTCCTCGTAAGCCTTTTTCAAGGCTGCCGCCAAGCCGCAGTAACCCGAATACCAGGTGCCGTCCATCTCCACTTCCCACAAGGGGTCGCCGGGGTCGGGCCAGAAACAGTGGTTGAGCACGTCCAGAACAAAAATCCAGCGGGCCGTCTCTTCCGTCCCATCCCAATAGTGAAAGGGCTGCTTCCATGACGGGACCTTTTGCACAAGATGTCCCCAGGTTTCGACAGCGGAATCCACCGCGTCGTGGTTCAAAAAGACAAACTTAGCGCGCGCCGCCAGCCAGGCAGCGGAGCCTAAAACAGGAAACTCAAACACCTTAGCTCTCCCTCTTTCTCTCTCGCAACGCACATTCCCTTCTTAGGACATCCCGGCCGACCAGAGGGCAACGCAAATGGGGAAACTCGTTTTCGCCGTTTTGGGTTTCCCGATATCAAAACTCAGAGACCCTCAGGCGGCCAAAGAGTCGCATGGGTGCCAAGCTGCTTCAATCCGGTTCGAAAACGGCCGTTGTCGAAGCATGAGGAGCCGCAAAAACCGATCGCGCCTTGCGGCGTTTTACCAAAACCCAAAGGAAATCGCATGATCGAATCAGCCCCTGCGGTCTCTATGAAATGCTAGAGGGTGACCTCTCTGGCATAAATCAAGATGTGACCCCCATGGCTTTTTCTTCCAGCCATTTTAACAGAAAATCGCGGTCGTTTTTGGCAGGATCCCTGAGCACCAGCTGAAACGCTTGGTTCAAAATGTGACCGACTTCGGGGCCTTGAGGCGTCCCGGTCACCTGCATCACGTCCCGGCCGTTGATGGCAAGCGCCTTGGGGCTCAAGGCCGGTTTCTCGTCTAAAATCCGTCGAATGCGAGCTCGAAGCCTCTCCACGCCATTGAGAGCCTCACTTGGCACGCCGTGGGCCAGCCGGTCCGCTCGCATAAGCTCCAGCAAATCGTCCACCAGAGGCAGCCCGACCCTGCGAATCAGCCGCCGCACCGCCGCGTCTTTCCAGGCGTCGGTATCATGCACCATGTGGTTTTCCACCAAAAGAACCACGTCGTCGGTCAATTTTTTGGAAGTGAGCCAGCGCTCCAGAATGTCCCGAGCCATGAGGGCGCTTTGTTTTTCATGACCATAAAAACGATAGGTGCCGCCAACCTTTGCGCGCACGCGCGGCTTGCCAATATCGTGCAAAAGGGCCGCCAAGCGCACGCGCAGCTGCGCTGGGCTATGATGAACACACAGGAGCGTGTGCCGGTAGATGTCGTAGCGATGATAACTGTTTTGTTTTTTTCTCCAACCTTCCAGCAACTCTGGAAGGAAAACCGCCATCAGGCCTGAACGGCGGCATAAGTCCAAGCCTTCCATGACGTGAGGTCCCAAAAGAAGCTTCCAGAATTCGTCCCGTATTCTTTCGACGGCCACGTGGCGCAACCAAGGTGCCGCATCGCGCATCGCTGCCCGCGTTTTGCGACTCACTTGAAAGCCGTATCGACTCACCAGACGGGCCGCTCGAAGGGGGCGCAGGGGATCTTCCCGGAATCGTTCCAGCGGATTTACCACGCCTCGAAGCCTTCGCGCTTTCAGATCCTTCAAGCCGCCAAAGGGGTCCAAAAGGGTGCCGTCGGGATAGGAGACGGCCAAGGCGTTAATGGTCAAATCTCGCCGTTCCAAATCTTTGTCAATGCCCCCGTGGCCATTGAGCGCCCATGAGGTGATTTCCACCATCCCGTCCGGTGTGACAACATGAGCGGTGCCGTGTCGCAACCCGAAAGTCACCACGCGATAAGGGGGACTGAGGATCGTGAGAATGTCCTGTGTGGGAGCGTTGGTGGAAAAATCCCAGTCGGCGGGAGGTACGCCCAGCACGTGGTCCCGTACCGCGCCCCCCACAAGCCACACGGCGTAGCCCGCCTGTCGCAGGCGTTCGGCCACACCGGCCACGGCATCGGGCATCTGCTCAAAAATACGGGGTATGTTCTCCATGTGCTTCAAAATTTCCTTGATCTCGGTTTTTTTTGCCTATATTAGATAGCGTGTCGGCGATGCTCAAGCGAAGTCAACATGAAGGAGAAGGCCGTGGACGCCATTCGCGTAATGGAAGAAGCCAACCGCATCATCGAAGATTTTCCATTGCACCAGTATGTTCTGTATGTCATGCTCTTTCTGTTGGAAATCGCCATCGCTTTTTGGATCGCTTTGAGTTTGTAAAATCGCGTGAGCGCCTCGAAGGCTTTTCCGCCGAAAAGACGCCGTAAACAAGGAATGCAACCTATGCAGCAAAGCCTATTGCGCCAACTTAGCCTGTTGTTGCTTAGCGGCGGGGCCCAGGTGGGGGAACCCTTCGTCTTCCGTGTGCGCCGAAGGTGACGCAGCGCATAGGCACAGGACGTGAAGGCCATGGGTTCCACCCCATGGCCTTTTTTATTTGCCGCGAAAGGAGGTGATGGACATGGGACTTGGCGGTCCAGTGGATTTGGGTGACGACGTCGGCCCGCTTGCGGACTTGAACACAGACGACCGTTTTCCAAAAAAAACTTCAAGGAAGAAAGGATTCCACCATGAGTCGCAAGATCTACGTTTTCGACACCACTCTGCGGGACGGCGAACAGGTTCCCGGAGCGAAACTCAACCGGCGCCAAAAACTGGAAATCGCCGAACAGCTGGCGAAACTGGGTGTGGATGTCATCGAAGCCGGCTTTCCCTGTTCTTCACCGGAAGATTTGAAAGCGGTGCAGACCGTGGCAGAACAGGTTAAAGGTCCGGTGATTGCCGGCCTGGCTCGCGCCGTTCCCTCGGACATTGATTTGGCCTGGGAAGCCGTTCAGAAAGCCGAGCGCCCCAGAATTCACGTTTTTCTCGGATCTTCGGACATTCATCTGCAAAAAAAGCTGCGACGGGACCGCGAAAGCGCTTTGCAGCAGGCGGTGGAGGCGGTCAAGTACGCCAAGAAGTACTGCGAGGATGTGGAATATTCTACGGAGGACGCCTCTCGAAGCGATTTCGACTACTTGTGCCGCGTCATTGAAGCGTGCGTCAAAGCGGGAGCGACCGTCATCAATGTTCCGGACACGGTCGGGTACGCCATTCCCGAACAGTACGGTGAACTCATTCGCCGTCTTCGAGAACGCGTTCCCGCGCTGGACAAGGTCATTTTGAGCGTTCATTGCCATAACGATCTGGGGCTGGCCGTGGCCAACAGCCTGGCGGCCATTCGAAACGGAGCCCAGCAGGTGGAATGCACCATCAACGGCGTCGGGGAGCGGGCCGGAAATGCTTCGCTGGAAGAAATCGTCATGGCCCTGCGCACTCGAAAAGCCTTTTACGACGCCCATACGGACATTGTCACCACGGAAATCTATCGCACTAGCCGCATGGTCAGTCGCCTCATGAACATTCCCGTGCAACCCAACAAGGCCATTGTGGGAGCCAATGCCTTTGCCCATTCTTCCGGCATTCATCAGGACGGCATTCTCAAGGATCGCTCCACCTACGAAATCATTCGTCCGGAAGACGTGGGTGTCAAAGCCCACAGCCTGGTGCTCACCGCTCGCTCGGGCCGGGCCGCCCTGCGCCATCGACTCAAGGAACTGGGGTACAATCTCACCGATGAGCAGTTCGAGCGGGTCCACAAACGGTTTCTTGACGTGGCCGACCGCAAAAAGGAAATCTCCGGCCAGGACCTCACCAGCATCGTGGAAATCGAACTGACCAAAGTGCCGGAAACTTACACCTTTCAGAGCCTGCAGATCATGAGCGGCAACACCATGCAACCCTTGGCTTCCGTCACGCTCATGAAAGATGGACAACCCCACACGGACGCCGCTACGGGAAACGGCCCCGTCAACGCTGTCTTCAACTGCATTGAGCGCATTGTGGGCCAAGAGGGAAAACTTCGAGACTACGACCTTAAGGCCGTCACCATGGGCAAGGACGCTTTAGGCGAAGCCATGGTTCGTGTTGAAATCAACGGCGCGGTCTATTCGGGCATCGGCACGAGCCCGGATGTCATTGAAGCCAGTGCGCGCGCCTACGTGAACGCGTTCAACCGCTTTTTTGCCAACGGTAACCTCTAGCTGCGTGCCCGAGAATGCCATCATTCTCGAGTTCGTGCTCAAAAAATGCCTCGCCTCACACCGAAGGAGCGGCGCAAGCCAGCATTCCATGTGGCGCGGCTTGCGTCGCTCGCCCCCTGATCCGTGCTCAGGCACGCTCCCAATGGATGACCAGAAAATCGCCCCATGCATTGTTTAATCCGCCCATGATATCCGGCACGGGTGGGTGCGCGCCTTACCGGGACTCTTTTCCGGAAGATTCCTCCGAGGCCGTCGGCCCGCTCTCCGCTACGGAAGCCGCATAGGTTTCCCGCGGCACGGGTTGCAGCATCTCGCGATATTCCACTTCGTAAATGTAGAGCATGACCATGGCAAAGGCGAGAATCAGGGGACCGTAAACGACGCCGGCCAGCCCAAACCATTGAACCCCTCCCAAGATGGCCAGGAAAATGTAAAAAGTGGACATGCCCGATTCGCCTCGCATGAAAAAGGGTCGCAGAAAATTGTCAATGGATCCCACCAGGACAACGCACCACAAGGTGAGAAAGACGGCCGAGGCCATTTTGCCGAGAATGACCAGATACACTACCGCGGGGACCCACACCAGAGCCGTGCCCACCACGGGAATAAACGACGTGAAGCCCATGAGTGTTCCCCAGAAGAGGCCAGGAATGCCCACCAGCTTAAGCCCTATGCCACCGGCGACGCCCTGAGCGACGGCGGTCAGAAAACTTCCCAAAAGAGCTGAGCGTGCCACGGCGTGCATTTTTTGTAAGATGCGGTCTTCTTGTTCATCTGGAAGCGGAGAGGCCTTCTTGAGGGCGTGAATCATGGTTTTTCCATCGCGAAGGAGGTAGAATGTAAAAAAAATCAGAAGGAAAAAGCGGGTCACCATTGTGGCCACATCGCCCAGCAAGGCCGCTCCTCGATTGATGAGAAAACGCCCGACATTCTTACTGACCGCCAAAAAATGGCCTTCCAGGTTCAATCTGGGAAAATCCACAAACGTCAAATGAGCCTCCAGCCACTGAGTGCTCTCCAGAATCCTGGGATGATCGGCCAGCTTGCGCAGATTTCCCTGGCGAATCCATTCCGTGACACGATTCACGGAATCGATGCCTTGGGCCACAAGACTGGACACAAAAAATATGAACGGGATGGCTATGACGAAGGTCACCAACAGCACCGTGATCAGAGCGGCCACATTGCGCCGCCCTCGGACCCATTGGCATATACGGTTATGGACGGGGCTGAAAAGAACGGCCAGAAGAGCGGCAAACACAAGGGTGTGAAGAAAGGGCTTGACGACCCCAAAAACCATGTAAAGGGAAAAAAAGAGAAGTCCCAACAAAAAGTAACGGTACCCTCCGCTCGGCCCTCCTTTGCTGCCCCCGCCATTCTCCTTTCCCATCTGAAGTGCCTCACGTCACCTTTCAAATTTCCAGAAAGCCGTCCGGATTATGGAACCTTCTGGGCCTTTTCCTTATAGACCTTGGCCGACTCGGGCTGATTGAGCATCTCATAAAGGAACGACTCCAGAAGATAGGTTTCGCGAAGTTCCTCGGGTCTATTTGTCAAAAGAATTTCCGCCTTCTTGGCAAATTCCAGAGACTTTTTGGGAACGTTCTTTTGCATCCAAACCTTGGCTAGACCGAGAAAGGCCAAGCCGTTGTACCCATCCACCTGTATCGCCTGTTCATAAAAGTTCAAAGCCCCTTCCAGGTCTCCGTTTGCCAAGGCTCGATCCCCTTCGTGCACAAGCTGTACGGAAGCGAGATACTGGGGAGACATTTGCGGCTTTGACGTCGGGGACCCACTGGGTGCCTCTTGGGGTGTTGAGGTCAAGGGCTTTTCCTTGATGGACGCCGAGGGTGCGCTCGGCGTCGATGGAACCGGCGCGGCCGTCGAGGGCGTCTGCGCCGTGGACGTCGAACCACCCCGTGGGCCTGGAATGAGCACCGGGCGTTTCGGAGCACACCCCGTGAGGAACGCTAAGCCAACACAGATCCATAAGAGACATAAGACCACGCGTCCCATCGTCCGCATCGCCAACTCCTTTGCCCCTTCAACTCGCAGCCTATCCTGCACAGTTTCACCGAGATATTCTTCCAACACTTTATGATCAACGCGGACTCAACAATGCTTTCTTCCCGAGGGCAGAGGCATCTCTCGCCCGCTCCGGATGCGGACCAAAGAGGCCCAAGCTCCCGGGTAAAAGTCCTGGTGAGTTCACGACCCTTAGGCTCCCCTGCACCCTGTTCTTCGCGTGTCCGAGAAAAGTCTTGCTTTAAAAAGGAGCGTGTACCCCCTTGGATCTCAAAGATGCGGCGGACTCCCGGCCCCGCATCCGCCTACAGCCATAGACGATCCTTTGAAAGGGCTACACCTTCCTTCGCCTCAAATTTATGTTACAAGTGACATTTTTTTCCCGTCAATGACCGTAAAGAGGACTCCCGGCGCTTGGCACCAGCTCTTCCAGGAAATAAACCGGCCGAGTGTGAAGGCATTCTGCGGTGCCTAGATGACTCGATTCCGTGCACACGAGCTGTTCCACCACCCCGGGCGGCACGGTAAAGGGTTGTGGAGAAATCCATGGACGCACGCCTTTCATGAAACGCGCCCAGAGGCGCAGAGCTCCCGCCGCCCCACTCAATCCCGTGGACCTATTGTCATCAAAGCCCACCCAAACCAGAGCCAGTAGATCGCTGGTGTAGCCCACAAACCAGGAATCCCGATAGTCGCTGCTGGTTCCAGTCTTTCCCGCACAGGGGAACGTGATCCCGAGGGAAGAAAGCCCTCGAGCCGTACCCTCCTTCACCACATTTTGCAACATGTGCGTTATGAGAAACGCCTTGGCGGCACTGGTGACAGTGGTCATTTCCACGTGACGCCGTTCCAGGACCGTGCCCTTGGGTGTGACCACCTTGCGAAGGGTCATCAACTCAGGCCTCTGCCCTTCATTGGCCAAGGCCGCATAGGCTCCGGCCAATTCCAAGGGCGTCACTTCAAAGGCGCCCAAGGCCAAGGATGGATACGGCTCGAGCCTGGAGCGAAATCCCAAACGCCTCGCCGTCTGCACCACCTGCTCGAAACCGATCTGCGCAGCCATGTTCACCGTGGCGGCATTCAAGGAATAGGTGAGCGCCTCCTGAACTGTCACAAGGCCTCGGTATCGCCCGTCATAGTTGCGCGGCGTCCACACCATGCCGCCCACCTGATACACTTTGGGCACGTCCTCAATGAAGCTGACGGGCGTTAGTTGGTCCAGGGCCGCAAGGTAGACGAAGGGTTTGAAAGCGGAACCCGGCTGCCGATGGGCTTGGAGCGCTCGATTAAAGCTGCTCCGCGCATAATCCCGACCACCAACCAGAGCGGTGAGCGCCCCCGTTTTGGGATGGACCACTACCAAAGCCGCTTGAAGCCTCTCCGTGGGGTCCTTCACCCGCAGTCGAGGATTTCGCCCTTCCAACTCGGCCAATCCTTCTCGAATGGTTTTTTCCGCTTCCAACGCCATTTCTGGATTATAGGCGGTGTAGATGACCAAGCCTTCTGAAGCCAGAGTGTCTTTGGAATAGATCGCCTCCAGCTCGGCCTTGACCAGATCGATGTAGTACGGCGCCACGGTGCCGAAGGCTGCACGCGGTGCCGTTCGAATGGGTTCCGATTGGGCTTGTTGATAGGCTTGGGGCGAGATGAATTCAAGATCCCGCATCCGCTGCAACACGACGTCGCGCCTCTCTCGACACAGATCAAGATTCCTGTAGGGCGAATACCGATTGGGCGCCTGAATCATGCCGGCCAACACCGCCGATTCCCCCAGGCTTAGATCCTCCACATTGCGACCGAAATAGAACTGTGCGGCCTCCCCGACGCCGTGAATCGCCATGCTTCGCCACTGCCCTAGGTAGATCTCATTTAGGTACATCTCCAGAATGTCTTCTTTGGTATACCGAGCTTCCAGCACCAGGGCCATGGCGGCCTCCAGAAGCTTTCTTTTGACCGTCCTTTTCGGTTCTAGAAAATAATTCTTCACCAGTTGCTGGGTGATGGTGGACCCTCCCTGCACGATGCGCCCGGCCACAAGGTCCGTCCACAGGGCTCGTGCGATTCCCCACCAGTCGATGCCGCGGTGCTCGAAAAATCGCCGGTCCTCAATGGCGATGACGGCCTTGATCAAGTGATCCGGCACATCTTTGAGGCGAATGAGCAGGCGGCTTTCACGATTTTCACCAAAAAGGCGCGCCAGCACCACCGGTTCCACCGCCACATAGGGGCGGCTGGCTCCGGACTCCTCAAGGCTCACCACCTTTTCTCCCTGAAATCGCACCAGCACTTGTCGGGATTTCAGCGCCGTGCCCGGATATGAAAAGTCTCGAAAATAGACGCGAATTTCGTCCTTTCCGAGCACGTATTCGCCGGGACTTGGCGTGGAGGCGGTGGTCAACCGGTAGCCCCGAGCCGTCAGGACCTCTTCGAACCGGGCCGCTCCCAGAGGCATGCCGGGGTAAATCACCAGCGAGTCACTCAACACCACCGCAGGCACACTCCACAACCGACCGGCAAAACGCTCTTCAATGGCTCGAGACAGATAGACGTAGCCTGCAAAGATGGCCGCGGCACAAAAAATTCCCAGCGCCACGCCAAGTCCCACAAGGCGGCGTACCCATGACTTTGTCTTTTTCATGAACTCACGCTCATCATTTGCGATCCAATCGAACAACGCATTCGATGTGCGGTGTGTGCGGAAAGAGATCAAAGGGCTGCACGGCATGTACCCTATAGGCGTGCGACAAGCCCGAGAGATCTCGCGCCAGCGTTGACGGGTTGCAGGAAACCGCCACAATGCGGCGTGGAGCCAGTTCAAGGAGTGTCTTGACAACCTTGGGGTGCATGCCTGAACGGGGCGGATCGGTGACGATCACGTCCGGTTGCCCTCCAAAAACGTCCAGGGAATGCTGCCGAAGCACGTCCTTGAGGTCCCCGGCAAAGAAGCGGCAGTTGTCCACGCCGTTGAGGGCCGCGTTTTGGTAAGCGTCCGCCACGGCCTCTTCCACCAACTCAAAGCCTGTCACGGTACGGGCCTGCCCCGCCAGCGTCAAGGCAATACTGCCGGTGCCGCAATAGAGGTCCCACACCGTTTCCGTACCCGTCAATTCGGCACTTTCCAAGACCGCCGCATACAGCTTCTCTGCGCCGAGGGTGTTTGTCTGAAAAAAGGATTGGGCGGAAATACGAAAGCGAAGCCGCCCCACATGCTCCTCAATGGCTCCCGACCCCCAAAGCACTCGAGAGCACTCGCCTTGGGCCACCTGGGCTCGTGTTCGATTGACGGAATGCACAAAAGTGGTCACCGGCGGTCCTTGGGATTCCAACTCTCGGGCCACCCGTTCCACAGTTCCATGAACCTCGGGAACATCCGCCGTGATGAGGTGCACCAGGCGCTGTCCCGTCTTTTTAGCTTCACGCACCACCACAAAGCGCCACACTCCCCGATGGGTGCGAATGTGGTAGGGAGCCAAACCACTTGCCTTGGCCGCACGCCGAAGAATATCCACCACGGCCATGGCTTCCGAAGATTCCAGACGGCAGTCGTGCACGTCAAAGACGCGGTCGTATCGACCGCGTACGTGCAATCCCAGGGCAAAGGACCGGTCGTAGGCCACGTCCGAGCAGGCCACTTCGTTCGGAGACAGCCATCGGTGAGCCGAAAAGGTAAATTCCATTTTGTTTCGGTACCCGTAAAGGACAGGGGACGGTATCACTTCAAAAACGGGAAAGTCGGCAGGATCTCCAAGGGCTAGGAGACATTCGCTCACGTGGCGATGTTTCCACACCAATTGCTGGGCATAGTCCAAGTTCTGCCACAGGCAACCGCCGCACACGCCAAAATGGGCACAGGCCGGGTCCACCTCATCCGGGGATCGTTCTAAGACTTCAAGCACTTGAGCCTCGGCGTAGTTGGCTTTCTTTTTGGCAATACGCACGCGAACCCTTTGGCCGGGCAAAGCGCGGTCCATAAGCACGACAAAGCCGTCAAGGCGGCTCAAAGCTTTGCCTCCGAAAATCAACTTTTCCACCGGGAGCGTCAGTTCGCTGCCCCTGCGAAGCGATTCCATTGTCTTGTCGTTCCTTTCACGTCCCCAAAGCTCTGGTCTATCTCAAGGCACCTATGCTAATAGATACGCTCTCGGAACACCAGATGCATTGTTGCGAAATCCAGCCATGCTGAAGGACCGTGACGGAGGCCTTGCCCATGCGATCCCTGCACACCTACGCAAAGCTCATCAAATTCAGCCACACCGTTTTCGCTCTACCCTTTGCCCTGGCTGCCGTCACCTTGGCTCACATGGAAAAGCCCTTGACAATCCCGACGCTTTTCTGGGTTGTTCTGGCCATGGTGGGAGCCCGTTCGGCGGCCATGGGTTTCAACCGTTTGGTGGATGTCCGCTTTGATCGTTTAAATCCCAGAACGGCCAATCGGCCGTCGGTCACCGGAGAGATTTCCGTTCAAGCCATGGTCGGGTTCGTTGCGGGCTCTTCGCTCGTGTTCCTGGTGAGCGCCGCCATGCTGGGACCCCTCTGCCTGAAGCTGGCCCTTCCCTGCCTCGCCGTGCTCTTTGGGTATTCCTACACCAAACGGTTCACGGCAGCCTCTCACATGTACCTGGGCGCCGCCATCGGACTGGCCCCCCTAGGCGCCTGGATCGCGGTCACCGGATCCTTGGATGCACGGATTCTTCTGCTCTCTGCGGCTCTCATGACCTACATCGCCGGTTTTGACATTCTCTATGCGTGCCAGGATGTGGATTTTGACAGATCCATCGGGTTGTACAGCCTGCCCTCCCGGTGGGGCATTCCCCGGGCCTTGCGTTTTTCCGAGGCACTGCACGCCACGACCGTCGTCTGCCTTTTAGGCTTGGGGCTGGCTTTTCAAAGGGGTCGCATCTTTTACCTTTTTCTTTGCGTCATTGCAGGCCTTCTTGTCCTGGAACACTGGCTCGTGCGGCCGCATCGGCTCAACCATATCCCCATTGCCTTTTTCCATGTCAACAGCCTGGTTTCCATTCTTTTGCTCGCTGCCGTGTGGCTGGATGTCCTGTGGCCAACGTAGGCCAAGAAATGGTCCCATTTTCCATGAGTTCGAGGAGCCTGTCCGTGTCGCAAGTGTCCCTGGAAAAGAGTCCGCACCGCATGGGGTCCATGTTCAATCGCATCGCCAGGACCTATGACCTGCTCAATCATGCCCTCTCTCTGGGTCTGGACCTGTGGTGGCGCCGCCAGGCGGTACACGCCCTCTGGCGCTTGGCACCCCATGCGCAACGGGTGTTGGATGTGGCCACGGGAACGGGAGATCTGGCCTTTGCGGCCTTGCGAAGGCGTCCTCACGTGACGGTGATCGGCGTAGACGTCGCTTGCAACATGCTGCGCCTGGCCGCAACAAAACGCCGCGCCGCCTCCGTTTCTACGACCCGCTACGGCCTCGTGGCCGCAGACGCTCTAAAAATGCCCTTTCCCGACGAATCCTTTGATGCACTCATGATCGCCTACGGCATTCGTAACCTGCCCGATATGCCCGGAGCCTTTCGAGAATTTCGCCGCGTCCTTCGTCCCAAAGGCTATTTGCTTATATTGGAATTTACCCTACCGCGGCATCCTCTTTTGAAAAAGGCTTATCTGCTTTACTTTGAAAAAATTCTTCCACGCCTCGGCGGTTGGGTGTCTCGAGACCGGGAAGCGTACCGCTATTTGCCCGCGTCCGTGGGGGCCTTTATCAGTCCGGAGACCATGAGTCGCCTTGGGGCGGCACACGGTTTTACCACATGTTGCATAAAGCCTCTCACGGCTGGGATCACCTATTATTGGATCGGCCGTTGCGCAAAGGATGCCTTATGAAAACCGCCTATAAGAATCTAGGAGATTTCGTCCAAGCTCTGGAAAAAGAAGGGGAACTGCTGCGCATACAGGCGCCTGTGTCCCGGGATTTGGAAATCACCCAAATCACCGACATCATGTGCAAAAGCCCGGGTGGCGGCAAAGCGCTTTTGTTTGAAAATGTGCTAGAATCTCCCTTTCCGGTGCTCACCAATGCCTTCGGCAGCGAAAAACGCATCACCATGGCCTTGGGGGTGCGCCACCTGGACGACTTGGCGGCTCGCGTGCGGCGATTCCTTGAAATAGAACCTCCCAAATCGCTGGCCCACGCGCTTCGATTGCTACCTCTGGGCCTGGATCTGTTGCGTTTTGTCCCTCGAAAGGTTCGCACGGCTCCCTGTCAGGACGTGGTGCTTCGCGGACCCGATCTGGACTTGAACCGGTTGCCTGTGCTCAAATGCTGGCCCAAAGACGGAGGGCCCTTTGTGACTCTTCCCGTTGTGATCACACGCAGCCTCAAGACCGGCAAGCGCAATGCAGGCATGTACCGGCTTCAAGTATACGATGCCAAGACCACAGGCATGCACTGGCATATTCATAAGGATGGGTCCCATTATTTTCAGGAATACCGAGCAGCCCGCAAACCCATGCCCGTGGCCGTGGCCGTGGGAACCGATCCGGCGACCACCTACGCCGCAACGGCTCCGTTGCCTCGCGGTGTGGATGAAATGATCCTTTCGGGATTCATTCGTCAAGCTCCCGTGCCCATGACCCGCGCCGTGACCGTGCCGCTGGACGTGCCGGCTGAAGCGGAATTTATTCTGGAAGGCTACGTGGATCCCGAGGAACTTCGAGTGGAAGGGCCATTTGGCGATCACACGGGTTATTACTCCCTTACGGACCTTTACCCGGTCTTTCATCTGACGGCCATCACGCACCGCAAGCATCCCATTTACCCGGCCACCGTCGTGGGGCGCCCTCCCATGGAAGATTGTTACCTGGCCAAGGCCACGGAACGGCTTTTTCTCCCTTTGCTCCAGACGGTTTTACCGGAAATCAAGGACTACTGGCTTCCATGGGAGGGGGTTTTTCACAATATTACGGTGGTCGCCATGGAAAAGGAATATCCCGGCCACGGACGCAAAGTCATGAGCGCCCTGTGGGGGCAAGGCCAGATGAGTTTTTGCAAGGCCTTGGTCATGGTGGATGCCCATGTGGATCTGCATCGCCCCGATAGGGTTCTGGAAACGGTGCTCAACAACGTGGATCTGGAGCGGGATCTTTACATTACGGAAGGGGTTCTGGACGTATTGGACCACAGTGCTCCGCAACCGCTCTTTGGCGGCAAAGTCGGCTTGGACGCCACCGCTCGACTTGCTTCGGAACCCCAAAGACCTCAACGGGCTCGGCCAGAATCATGGCCGGACGATGCGCAACTTCTCGCGAAGGCTCGCCAAATCAGCGAAAGGTTCACAGGTTGCCGACGGGTGAAGCTGGACGTTTTGAATCCCGTTTTGTTGCTCAACGTGATCAAGGACGGCACCGCGTCCGCCCGTTCCCTGGCACCGGCCTTGATGGAAGCCGATGCGCTAAAGCCCGTGACCATTTTCGTGCTTTATGATCAGGACATCGCCCTGCAGGATGGGTCCTTGGTCCTATGGAAACTCTTCAACAATGTGGACCCGCTTCGGGATATCGTCCGCAAGGGCTCTCGCCTCGTTGTCGATGCCACGAAAAAAGGTCCAGAAGACGGACATCTACGGCCTTGGCCCGACGACATCGTCATGGACCCTGAAGTGGTCCAGCGCGTACGGCGCCGAGCCCAAGAACTGGGTATTGCAGCCTATCTCGACTGAGAAAAGCTTAACGCTCCAGGAGCTGGCTAGCCCACACGGGGTTTTCGATTTTTTTGTTTTCCAGGTGCATGACGGCGTAGATAATGCTGTTGTAAGGCACAGGAACGCCATGGGCCTTGCCCAGCCTCACCACCATGCCGTTGAGGGCCTCTACTTCCGTCTTGCGGTGCCATTCCAGGTCGCGCAACATGGAACACTTGAACTTGGGATTGTAGGAATAGGCCAGAGCCAAGGCATCTTCCACGGCATTGTCCGGCAACGCGACGCCACACTTCTTGGAAACCTCCAAGACTTCCTTCATGGTCCCTTCCAGAATTTCCCGCGTCTCGGGACAATCCAGGATGAGCCCTAGGGGCGCGCGACCCAGTGTGCTTACACCATGCACACCGCAAATGAAAAGGAACTTGGCCCACAAAACCTTTTGAATATCGTCGGATACCTCGGCATGAATGCCTGCATGCTGAAAAGTTTCTAAAATTTTTTGAACGCGCTCCGTGCGCTCCCCCGAAAACTCTCCGAAAATAATTTTTCCGGGCTTGCCCATGTGCGCAATCACGCCTGGAGATGCAATGGTGGATTCGATAAAGACAGTGCCGGGCAAGATTTTTTCCTCACCGAAAACCTGAGCGAGTTTTTCAGCGTTGTCGATGCCGTTTTGAAGTGTAAGAATTGTGGTGTCGGCTTCCACCATGGGAGTCGCACAGCGAGCCGCCTTTTCGGTATCATGAGACTTGACGCAAAAGAGCAGCAGATCGACCGGGCCGATTTCTTCCGGTTCCGATGTGGCATGAATGCGCACTCGAAAATTCTCGTTATTGGTGACGACTTCCAAGCCCTCTTCCTGCAAGGCTTGCAGGTGCTTTCCTCGAGCTACAAAATGAATGTCCACGCCGGCGCGCGCGAGAAAACCTCCGAAGTAGCCGCCAACCCCTCCGGTTCCCATGACCCCGATCTTCATTGATCGCTCCTTCTCGTTCTAAACCTCGACGTTTAAGAGTGTCCTGCGTCAAGCCCTCCTTGAAGCACCTTTCCATGCCCTTAGCGGACAAATCCGGGTATATATAGCGTCTTGCTCAGGTCCCGTCAAACCTTGCCATCGGGTTTGCTGGCATAATTCCATCAAAGCCGGCCAAGCCGAGCGTAGGCCAGTGGAGCGTGTTGACCGCATTCCGGATTCAGCAACAGGCGGTCTCGGCGCCGCAACGATTGAGCGCGCTAACCATGCCATGCCACAGGCTTTTAAAAAGGCACCAGGAATGCATTCTTGTTCAAGACCTGATGAACTCCCATTGAGCTGGACGTCTTCGAGCCATCTTAGCCACTCCTCAAAGCGGAGAGGGCCAGGTACTCATGGCCCGCTCAAAACTCGTACTTCCAGGTAAGTCGCTTCACGGCGTCGAAGCTGCCCGTGCCGTCAGGCACCCTCTGGCCACGTCGGTGTGGAACTCGAAAAGCAGAATCCACCCAGAAAGCCTAAGAGTACGCGATACGTTATGAACGCACTCCCGTGGCAACCGTCTGTGTATCACGAACCCTGCCGACGAAGAAATCGATGCGGATCAAGTCTTTCTCTGACATGTAGAATTTTCTTCAATATTTTTATTTCGCACAGCAAAGGATTGAAGTATAGGCCACGGAGATGCTCTACCCATTTTGATTGGTGTCGAGTGCTCGAGTTATTCCTGAGCCGATCTATTAGGACGTATACTCAAGCGATGGCGTGGGCGTATTGATCACCGCGTACTAAAGCGCATGGGTCAAGTGAGATGATGACAGGATTTTTGGTGGCATGAACGCCGTGTGAGATTCACGGGCGGGTGCCCAAAATAGATGCATGGATGGAATTTCTTTCACGGGTTCAGGTTTGACAAAGCGGCGCAAAAATTTCAAGATACCCCCCGGTTTTCAATCGAATCGGCTCATCACATTCCAAGCCATGGGCGTCGCCTCGGTGGAGGGTGCGCTGTGGAGAGAGTTCTGGGTCATGAAAAACGTCTTTGACAATGTGCTGCAGGCCATCGGCAACACCCCTTTGGTTCGCATCAACCGCCTCAACCCCAACCCTCGAACCACCATCTATGCCAAGCTCGAATGCAAGAATCCCGGCGGTTCCATTAAGGACCGCCCGGCACTAGCCATGATCGAAGCGGCGGAACGCAGTGGAGAGCTGACACCTCAGAAAACCATCATCGAAGCCACCAGCGGCAATACCGGCATCGGGTTGGCCGTGGTGGCCGCCGTCAAGGGCTACCGCCTCATTTTGGCCATGCCTGAGACGGCCAGCAGTGAGCGCCAGAAAATTCTCAAGGCCCTGGGCGCCGAACTGCTGCTCACTCCCGGAGCCTTGGGCACCGACGGCGCCATTGAAGAAGTCTATCGCATGGTGCGGGAGCATCCGGACAAGTATTTTTTGGCCGATCAATTCAACAATCCGGCCAATCCCGAAGCACACTATCGAGGCACAGGTCCGGAAATTTATGAGCAAACCGAAGGACGGGTCAATGTGGTGGTGACCACTCTAGGCACAAGCGGCACCGCCATGGGCATCCTGCAGGCCATGAAGGAACGCAATGCCGCCATTGAAGTGGTGGCCGTGGAGCCCTACCCGGGGCACAAGATTCAAGGACTCAAGAACATGAAGGAGTCCTACGTGCCGGGCATCTTTGATCGGCACAAGCTGGACCGCATTGTTCATGTAAAAGACGAAGACGCTTTTGAAATGGCCCGGCGATTGGCTCGGGAAGAGGGCATCTTTGTGGGTATGAGTTCCGGGGCCTGCATGGCCGCGGCCGTGGAAATCGCCAAGGAACGGGAAAGTGGCGTCATTGTGGCCGTCCTACCCGACGGCGGCGACCGCTACCTCAGCACCAACCTCTTTACCACAATGCTGGAACCGGATTTTCGCTTTTTTGATTTTCTGCAGCGCACCAAAGTGAACTTCAAACCCGTGGTGGAAGGCACAATCCGCATCGCCGTGACGGGCCCTCCCCTGGATTCCTGCCTTTCTCTGGAAACCGCTCGAAGGCTTATGCTTGCAGATATTCTCACGCGATTCGTACGATCCAAAGGCTTTCGAACGGAAACCTATGTTTTCCTTCCCGACCTGGACAGCCGATCCATTCAGAGCGCTCTGGAAAAGAACACAGCCCTCGAAGACTACGTGGAAGAGCAGATGGCGGTTTTCACCACGGAATTGCAGAAGCTTGGCATGGCCTCGCAGCTCGGCCTGACCAAGACGAGCGACCATCTGGACGCCGTCGTCAACCTGGTGCGTTCCTTGATCAAAAAAGGCGCCGCTTACGAAAAGCTGCGATCAGTCTATTTCAGTGTAGCGCAGGTGGATGACTACGGACGGCTGCCCCGCATTGACCCCAAAAAGATTCGGCCCGGATCTTCGGTGGATTTGAGCGCCTACGAGAAGTTGAACCCCCGCGATTTCGCCCTGCTCAAGCGGGCCACCTTGGCCGAACTGAAACGCGGCCACTACATCAAGACCGAATGGGGCAATGTGGTGCCCACGTGGCATATCGCCACCGCGGCCATGGTCATGGATCAGCTTGGATTTCCCGTGGACATCTGTGTCAGTGCCATGGATTTTCTCTTTCCTCATTTGGAAAACCTGCGCACCATCGCCGCAGCCTTCACCGGAAAGGCCTACGCGAACACGTGGCTTTTGTGCGAAAGGATTCAAAGCGCGGAGGACGAAAGCTCGGCCCTGTGGAAGGCCGAGGAATCTGCAAGGCCGCTGACCCTTGAAGACCTCTACGCCCAAGGCATGACTCCCACTGAGGTCCGCTTCTGGCTGATCGCCTCCCATTACCGCAAACCCATGCGGCTTTCCAGGCAAAGTCTTCAAAGCGCCGCCCGGGGGCTCAAGAGGGTAAGGGAATTCATCCATCGGCTGCGCCATAGTCCGGTGGACGATGGCGCCGTCAACGGAGTGGAAGAAGAGGTGTTTTCGCTGGAGCGAGACTTTTTTGAGGCTCTGGCCAACGACGTGAACACACCCAAGGCCCTGGCAGCCCTTTTCGATTTCGTCCGCACAATGCATCAGCGCATGGATCAAGGCCCTCTGGCACCGCGGGCCAAGGAAGCCGCTCTTCAGGCGGTTCAAAACGTGGATCGCATTCTGGGTCTGTTTGAGCCGGAACTTCGCCCCTTGTCCAACGAAGAAAAGGCCCTCATGGATCAGAGGGAAGCCGCCCGCGCCCGCAAGGATTGGGCTCGAGCCGACGCGCTTCGAGAAGAGCTGCGCCGTCTGGGGATCGTCGTTCGAGATTCCGCCCACGGCCCTATCTGGGAACGAATTTCTTGATGCGGGCTCATCGGCCCAGGACGCCTCTCCGGTGCCCACGATGCCCATGAGCTTGGCTGTGCTTCGGCATGCCTCAGCCCAACCCCAAAATGTGCCGCAAACGTCCCCTTTCCTCAGGTTCCAGTGGATAGGCCGTGGCATGCCCGGCGAAATTCTGCAGGATCACACGGTCTGCATCCACGCGCTCGACGGCGGACGCCGTGATGGGCACCTTTCCCAAACCCTGGGGAAGGTCCACAACGAATTGGGGAATGGCCAGCCCGGAAATCCGGTTGCGCAAAGCCGCCATGAGTTCCGCTCCGGCTGCCAGAGGGGTTCGAAAGTGGCGCGTGCCCTGCATGAGGTCCATTTGCAGCAGGTAATAGGGGCGCACTCTGAGGGTGAGGAGTTCCGTGAACAGGCTGCTCAAGACAGGGGCCGAATCGTTAATGCCCTTGAGCAGCACCGTTTGGCTTCCCAAAGGAATGCCGGCATCGGCCAGCAGGCGGCAGGCTTCACGGCTCTCTTCGGAAATTTCCCATGGATGATTCACATGAATGTTCATGTACAAGGGACCGTAAGCGGCCAGGCGTCGCGCCACGGTGGGCGTGATGCGTACCGGATCGGCAAAAGGCACCCGCGTGCCGAGCCGAAGGAGGCGCACGTGAGGAATTTCCCGCACCTTGGCCATCAGCTCTTCCAGAAGCTCCAAGGGCAGCATGAGTGGATCGCCCCCGGAAAGAATGACATCATGAATCGCGGGGGTTTTTCGAATATAGTGCAACGCCTCACGAATGAGGTCGTCATGAAGAGGCACCGGGTGCGTCCAGCGCCGTTTTCGCGTGCAGAAGCGGCAATGCACGGCACAGGCGTCGGTGACAATCCACAACACGCGATCGGGATATCGATGAACAAGGTTGGGCACGGGGGAACGACGCTCCTCCCCCAAAGGATCCCTCAAGCCCACAGGGTCGCTTTCGTCCAGCTCTCTTGGGTCAGGCACCACCTGGCGCCACAAAGGATCCTCCGGGGTGCGGATGAGTCCGGCAAAATGACGGCTCAGAACGAAAGGGTAAACCCGGTGCACCGCCATCATGGGGGCCACGGGCATTTTCCATTGCGATGCAAAGTCTTCGAGAGAAATCACTCCTCGATGGCCTCGATGCTTTGATCCGTTTACGGAGGAAAAGTGTCCTCGTCCTGGTTGTGCGTTTATGGCCGACGACATGTGCTAGGTCTGCTGGGTCTAGGATTTTCGTCCGGCCTGCCTTTGGCCCTGACCGGAAGCACGCTTCAGGCCTGGATGATGTCCGAAAAGGTGGACATTCGCCTCATCGGCCTCTTTTCTCTGGTCGGCTTGCCTTATACGCTCAAGGTGGCCTGGGCACCCCTGATGGATCGTTTTACTGCACCTTGGCTTGGCAGGCGCCGGGGTTGGATCCTTACCACCCAGATCCTTCTCAGTGCAAGCCTTCTGATCCTGGGGTCGCTCACCCCCTCTCGCCATCTTCAGCTCATGGGCGCTCTGGCCTTCATCATCGCCTTTTGGAGTGCCAGTCAGGATATCGTCATCGACGCGTACCGAGCGGAAGTGCTGCCCGATGCGGACAAAGGGGCCGGAGCGGCCATGAGCGTCGTGGGCTACCGATTGGCCATGCTCACCTCAGGGGCCATGGCCCTGATCCTTTCGGACCATCTACCCTGGCGGACCGTATACCTTTCCATGGGCATGCTCATGGGGGCATGTACCCTGTGGACCTTCTTGTGCCCGGAGCCGGCCAACAGTGGGGAAGCGGCCGAACTCGGTCCCAAAAACCTCAAGGAAACCGTATGGGCTCCTTTGACCAACTATTTTACGCGCCCCGGCGCCGTGGCCATCCTGGTGTTTGTCATGGTCTTCAAACTCAGTGACGCACTGGCCGGCGCTCTGACCACGCCGTTCTTGCTAGACTTGGGCTTTACCCGAACGGATGTTGGTACTGTGAACAAGGCCTTCGGCCTGGTGAGCACCATCGTGGGCACATTAATCGGAGGGGCTCTGGTGCATCGCCTGGGCATCGCTCGGTCTTTATGGGTGGCAGCCTTCCTTCAGGCCTTTTCAAATCTCGCCTTTGTGGGTCTGGCCCTGGCTGGACCGAATTATGCCTTTCTGGTAGGGGCTGTAGCCCTGGAAAACCTGTGCGGCGGCCTGGGCACGGCGGCCTTTTTGGCTTTTCTCATGAGCTTGTGCGACAGGCGTTACACCGCCACACAGTACGCGTTGCTCTCAAGCCTCATGGCCGTTTCCAGAGTGTTGGCCGGAACCCCCACAGGATTTCTCGTGGCCGCCCTGGGATGGCCGTGGTTTTACACCCTGAGCGTCCTGGGTGCCGTTCCCGGCATTGTGCTTCTGCCGCGCTTTGCCCCCTGGCGCCGCCCGCCCTCACCCACGACCCTACCATGAAGGTGGCCATGGTTCTCCTCCGTGGACAAAGGAAACCTTCGAACACTTCTGAAACCTTTTCATGCCGTGGATGAAGTATGCTGGCGCAGCTTTTTGCTAGACAAAAAATCTATGAAGACACGGACGCGGACGGCGTCATCGACCGCGTGACCGTGAGGCTGGTTCTTCCGCGGAATCTGTCGTGGAGCGTGGTGTGGGCGGAGGCAGCGCATGTGGCATGCCGCTGGGCTTTTGACTCCGTGCGCCTTGAAGCTCCCCTCGTGCGATTTCGCGGACCTCAAGGCCCCCAACCTCACCTGGTGGTTCGCCTCCCCGCGCAGGCGGTCGAAAACACCCCTTCGCCGTCCCCGGTGCGCCTCGTTCGACAAAGCCTTGGCCGCGTCGTGGCAACCGGCCAGTCACCGGAGGCAATAGCCTCTTTTTTACGCCTCTTGGCGGTTTGCGATGCGCTAGATCTGCCCAATCTTCCCGAAACCTGGTCCGTTCTTCAATGGTTGCCCGACACCCAGGTGCTGATGGCCTGGAACACAGGTGACCTTAAGAAGCCGTGCCTTACGCACAAGATCAGCCAAGCCAAGGCGGCCCTTCTGGATCTTTCTTGTCCTCCAGTAAAGCGGCACCAGAGTTTAAACCCCAAGAACGCGCCGAATCTCTTGAATCTCTCAAGCCCTCACGGAATCTTCGAAACTCTCGAAGAAGACCCAAGGCAGCGATCCCTTTCCCTGACCGTGGCTCTCCCATCCCCAAGATTGTCGCCTCGCCTCGGATGGACCCTGTGCCATGTGCTGTCTCGACTCAGCTTGGAAGCCACGCAAATCCATATCCCTTTCATTTCTTTGGCTGCAGCGGACCAGCACGGCATCGTTTTGGAACTGCGAGAAAAAACTTGGGGCGACAAGGCCCTGGTCCGCTTCGCCGAAAAGAACTGCCGGCATCTCATCCTTGAGGGCTCAGGAGCCTCTCTGGAGAGGGCTCTTAAAGGCTGGCTTCTGTGGGCAGTCCGTGAGCCGGGTCCCGAAGCAGAGCCGATCGAGGCGCTGCGTGACAAGGTGCAGCTCATCACGAGGCTGGTGAAACGCTCGGCACCTGTTCAGTCCGAGGCATCGCATTCGCCCCTGATACGAGAGTGCCAATGGATCGCTGAAGACCTTCGACTGGAAAAGCTCGTTAGGCGCCTCCCTTCGGGGAGTGGTCCTCTTAGGGGAACAGTCTTTGTGAGCAAACCTGAACCGGTGCGATACCGCCTCAAGGCTCGCTTGGAGAAGATTCTCAAAGCCAAAGGTTACCAACCGTCCCTAGAAGTCTATAACGCTTACAAGCCAGGCCTTTGCTGGCTTTTGGAAAAAGTGCTGCCCGCCCTTCGCGATCTTCACAACGACAAGGACGCGTGCGTCCATACCCTGGAGCTTTCTTTCTCACCCTTTAGGGGCCCTGAGGGCAGCATGGAAACCCGCACGCGTTGGCTTCAGGAAATTTATCCAGGTCCAGACCTCCTCGCCCAAAGCCTCGAGTGGGATGTTTCGAAAATTCGCCTTCGCATGGATCCTGTCCAGCAGGACACCTATCGCGTCCGGGCCTGGAACCCTGAAGGGCAGCTTCTCCTGCACGAGGCATTGACTCCCCGCTGCTCGGCACTTCCTTACTTCGGGCAACTTGAACACGCCGGAACGGTCCACCCCACCACCTCGGGCCTCCGGTTGATGCAAGGATCCCATATCGTGCTGGACCGCTCCATTCCCACGGATCGCGAAGTGTTCTGGAGAGTCTTTGGCAAGAGATGGCTACCGGCACTTTGGAAATCCATGGAACGGCGCCTGTCCGTAGGCTCTCCGGCTCGGCTTCGAGCGTTCTGGAAAGAAATTCGCATCGACGTTCGGATTGAGGAAACCGAAAAAGCCTTGGGCCTGGACCAGGAAAGGCTCTCCCCCATGGAGGCCCTTCACGAGGACCTCTATTTCACGATTCTCGAAGCCTACAAAGAATTCGCCGCGCGCCATGACCTTTGCGAATCCTTGCAACTGGGACAGGTCATGCCGTTCGTGGCGTGGAAAAGTCCTGGGGGGCACGCCAGAGCTCGTCTGGAGGCCCAACCGTTTGCGGAATCCATAATCCATCCATTGGCCTGCGTTCAGAGTGTTCCCCAAGGCAGCGCCGACGCCGAAGAAGAGCCTCGCATCTCATGGCTGCGCTGTCACAAGCGACACTGGGATATGGCATTGGCCCTTTCCCCGCCGGCTTGTCCTCAGGACCAGCATCAATTGGGCAACATCCTGTCCCGACTAGGCCTCGACGGCGTTTTGTCGAACACAAAAGATCACATCGTCCTTCGATGTCCCGCCCCACGCCCTCCGCGCTCTCTGCCGAAAGCCCGTGAGCGTGAAGTCATGGATCCGCCGCCAACGGATCGCCTTCTTGCGTTTCGGGATGTGGCCCGATGGGTTCGAAAGCTTTCGAGTTTGCCGGGACTCAAGGCGTGGCAGGCGGCCAAAACCTTTCAGGGCCGCCCTGTCTGGGCCCTTGAAGCCACGCTTCCCTCGCCTTCCCAAACCGTCTCAAGATCGCGGTTGCGCCTTATAAAACCCACTCTGGTTTTTAACGCACGACACCATGCCAACGAAGTATCCAGCACCGAAGCGGCCTTGTTTTCGGCTTGGACGGCGGTATCCACAAACGAAGGACGAACTCTCCTTCAAAAGCTCAATCTCGCATGGATTCCCCTGGAAAACGCGGACGGCGTCGCCGCCTTTGAACGCCTTCATCTGAGGGCTTCAGGCCACAAACTGCATGCTGCACGATACAATGCTTTGGGCTGCGAATTTTATGAAGACTATTTCCTGGAAAGGCCCCGGTTTCCCGAAGCGTTGGCCAAGCGCCGCGTGTGGGAACGATGGCTTCCCGAAATGATCTTGGACGGTCACGGCGTGCCAAGCCACGAGTGGGACCAGCCTTTTTCCGGGTATCTTCCCGGCGTGTTTGCCGAACACTGGATCCCTCGAGCTTTTCTTTACGTCTATCTTCCCTACCTCGACGCACCCGAAAACCCCAACCACCCATGGGCTCTGCAGCTTGCTCGGAACATTCAACGGCATGTGCAGGACGAGGCTGAGTTGGTGCAAAAGAACGAGGAACTACGAGCGCGGTATCATCGCTATGCCGAGCGCTGGGAGCCGAAAATTTTTCCCTCTGTGATGCAAGGTCCCGCGGCGCTGCTTCCTCCCGTACCCCGGGTAGCCCAATTCCACTACAGCGCTCAGCAACCGCACATAACCTACCTTGAAGTGGTCACCGAAGTGGCGGACGAAGTGGCGCAAGGTCCGTGGCTGGACCTGTGCGTGCGAGGGCACCTGGCGGTGTGGAAGGCCATGATCGAGGTGTTGCAGGCCCACGCCCCAAAAACTATAACAACAGCCAAGATCTCCGGTCGCAGGGTAAGGTTTTCGTGGAGATGCGAATCCGTTAACCTAACATGACAAGGAGGAAGCCATGCGGAAGATGTTCGTGATCCTGGCCTTACTGGGTGTTTTCGTTTCAGCACCGAGTATGGCGGCGGATCAAGCCAATCCGGACGCCACGCTGATTTGGGGCCGAGGTGGGGATTCCGTTTCTTTGGATCTGGCGCAAGCCACCGATGGAGAATCCATCAAGGCAGGTATTCAGATTTATGAAAACCTTGTCAAATTCGGGGACAACTCAATGGACATCGAGCCTCAGCTGGCCACGGCCTGGGAAGTGAGCGCAGATGGACTCACCTGGACGTTTCACCTGCGCAAAGGCGTCACTTTTCATGACGGCACGCCATTTAATGCCCAGGCGGTCTACGACTCCTTTGCCCGAGTGATCGACAAGAACCATCCATTTTACGCCTACGGCAAGTGGGCCTATCTGAACCTCTCCCTGGGCATGGTGGCGCAGGTGAAGGTGGTGGATGAGTTTACCGTGCAGTTGATCACCAAGAAACCGTATGCTCCGCTGCTTAACAACCTGGCCCTCTGGCTTTGCCCCATCGTGTCCCCCAAGGCTTTGGCCGAATACAAGGACCAGATCGGCTTGCATCCTGTGGGTACAGGTCCCTTCAAATTCGTCAAATGGGTCAAAGACGACCAGATCGTGCTGGAACGCAACGAAAACTATTGGGGCAACAAGGCGAAGGTGGGACGGATCATTTTGAAGGCCATTCCTGAGCCTTCTGCGCGGCTCATGGCGCTTCAGTCAGGCACCGTGGATATCGCCGACGATTTGGATCCCGATTCCATCGCCCTGGTGAGAAAGGATCCAAACCTTAAGGTCATTGAACGTCCGAGCATCAATGTGGGGTATCTGGCTTTCAACACGGAAAAGCCGGCACTCAAAGACCCTCGAGTTCGCCAAGCCATCAGCCATGCCATCGACAAGGACACGCTGATTAAAGCGATCTTTCAAGGATTGGCGATTCCGGCCAAGAATCCATTTCCACCCACCATTTGGAGTTACAACGACAGTGTTCAGCCTTATGACTACAACCCTGAAAAGGCAAAGAAGCTGCTTCAGGAAGCCGGCTTTGATTTCAACACGGAACTGGAACTGTGGGCCATGCCCGTATCCCGTGCTTACATGCCGGAACCGGTGAAGACGGCTGAACTGATTCAGGCCTATTTGGGGGCTGTGGGTGTCAAAGCCAAGATCGTCCGCTACGACTGGGGCACCTACCTCAAGAAAACGGGCAACGGCGAGCATGACCTGTGCATGCTAGGCTGGTTGGGAGGGAATGCGGATCCCGATAATTTCCTCTACGGCCTGCTTTCGGCAGATACGGCCGTGACGCCGGGTGCCGCCAATGTAGCGCTTTGGAAAAACGCCGAATTTACGGACATGGTGAAACGTGCTCAAATAATCTTTAACAAAGATGAGCGGGCTAAACTTTACATGAAAGCTCAGGAAATCTTTCATCGAGAGGCTCCGTGGGTGCCTTTGGCCCATTCGACCATCGTGCGCTGCTACAGCAAGAGACTTCATGATGTGCCGCTTCGACCCAACGGCCTGAATTCCTTTGAAATGGTGTGGAAGGAAATGTAGAAGGAGGGACTCTACCCATGCCATGGGGCTACGTGGGCAGGCGTCTTGGACAGTTGATCGTTATCCTGTTCGGGGTTTCGCTGCTGGTCTTTCTCATGCTGCGCATGATTCCCGGTGACCCCGCGCAGCTCCTTTTGGGCGAATATGCCTCACCTGAAGAATTGGCACGTCTTCGTCACAAGTTGGGGCTGGACCGCTCCATGGCGGTCCAGTACTGGTTCTATCTCACGTCTGCCCTGAAAGGGGATCTGGGGGTGTCCTTACGCACGGGCACACCCGTCCTGAAGGAAATCGGCCCTCGGCTGTTGGCCACCGTGGAACTGTCTCTTTCGGCCATGTTTTTGGCCACCGTCTTGGGGATGGGTGCCGGCGTGGTTTCCGCCGTGCGTCAATATTCCTTGTGGGATTACAGCACCATGTTTCTCGCCCTGGTGGGTGTTTCCATGCCCATCTTTTGGTTGGGCCTCATGCTCATGTACCTTTTTTCCGTCAAATACCCTCTCTTTCCCATGATGGGCAGGATGGACATGAGCCTGAATATTCCGGCCATTACGGGTCTCGTGCTCGTGGATGCTGTGCTTTCGTGGCGCTGGAATGTTTTCTGGAACGGACTGCATCACCTAGCGCTCCCCAGCTTGACCTTGGCCACGATCCCCATGGCCGTGGTGGCACGCATCACACGGTCCAGCATGTTGGAAGTCCTGAACAAGGACTACATTCGAACGGCTCGTGCCAAGGGCATGGACGAATGGGTGGTGGTCCTTCGCCATGCCCTTCGCAATGCCATGCTTCCTGTGGTGACCGTTCTGGGACTGAATTTAGGCCTGCTGCTCAGTGGGGCGGTGTTGACGGAAACCATTTTTTCCTGGCCCGGCCTGGGGCGCTACGTCGTAGACTCTCTCATGGGGCGCGACTACGTTGCGGTGCAAAGCTGCGTTCTTATCTTTGCGGTCCTCATGACGCTGATCAATCTCCTGGTGGATGTGGTCTACGTGTTTTTAGATCCCAGGATTCGTATCCATGAATAGATCGGAACTGCTTCGCGATCTTCTGCGCCATCGCACGGCCGCTTTAGGCCTGAGCATCATCGTGGGCATTGTCATTGTTGCGGCGCTCGGACCCGCCGTAGCTCCTTACGACCCCTTGGTGCCGGCCCCGCTGGACCGACTGCAACCTCCCGGATCCAAACATCTCTTTGGCACCGACAGCTTGGGAAGGGATATTCTGAGCCGGGTCATTCACGGCAGCCGCATTTCCCTCCTGATCGGCTTGATCAGCGTGAGCATTTCCCTTGTTCCGGGCACTTTGCTCGGGCTCGTAGCAGGGTATTTCGGCGATCCACTGGACAGCCTCATCATGCGAATCATGGATGTCCTTTTAGCCTTTCCAGCCGTGCTGTTGGCCATTGTCATCACGGCCATTTTGGGTCCCAGTCTTCCCAACACCATGATCGCCGTAGGCGTCGTCTACATTCCCCATTATGCACGCATCGTGCGCTCCAACGTCTTGTCCCTCAGGCAGCGGCTCTTTGTCCAAGCCGTTCGACATCTAGGGGGAAGCCATGCTCGAGTGCTTTTCTTTCATATTTTGCCCAACACCTTTGCCCCCATTATCGTCTACGCCACGCTGGGCATGGGCACCGCTGTGCTGCAAGCGGCGGCTCTGGGCTTTCTCGGACTTGGAGCCCAGCCGCCGCAGCCTGAATGGGGTGCCATGCTCAGCGAAGGGCGGCAATACATCCAAACGGCACCTCATGTGGCTGCCTTTCCGGGTTTGGCCATCTTGCTATTGGTGCTCGGCTTTAACCTATTTGGAGACGGACTGCGCGACGTGCTGGACCCGACCTTGAGGTCTCGATGACACCCGCTCTGTTGGATATCCAGGGCCTGTGCACTGAGTTTCGCCTGCGGCACGGCGTCGTGCGTGCCGTGGACGGTGTGGATCTTCAGCTGCATCACGGCGAGACCTTGGGAATTGTGGGAGAAAGCGGATGCGGTAAGAGCGTGACGGCGCTTTCCATACTGCGGCTCATTCCCAAGCCTCAGGGAAGAATCGCCGCGGGGCGCATCCTGTATGCGGGTGTCGATCTTGTCTCCCTTCCCGAAAGCGCTTTGCGACGCCTGCGCGGCAACGAGATTTCCATGATTTTTCAGGAACCCATGACATCTCTCAATCCTGTGTCCACCGTGGGCTTTCAAATTCAAGAAGTGCTTCGCAAACACAGGGGATTGAGCAAAAAAGAAGCTGCGCGCGAAGCCGTCCGCGCTCTGTCCCTGGTGGGCATTCCCGATCCTGAATCGCGAGCGCACTACTATCCACATCAGATGTCCGGCGGCATGCGCCAAAGGGTCATGATTGCCATGGCCTTAGCCTGTCGGCCCAGAATCCTCATCGCGGACGAACCCACAACCGCCTTGGATGTGACCATTCAGGCTCAAATCCTGGATCTCATGCGCCGACTAAAAGAAGAAATCGGCATGGCTGTTTTGCTGATCACGCATGACCTGGGCGTTGTGGCGGAAACTTGCCGCCGTGTCGTGGTAATGTACGCAGGAAGGGTCGTGGAAGAAGCCAGCGTAGAAGAGCTGTTCTCCAATCCGGCACACCCGTACACTCAGGGGCTCTTTGCGTCTCTGCCCAAAATCGCTGGGCCCAGGGGAAAACTCACACCCATTCCGGGCACGGTGCCTAGCCTTCACCGGCTGCCTCAAGGCTGCGCTTTTCAGGACCGTTGCTCACGAGCCAAAGGGCCCTGCTTGGTTGACGTTCCGCCCTGGACAGAGCTTTCCCAAGGGCATCGCGTTCGATGCTGGCATCTGGTCATCGGGTCATGAAAGAAGTCATCTGCGAGGCGAAAAATCTTGTTAAACATTACCCCCTTCACGGAACGGGTTTTGGATCCAGGGCGGGTGTGGTTCGAGCCGTGGAGGATGTGAGTTTCTCCATAGCCCGTCGGGAAGTCTTCGCCCTTGTCGGGGAAAGCGGGTGCGGTAAATCGACGCTGGGGCGCCTCCTGCTGCGCCTGGAGGAGCCGAGCAGTGGGCACGTGTTCTTTGAAGGGAAAGATTTGGAATCCCTGAGTGCCCGAGAAATCTTTCAGTTCCGTCGCCGCGCTCAAATCATATACCAAGATCCCTATTCGGCCTTGAACCCCAGAAAAAAAATTGGTCAACTCATAGAAGAGCCCCTGGTGATTCATCGATGGGGCTCGGCCGCGGAACGTCGAGAAAAGGTCGCCGACTTGCTTCATCGCGTAGGGCTCAGGCCGGACCACGCCGAACGTTATCCTCATGAATTTTCCGGAGGACAACGCCAGCGCATTGTCATCGCTCGAGCCCTGGCCCTGAACCCGATCTTTTTGGTGGCCGATGAGCCCGTCTCGGCCTTGGATGTTTCCATTCAAGCCCAAGTGATCAACCTCTTGGAAGAACTTCAAGAGCAGATGAAACTCACCTACTTGTTCATTTCCCATGACCTGAGGGTGGTACAACACATGGCGCACCGCATCGGGGTCATGTATCTGGGACGTCTGGTGGAAACCGGCCCGAAGGAAGCTTTTTTTCAGGAACCCCTTCACCCCTATGCACAAGCCCTTTTGTCGGCCGCTCCCGTCCCTGACCCCAAGGCAGCAATTCGAAAGGCACGCATTCTTTTGGAGGGCGATGTTCCCAGCCCCATTCGACCCCCAAGTGGCTGTGCTTTTCATCCTCGATGCCGGGAACGAGAAGCCATCTGCAGCCAATGGGTGCCGCCGTTGAGAGACCTCGGCTCAGGTCGGCGCGTGGCTTGTCACCGTCGCTGACGTGCGGCGGAACGCCCCATGCAGGCCAACCCAAAACCTCTTCGACCGATGTCAAGGAAAAGCTTGACAAAAGAGGATCGGCGTGACGGGATCGTGACACGGCAGGGTGGAACGATTGTGAACGGATCATGGAGTTCAAAGCATGAAAATACTGCGCCTTCGCTTCAAGAACATCAGCTCCCTTCGAGGCGAATGGGACATTCGCTTTGATGCCCCTCCTCTTTCGGACACCGGACTCTTTGCCATCACCGGGCCGAACGGCGCGGGAAAATCCTCCATTTTGGACGCCATCACCCTCGGTCTGTACGGGGAAACCGCGCGCCTTCGCCATCCGGAACGGGACATTACCAGCTGGCTAGAAGAGGAATCCTATGCCGAGGTCACCTTTCAGGTGGCCGAAAAGGTCTATCGCAGCCGATGGTGGGCTCGACAAGGACCCAACGGGCTTCTCGGCCCCGAAATGTCCCTTTCCCTTGTTAATGGCACGGAAAAGCTTTTGGAAGATCGCGTGCTTCGCGTCCGCTCGCGACTGAGCGAACTCACCGGGTTGGATTTCAAACGATTCTGCCGCTCGGTTCTTCTGGCTCAGGGCCAATTTGCCGCTTTTCTGAACGCTCTGGAAAGTGAACGGGCGGAAATTCTTGAAATGATCATGGGCGCGGAAGTGGCTCAGGACCTGGCCCAGGAGCTTCAACACCGGACAGCGGCTGCACGGGAACGTTTGCTACAGCTCCAGGAACGTGCCGCCTCATATCCCCTGGTGGACCGAGAGCGCCAGCGGGAACTGGAACAACAGCGAAGCGAACGGCGGGCCGAACTGGACGATCTGCAGGCAGAAATGGCTCAACTGGAAGAAAGGAAACGCCGGCTCGAAACGGTGGAACGCTTGCACCAAGAGCTTCAACAAGCACAAGAAAACCTTTCGGCCGCCGAAGCCCAAGACCAGGCAGCGCAGCAAGCCCTGCAGCACATGGAAGCTCTGCGGGGTAACGAACCCGTCATGGAGGCCTTGCGGCGGTTCATGACACTAGAGGAAACCCGGCAAGGGCTTCAAAGCCGCATGGATCATCTTCGTCAAAAATCGGCCGAGGAACGAAAAACACTGCAGGAATTGCAAAACCGTTGGGCCATGGCCCGGTCTTCCTTGGAAGAAGCACAGCAACAGTACGCAGCCAGACTTCCCGATCTGGAACACGCCGCGCGCAAAGACCGGGAAATTCAGCGACACGAGCAGCGGCTTCAAGAGGCTTTGGCCCGATCCATGGAATTGGAGCGCGCTCATCGAGACGCGCTGGCCCGCCAAGATCAGATCAAGGCCCACCTGGAGGAAACATCCGCCCGAGCCACATCCCTGGCCGAGAAACTGGATCAAGACAGAACCGACGCCGCTTTGGCCAAAGACATGGTCAAGATTCAGGAACTTTTGGAGCGACTGGCGCGTCTTCGAGAAGAAGAAGACTCTCTAGCAGCTCAACTGCCGGAAGCCCAAAAGAGCCTTGAAAAAGTGGCAACGGACCTGGAACGGGCACGAGCGCGGCACCAGCGCATGCAGGCCAAAGCCGGTCGGGCTGTCCTCAAAAAAGAATCCCTCAAACAGGAAATTCGAGCGCTCATCGGGGACAAGACGCCAGAAAACTTGAAAGAAGACATCAAGAAACGCAAGAGATACCTTTCCGCTTACAAGAAACTTCTATCCATTTCCCGGCGCTTTCACCAACAAGGCCTCGCCACGGACATGGAAAAGGCGCGTGAAAAGCTGAGGGCACGCCGGGCGAAAACGCTCGCGGCCCTGGAAGAAGCCCTCGCGCACATTCGCCTTTATGAAGCCGACATAACGTGGAGGGAAAGTTTTCAAAGGGTCAGCAGCGAACGGGCCATGCTGCAAGAAGGAAAGCCATGCCCTCTGTGCGGTTCCCCCACCCATCCCTTTGTCACGGAAGGTCTCCCAGACTTTTCGGAACTTCACGGCCGAATCGATGCCCTTCAAGACCGTATCACCGCCCTCAAAGCCGAATTGTCAAATATGGACACTGAAAGCATTCAGCTGGAAAAAAAGGCGCAGGCTGCATCCCAAATCCATGAAGAATGGCAGGAAGTCTGCCGTAAAGCCGGCCTGAACGTGGACCTGGCCGAGCCGCACACCCTGGAAGAAACCCTTCGCGGCCTCCAAGAAGGCCTTCGGCATGCTCGATCGGTGCTTCGTTCCAGCCGGTTCAAAAGATGGCGCGTGGCATGGGTGGACTGGACGCTTCGCCGAAGACTTCGGGCTTCTTCAAGGGATGAAGAAAAGCGTCGGCGTCTTGAGGAAACATATCGAGAGCATCAAGAAGCCGTCATGAAGATCCAAAGATCGCTGGAGCAGTTGAGGGGTGACGCACAGGCCGTGGCTGGGGATCTCCAACGATTCTTACCGGCTTACGGAGAACGGCTTCCCGAAAAGGGTCAGGAGACCCCCCTGCTTCAGCGTCTTCATCGGCGCCGGCTTTCCTATGAGCGGGCGGCACAGGAACAGAGGGATCTTGCGGAGCGTATACCCTCTTTGAAGTCACAGTTGGAAGCCATTGCCCTGAACCTGGCGCGCCTGGAAAAGGAAAAAGAGGCAGCCGGCATGCAGGTCGAGTCTTTGCAATCCACCCTGGCATCCATGAAAGCTGAACGAGAAGCCATTTATCTCGGGCGTGACGCAGAGGCTGAACAGCGGAGCTTAGAGGAAAACTTGCAGCGGTGGAGTCGTGAACAGGAAGAACTGCAAGGGCGCATGGAAGAACTCCAACAAAGTCTCCAAGCGACGGCCAAAGAGCTGCTGGCCCTTGAAACGGAGCTGCAAACCAGTCAGAAAACTTATGAAGCCTTACGAAAGGAGCTCGAAGACTCCGTCAGGCTCATCGGGCTGGATTCCGTGACGACGGCGTTGGCTGCGTTCAAATTATTGAAGGACGAGCCGGCCTTTCGGGATCGGGTTGCCCATGCCCGCGAAAACTTGACAAAAGCTCGCGCCCTCGTCGACGCAGCACAGCAAGCCATTTCTGCGGTTGGGCCGGTCCTCGAAGAAGGGGCATCGGCGCAAGAGCTTGCCGAGCGCATCCTCGACCGGCACAAGCGCATTGAGAGCCTGCAGCAGGAACTCCACGACCTTGAGGCTCGGTTGGACCGCTTTCATCAATCAATTCAGGAACACCGAGAATTGCTTCAAGCCGTGGAGGATCAAGAGCGACTTCTGGGAGAACTGGCGGCCGAGGAAAAGGCCTTTCGGGAGGTACAGAGCGCCGAGGCTCGAGAAAAAGTGCGCCGGGCCATGCTGGAGCGCCTCATGGAACAGGCCAACACCCACCTGGAACTCCTCAGCGGCCGCTACAGGCTGCGCCCCATGAAAGACAACGGCTTTGGCTTGGTGGTCGAGGATCTCATGCACCAGAGAAGCCAGCGATCTGTGCGCACCCTTTCCGGTGGCGAGACTTTCGTGGTGAGCCTGAGCTTAGCTTTGGGCTTGGCGGACCTTGCCGCCCAACATCGAAAGATCGAGTCCCTTTTTCTTGACGAGGGCTTTGGAACTCTGGATGAAGAAACCCTTTACCGGGTCATCGCAGCGCTGCGTCGGCTTCAGAGCAACGGCAAGATGGTGGGCATTATTTCCCATGTGAAACGGCTGGCCGAAGAGATTCCAACCCAGATTCAAGTGGAACGGGAACCGGGGGGCATGTCTCGAATCACCGTGTTGCCTTAACGTCCCCTTTACGCACGGCGCATTCCCGAATCTTTCGCGTCTTCTCTTCAAGTTCGGCCATGGTGCGAAAAACCCATGTGCTGGGGTCCGAAAAACAATATACGGCCAAAGGGCATGCGCTACATTCCATCTGCTCTTCGCTCGAGGCGGGTTGAGTGACCGATGTCATCGCATCACCTGCACGATCACGAGGATGTCGTTTGCGCAAACCGCTTAAGGTAGTCCGCCCATTCCACGGGCAGCAGGTATTTTTTCTTGGAATTGCATTCTTTGCAGCAGGGCACCACGTTGCCTTTGGTGCTGCGCCCGCCGCGCACCAGGGGTACCACGTGGTCCATGGTCAGTTCCTTGGACGAAACCGCCTTGCCACAATAGTGGCAGCGCCCTTTGGCAAGCTGGCGCTGCCACCACTGGGTTTTTCTTAGAGCTCGAGCCTTTTCCTTTTCGCGCCGAATCTGCTCAGGCGAAACCGTGACCATAAAAGGCTCGAAAAACTCTTCGTGACGCATTCTACGATTGTCCCAACATGCCTTTCTTCAACGATTCCGAAGCAGGATTGTCGCCAAGGAAAATGCCCCAAAGCGCCTGCATGAAGTCGGCGCCCGGCACGACGCCCTTTTCCTGCCCCTTGATCACCACATGGGTTCCCAGGCCGGGTTCGTAAAGCAGCCGAATTTCCTCACCTTTCTTCACCGGTTCCGTGAAGTAGCCCATGAATTTCTCCACACGGCTCTTGAGGTCCGAACCGAGGTTGGGAGCGGTCTTTTCAAAGCCTTCCTTCCAGGTTTCCACCAGCTTTGGGGCTTCCACTTTCTTGTAAACGAAATGCATCACTATGCCCTTAGCCTCGTCCGCTTGAATGATCGTCTGGGGGTTGGAAGACTTTTCGGTCAAGTACAAAGCGCCATAATAAACGTCCACAATAAATTTCTTACGCACACCAAAGCCGTTCAGCACACAGCGCGACTGGCCGATGGACAGTTCACTGGGAAAATTCGGCACCTCCGCGGCCTTGACTCCAGCCGTCCACAACATGAAGACCAGGAGAATGATGACTCCAACCGCGCGTCCACACCTTCCAACCTGACCCATGCCATATCCCTCCTTTTGTCGAAATCCTCGTCGGTTGCCGGGGACAGCACAGTCCCCTTTTTGAAAAGTTCATCCCCTCCCTCTTTGAGGAACCCGCATCCTTGGGTTTTCATTGAATGAACGATACCCCTTCGGCACCGCTTTTCGATTCGTCCTCCATCATTCCCGCGCCCGCAGGAATCTACGCAAACCGCCCTAGGGTAAGACGCTTTTTCGAAGGTCATTCCGAGCCGCCAAAATCCCGCAGCTCTGGCCCATGCGACCGGGTTGTCATCACCGTCGTTCCCGAGCACGCGGGAATCCTGCGCTTCCCAAAGTTTGTGGACTCTCGCTGGCTCGACCGTAAAAGGATCCCCTTCCCACCGGGACAAGGCCGTTAACTTTCTGACCTCTGGAGCACCACGTAAAAGGATCGTTGTCCTCGCTTCACCAAAAGCAACAAACTTTTCTTCTTTTCCGCGCCTTTCATGGCCTGGTTGTAATCCCGCACATTTTGTATCTTTTTGCGGTTCACTTCCTTGATGAGATCTCCCGGCTGTATGCGAGCCTCCGCTGCGGGGCTGTCCGGCTCCACTTCGGTCACGATGACCCCGCGTTCTGAGGAGTCCCACCCGAAACGCTCGGCCAGTGGCTTGGTCATGTTTTGGACCTTGAGGCCCCACACGCTTTCTCTACTCTCGGGCTGAGCCGCCGCCTCCTCTTCGTCGGGCATGGTGCCCAAGGTGATGGTCAAAACTTTCTTGGAGCCATCTCGAAGCAATTCCACTTTGACCTTGGAATTGGGTGGGGTCGCCGCCACGCGTCGAGAAAGCTCGTGGGCGTCATGGACCTCTTCGCCGTTGAATTTCGTGATGATGTCTCCTACCTCAATGCCGCCTTTTTCGGCGGGACTGTCCTTAACCACATCGGAAACCAAGACTCCCTTAGTCTCCTTGAGGCCAAAGGATTCCCCGATTTCCGGCGTCACATCCTGAATCATGATACCCAGCCATCCTCGCACGATCTTGCCCGTGCGCAACTGGGGCAAGAGGTCCTTGGCCACATTGATGGGAATGGCAAAGCCTATGCCCTGCCCTCGGGCCACAATGGCCGTATTGATGCCCACCACTTCACCGTTCATGTTGAACAACGGCCCGCCCGAATTGCCCGGGTTGATGGCCGCATCGGTTTGCAGAAAGTCGTCGTATGGCCCCGCGCCGATGATTCGGCCCTTGGCACTGATAATGCCGACCGTGACCGTATGGCCCAGCCCAAAGGGATTGCCCACCGCCATTACCCAGTCTCCCACGCGCAAAGCGTTCGAATCCCCCAGTGCAGCGGGCTTAGGAAAATTCTTGTCAGGTTCCGCCTGAATGAGAGCCAGGTCGGTCTTTGGGTCCCGTCCCACGACCTTGGCCGCGTATTCCTGTCCGTTTTGAAGCTTGATCTTGATTTCTGTGGCCTTTTCCACCACGTGATTGTTGGTCAAGATGAGTCCCGAGGCATCGATGACCACGCCGGAACCCAAGGAGTTGGTCTTCCTAGATCCTTTGGGTATGTCCCCGAAAAAGCGCTTGAAAAACTCGTCCCCGAAAAACTCTCGAAAGGGAGAATTGGGTTCCATAAAAGGTTGCAACGGATGCCCCTTGATGACCTGCGTGGTGGAAATGTTGACCACCGAATCTTTAACTTTGTCCGCCAAGTCCGCAAAAGACGGAGGAAGATTGGACCCGAAAAGGCTCGCGGCCCCGTGAGCCTCATGCGGTATAGCTGAGGCTCCAAGCACCATGACGAATGCAAACACGGCCGCCATCCGGAATAGACGGCATCCACGCCTCGTTTCCTGAAACATGCTAAAAACTCCTTTCTGCCGAGCGGAAATTTCTTGCCTTCACATCTTTTCAGTTGTGCAAAAAATTTGCTATACACCATAAACCAAGACCAAGAAAAATCAAGAACAAGGCATGGCAAGGAGGTCACGAAAACCCGATGACATTGTTGCAGGCATGCCGCGAGAGTGCCAAGATTCTCCAAAGGAATCCCGAACTGGCCGCCCTGTACCGGGACGCCGTGCGTCGATACGGAGAAGGCGAACTTTTTTTGGTTCTCATGGACCTTATGGCCAAGGCCTATGAGGACGGCGCGTTGGAAGAGGCTGTTTTCAAGAATCCTCAGGGTCTTCTAAGCTTCTGCTGCGGGGCGTGGATTCAGTTTCTTCTCGTGGAAGTAGCCGGCATGAAAAAGACGGATCTCCATGCCGTGGCGCGAAAGATCTTCAAGGAAACCCACAACAATCGCTCCATTCATTGAATCAGTCCTCAAGATCCAGAGCGGCATCCAGAGAGGTGTACCTTTCCACAATAACGGCTCCTGAAGGAAAGCGCCCAAAGAGGTGCCGAGCGTCTTTAAAACTCTCCAAAATGACTTGAAAAGCCGCCCACTGAGGAAGGTCCTTGCGAAATTGCCCCTCCAGGCGCCTCACCTCAATTCCCAAAGGAATCTTTCCCAAAAGGGGCAGCAAAGCCTGTTTGTCCGAACTCAGCACCCTCACCCACATGGCCACGGGACTTCTCCAAGGAAGCGCCTCATCCCACTGCACGTCGAGAAGCTTGTGGGGCGGTAAACCGTGGCGTTCTGTCACATCGCTGCATTGAGACCGATGAAACGTGACGCCTCGTTCACTGAGCGTGGCCAGCACGTGGCGTTCCCCCGGATACGGATGGCAGCACCCCGCAAACTTGTGCACGGCGGGATCCAGATCGTTCACCTTGAGCACCTTGCGTTCGTGAATCGGTTCGTCTTCTTCAGGCCGTGGGCGCGCTTTGCCCATGGATTTCTTGGGCACATCCTGCAAATAATAGAGAAAAGCATGGGGTGAAAGGAGATCCTGGCCGATCATAACAAAAAGGTCTTCCAGGGATTTGACGTTGAGCACCTCCAAAATAAGGGGAACTTCCTCGCGTTCCAAAGCTTTCTGCGTCCACCCATGCTGCGCCAGTTCTTGAAGCAAGAGATCGCGCCCGATGTCATGGGCGCAGTTTCGCCGCCGCCTTGCAATTTCCTTGGAAATGGCGTTGCGGGCCTTTGGCGTCATGCAAAGGCGCTCCAGGTCGGGATCAAAGCGCACGGCCGTGTCTACCTTGAGCACCCGCACGGTGTCGCCGTCTTTGAGTTTGTGCGTCGGGGGCACACGGCGCCCGCCGATGATGCCTCCCACACAGTGGTTGCCCAAATCCGAGTGAATCTTGAAGGCAAAGTCCAGCACGATGCTTCCTAGAGGAAACGTGTGAGCGTCCCCGTGTGGTGTGTAAACCGTCACCTCCTCGGCCTCAGAGAGCTGAATGAGGTTCCGGCGCTGAGGCGCCGGGCCGCCGTATTCGCCCACACTGCGCAAAAACTCGCTGATCTCTTTGAGATAGGCCTCTGAGATCCTTTCCGGATTGTTCCATTGGCTCAGCACGCCGTAGGTGGCCCACTCATCCATAGCGGCCGTGCGCACCTTGACCAAGTAATTTTCGCCTTTGTAGTGAATCCGGGTGTGCAGGCTCATGTAACCATTGTTCTTGGGGTTTGCGATAAAATCCCGAAGGCTGCGCGGCACTGGAGTCAGGGAGGTATTGACAACGCCCAGGGCGCAATAGCAGGCATCCACGTCATTGGACGGCAACACTACCGTGAAATCCACCCGGTTTTCCGCGTTGGCCAAACGCAAGGTTCCTTTGGCCGCATCGTAATAGGTGCCCAAGCCTTTGACGCGACTGCGAAGAATCACGTCCATACTTCGGCGCGCAAAGGCTTCCTTGAGGCGCTCCGTGATTTCCAGAACACTGGCATGGGAGTAGAGCGAGCGCAGGGCATTGAGGATTTTTTTGCTTTTCTTGGGGTAGAGGTAGGAAAGGGAAAGGTGGTAAAGTTCGCGCTTAAGAGGAAAAATATTGAGCTTGGCGGCCAGGGGCGCATAGATTTCTACGGTTTCCTGGGCGATGCGCTGTCGCTTGGGTTTGGGAAGATAATGCAGGGTGCGCAGGTTGTGCAGGCGATCCGCAAGCTTGACGATCAAGACCCCCAGCCTCTGACTGGCCGTCTGCAAAATCTTGCTATGGGTCAAGTCCTTGAGCACGGCACGGTCCTGATGCAGACGGGTCATTTTGGTGCACCCTTCCACCAGGTCCGCCACAGTCGTACCAAAGGCTTGCTCGATGACTTCGTAGTCTATAGATGGAACGTCTTCAATGACATCGTGTAAAATGGCCGCGGCCAGCATTTCCGGGTCCCGGATTCTCATTTCCTTGGCCAGAATATAAGCCACGGCACAGGGATGGCTGATGTAGGGCGCCCCTGATTTTCGAATCTGCCCTTCGTGAAGGACGAGCGCATACTCCAGTGCCCGGTAAAACAAGGCATTGGCCGGATTGTCATGCGGCAGCAATTCCTCCATGCGCAGGCGATAGAGGCCCACGTCAAATTGTCCGGGTTCTTCTGCAAGCAGATGTTGGTACAATGTCTCTCCCCTCTTTCGTGCCCACTCGGCGCTGGCAGGCGCCCCATGGTTACTCGTTGACAATATAGCCAATCTTTCGAGCGGCGCACAGGTGGAAATGGAGCAGCAAAGCCTTTGGCTTTGCCCGCCATGTTTGGGCCTTGACTTGACGAAGAGATTCCATTAGGCTGTCGCCATTCCGTTGGGGGATCGTCTAGCGGTAGGACGGCGGACTCTGGATCCGCTAGCCTAGGTTCGAATCCTAGTCCCCCAGCCATTTTTTTGGTCCCATCGTCTAGCGGCCTAGGATACTGGCCTCTCACGCCAGAGACACGGGTTCGAATCCCGTTGGGACTACCAGAATGGAAAAAGGGGGCACATGAAGCCCCCTTTTTTGTTTCCCGCCCTTGATGCCCCGCAGCTGCACATAGCTTATTCAAGGGGCGCGGCGCGCAAGGCCTTCTCCAGGTCCCTGGCATGTTCCTCGAGGTGTCGCAAAACCAGCGGGGCTTCCTCGGCATCCACCACGAGATGGTCCTGCAGTACGGAACCGACGGCTTCCCAGTCCTCGGCATCAAAAGATTGAAATGTTGTGAAAATCTGCTGGGCTGTCAGGGGTTCCTGATCGAGTGCGGCATCGGTCCAACCTCGAAAAAAGCCGCGCACGACCGCGCGCAGCCAGGGTGCTGAAGCCCACACCAAGTCTCCCACGCCCTGGTGGCGATCCACACGCATGCGAAAGGACAGCATGAAAAAGAAAGCGGCCACCGCCGAAAGTCGTTCATGATCCTGGGAACCTGGCGGCATAAACACGGTACGATTTCGAGCGGAAATAAGGCGAACGGCCACTTTGTCTTGGTCAACGGCGACCACGAAATCCCCCGCAGCGTGATGCCAGGGATAGACCTGAAGATAAGACTCTCGGTCCAACGCGAGCGTCAGGATGTAGGCCGCCTGTTCCATGAGCTGCGCCGTCTGGCGTGGCGTGAGCACGGTTCCTTTGGGGGAATCGTCCCAAACCCTGACGGTTTCCCCACACCCGTCGGGACCCTTTTCCATATGCCACTCGTGGAAGCCTTCAAACCACCGACCAAGAAAAAAGCCAAAGGGCCTGGCCTCGGCGCTTTCATCATGCCAATGACCTCGCCCCAAATAAAGGGCTTGCGGCACATAGGGTCCCACGGGCGTTTGGACAAGGGACTGCAAGGTGTGCCATTCCCGCTGGAGAGCCTTTTGCCTATGAAGGTGCATGGCTGAGTTCAAGACGAAGGTATGGTTTCGGCCGTCCAGGGACACCGTGATTTTGGCCACGTGGTATAGGGCGCCGTGCTTGACGCTGTCGATTCGCACCTGGCGAATCCATTTTGCTAGGACGGGCATTCCCGTGAGGACTTCCAAACTCCGCCGCAAAGGCTCCAGCGCATTCTGCTGCAAAGCCTCTTCCAGTGCCCTGAAGTACTGGGCATAGGTCATGGACGGCGCATCCAGCGTTAATCCTGTGGGAAGCCGGCGCCCCAGCGCGTCCTCATCCACCGGCTTTCCGTCAATGAAAAAGACGAAGTCCGAATTCCGCTTCGTCATGACGGCTCCTGGGAAGGCTCTTGGACCGGGTCTTCCTTGTCTGCATTCGCGGCGTGACAGGGGATCTTGCTAAAAGGAAAAGGGCTGGTTTTTTCGGTAAGAACCTTTGTGGCGTCCAGCCACCAGTCGGCAAACCCGCACCCCAGTCAGTGTCGAGAACGGCTCAGGCACCCCTGAAGGGCCTCTTCCAATTCCTCAACGCGCCGGCGCAAAAGGTCGCGTTCCTTTTCCAGGGCGCTGATGGTCTCCAACCACCGCGACTCCTGATCTTTCTCGCTCATGGATCCCTCCTTCACGCATACCACGGCGCCCGGCCCGTCCCAAGGACCGCGCACCCGTTACTTCAGGCCGTGCTCCTTAAAAAGCCTTTCCAGCAATCGAGCTTCCTTGCCCTTGTCCGTGCAGGGATCCTCGCCGTTATGGTTCACTTCTTCTACATGAAACATGCAGTCCACCAGAATTTCGTAAGGGGTCACCGTCGTGTGGCTCTTGTAAAATCCTTTTCCATTGGGCTGATACACATGAAGGAAAAGACTTCTGCGTTGTTTCATGGCCTGCTCAAGGGCCGATTGAAAGCCGTGCCGATCCATGTCCGTATAGATGCGAATGCAGCAGCGCGTCCTCTTGAAAATCACGTAAACTCGGCTCATCACAGGAACGTCCATGGGCACTCCCTTTAACAAAACGCACCTTTTCCGGCGCACCCCTCCACGCCGCAGAAGCCTTCTGGCTATCACGGAGTGCCTGTCTTGGCAATCCCCAATCGTGCCTTGAGCTGGCTCCAGACGGATCGGTCCGCAAAACTGCCCGTCACGTTTTCCTCAAGCTCCATGAAAAGCCTCCACGGAGCCGCAAAGGTAAACACATGGTCACCCATGGTCTTGCAGACATTCAGGCGTGCGGAAAGATCCATCTGGCCGATCACACCGCGAGGTTTTTTCTTTTGGCCTTCGTGATAAGCATAGATGCCGATGCTTTGGCACCCTGCCGCAAAGGGAACGATCACATGCTCGTTACCTTCCCGACCGTAGTTGGTCAAGACGACCAACGCGGCCAGCTGGTGCGGCTCAGCCCAAAAGACAACCACCTGCGGCGCCCCTTGCGTGGCATTCGCCGCGCTGAGCGGTTGAAAGACCACGTAGCGCGCAGGGATCTCCGTGATGGGCAGGTCTTGAACGAAGCGCTCAACAAGCTTGGGATCCTTGAGATACGCTTCGCCTTCTCGAAAATCCTCCACAAATGCTGCAGCCCCGGAATTTTCCATCTTTTCACAGACGGCCCGCCCCTGCTCCCAATGCTTGTTTCCAACGGACAAAAAATAGTGAAAGCACGCTTCGCCTCCCGGAAACGCCCTGTACTGATTGCCAAAGCCCAAACCGACGCCCCCTCCCCAACACCCATAGGATTCTCGATCGAACGCCGCGGGCTTTCCTCGAGACGCTCCCACCAGCATCCACATGACACAGCCCCATTTGCCCGGGCGAAAAACCGAAGCGCCCTGGGGCTTTTCGTCCGTCCAAAAAATGGCCACGGGCTCGTGCCGCATTCCTAACGCTTGGACCACTTTGCTTTCCATGGACACCCTCCTCCTCGTTGACATCTGTACACGGATTTTTGTGGCAAAATTCTTCTTTGAATATCGCCACGCCTGGTTCACTATCTGTGTGTGCAGTCCGGCTTATCGGAGGTGGCGCTTTACCTTTGCACATGAGGTTAGGCAAGAACGCATGCAAAGATAGAAAAAGAGCCTACAGGAAACCCTATTAAAAGGTAGCCGAGGCGGTCCGCATTTTCAAAAAGATTTCGAGCACCCTGAGAAAATGCCTTTAGAAGGATTCGGTTGGATCGGCCATCTCGGCCCACGTCCCCCTTGTCTAAAGCGCGCAGGGGCGATAGGTAAACCGCGGTCGACTACGCAAGCAAGCATCAGGACCAGGGCGCATGGGCGGGTTCACAAGCCGCCCCTACCTTGCCCATATGCCCCTCACACCCTTTTTGCGGTCACGGAAAGTTGAAGAATCCCGGACGTGTGGGTCCATGAACTCTTATGAATCTTACTATGCCTTAGTGAGGCGCGAAGTTTCCGGTCGAGACTACGTCATCGAATGGCGCACAGGTCGATCTGGATTGGCGGTTATGGCCCCACACGGCGGAGGCATAGAACCAGGGACGTCGGAGGTGGCGCGCTCCATCGCCCAAGGTTCCCACTCTTTTTACCACTTCGACGGGCTCAAAAGAGAGAACAATGGGACCCTGCACATCACCAGCACACGATTTGACGAACCCGTAGCGCTCGCCTTGGCGGCCGTTTCCTGGAAAATCGTGACGATTCACGGATGCACTCATGACGATGTGGACATTTATCTTGGCGGCCTCGACACGAATTTCCAAGCGGCCTGTGCCGAAGCCCTGACAAACGCAGGATTTATCGTGGCTTGTCATCTGGATTTTCAAGGCTTACAACCGGAGAACTTGTGCAACCGAGGCCGTTCAGGCAAAGGTCTTCAACTGGAATTATCTCTGAGGCTTCGCCGACGCCTTTTTCACAGACTGAACCGAGCAGGACGACAACAGCCTACGGCCCTTTTTGGACTTCTGAACGACACCCTTCGCCGAGTGCTGGCCCGTGAGGCCTTTAGCGACTCTTTCTCTCATGTGCATGGAATCCTAAGCTCATGAAAATTCTACAGTATTGCCAGCATGTGCTTGGAATTGGCCATTTTCTTCGAAGCATGCTTATCGCCGAAGCGTTTTCCGATCATGAGCTCTATTTTGTGGAAGGGGGTCAGCCCCTGCCGGGCTTTCGGGCCTCGAGTCATGTGCGCCGCATCGCTTTGCCGCCTCTCATGATGGATCCCCAGTTCACCGCTCTGGAGACCGACCGAGGGGATGTTCGAGAAGTTCAAGAGGCACGCCAAAAAATTCTTCTCGACCTCCATGACGCCATTCAACCGGATGTTTTGCTTCTCGAACTCTTCCCCTTCGGCCGAAAGCGATTTCAGTTTGAACTTATTCCTCTTTTGGAAAAAAACGCCGCATCCGCTCACCGAGCCCGCGTGGTCTGCAGTCTTCGAGACATTCTGGTGGAAAAAGCCGACGCAAAAGCTTTTGAAGAAAGAGTGCTCAAGATCGTCAACCGCTACTACGACCTCATCTTGGTCCACGCCGACCCGGCCTGTGTTCGGTTGGAGGAAACATTTGGCCGCGTGCCGGATATTGACCCACCCATTCATTACACGGGTTACGTGACCCGTAACCACCTCGATCCCCAACCCCACAGGGAAGCCGGACGGATTGTGCTGAGCACGGGCGGCGGTCGCGTTGGCGTGGAATTGATTCGGGCTGTCTTTGACGCCTTTGGGAAGATTCCCCATGCTGGCCTTCGTCTTCACGTTCACGAAGGTCCTTTTATGGAATCCCAGGACCGCGAAACCCTGCGAGCCCTGGCTTCCAGAGACCCAAGAATTTCGTGGCAGCCCTTTTCCCATGTTTTCTTGAACGTCTTGGCCCAAGCAGAGCTTTCCATCAGCATGGCAGGCTATAACACCTGCATGGATATCATCGCCTCCGGCGTCAAAGCCCTCGTGTACCCCTTTCCGCAAAACCGCGAACAGGCTTTGCGCGCTGAGCGTCTGGAATCTTTGGGCGTATTGCGCATTCTTCGCTCACTGGATCCCAACCGGCTGGCTGCCCAGATTCAGGAGGCACTCTCAAGCCCGCCGCCGGCTCCAGGCCGTTTGAAGACCAACGGGGCTCAAGAAACGGTGCGGGCCATTGAAAACCTCGTCCTGAAAGCTTAAAGAATGCTCTAGCACTTTTTGTCGTGACCCGAGGTCCCTTGGCGTGAGTAAAGAGCCCATGGCCCACAGTATCGATCGACAAAACGTCCTCCCCTGGTCCCAAGTCCTTCGCATTTCCTTCAATGCTCTTCGAGCCCGCCTGTTTCGTTCCATGATCACCACCTCCGCGTTGGTCTTGGCGGTCGCTTTTTTGGCCTACACCTTTGCCGTGTACGTCATTCTGGAAGGGCTATGGCCCTCGGCCGATGAGGCTTTTCGCCAGCGCATTCTTTCCGCCGGCTATGTGCCGACAAACGGCCACTTCGGCAGCAATGCCAAGGACCGATGGCTCGTGGTGCTTTCCCTTTTGGTCTGCACCGTAGGGATCGTCAATGCACAGCTCATGGCCGTCACCGAACGATTTCGAGAAATCGGCACCTTGAAGTGCCTGGGCGCTCTCGACAGTTTCGTCATCAAGCTCTTCGTCCTGGAAGCTGCCTACCAGGGACTGATCGGCGGATGCGCAGGCAGCCTTTTGGGGGGAATCACGGCGGTGGTGACCCTTGCGCTGCGCCTTGGCCCCTTGGTCATCGTGCATCCGCCCTTGGGCGCCATGGCGTTCCTGATGCTAAAATCTGTGGCCCTGGCGGTGGTTCTCAGCCTTGTGGGGGTGATGTACCCGGCGTGGGTGGCCGCGCGCATGGAACCGGCCATGGCTTTGAGATCGGAGCCTTAGTGCGCATGAGTGAAAACGGCACGCACAATGTGGTTCGGCTGGTGGATGTCATGAAGGTCTTTCGCATGGGCCAGGAAGAGGTCCAGGCCCTTCGCGGCGTGTCCTTGGAAATCAAGGCGGGAGAATACCTGTCCATCATGGGACCGTCCGGGTCTGGCAAAACCACCCTCTTCAACATGATCGGCGCCCTGGACAAGCCCACATCGGGGCGCGTTTTCATCGACGAAGTGGACGTCGCGCAGCTGGACGCCTACGAGCTGGCATGGCTTCGATGCCGCAAGATCGGCTACATCTTCCAAACCTTTAACCTCATACAGGTGATGACGGCCATCGAGAACGTCACCCTGCCCATGATTTTCGCCGGCATGGGCCGAGACGAGTCCATGGACAAGGGCATGGAACTCTTGAAACTTGTCGGTCTGGCCGAACGATACCAACACAAGCCTTCCGAACTTTCCGGCGGTCAGCAACAGCGGGTGGCCGTGGCTCGAGCCCTGGCCAATGATCCGGCCATCATTTTGGCCGATGAACCCACGGGAAACCTGGACTTGACCACAGGCGAAGAAATTATCTCGCTTCTTAAGGATCTGTCCCAAGAACGTGGCGTCACCATCATTTCGGCCACACACGACCTGAAGATGATCAGCGTGTCGGACCGAGTCGTGTGGATTCGAGACGGCCGCATCGATCGTATCGAAGATCGCGAAAAGCTGAAGATCTCCGTAGGCCAGGTGCTTTGATGGTCCTGTCGATGAACCCAGTGCCAGGGAAGGCGCAACGGGGCTGCTTGTGGAGGCGTGCAGGCGCGGGGGTTCCTTCCTCGCGTGGGCCGCTTGGGGCTTTTTTTCTTCTCATGGGCTGGATTGTCACCGCCATGCCCTTCACGAGCGGGGCGGCTTCGAACGATGCGCTGGTTCAGCATCTGCAGAGGCTCACTCAGGTGGCAGATCGTTCCACGGGCACACCGGGTTGTGATGCCGCTGCCGATTACATCGCCGACACCTTTAAGCGCCTGGGGCTGAAGTCTGTGGGGCGCCAGGCGTTCTTCGTTCCTATACCCGTTTTGGACGAGGGCCACATTAGCGTGGGCTCTAAGCGGTATCCACTTTATCCTTGGGCGCCCAACATGGCTCTGCTGTCCCAAACCCCGCCCGAAGGTCTGGAAGGACCTTTGGTGGACGTTCAGGACGGGGCTTTAGACCGCTTTGACGGACACAACATCGACAACGCCCTCGTGCTCATGGACGTCTCCTCTGGCGAGAATTGGTGGCTGGCAGCCCAACTGGGGGCCAAGGCCGTCATCTTTCTCGGCCAAGACACCGACACGCGCGATCAGTTTCTCATCAAGAACGTTCCCACGCCCTTGGATTTTCCTCGGTTTTATGCCCCTCCGCACGTGGCTTTCGCCTTGCGACGTGCGGCATCCAATGGCGAGCGTGCCCACGTCCTGGTGCGCAGTCATTGGGAACATCGTCTGGGATACAACGTCTATGGCTTGGTGCCCGGATCTTCCCCCCACCTTTCCAGGGAACTGGTCATCATTGAAGCGCCGTACGACGCGGCATCCCCCGTCGTCGGGCTGGCTCCGGGAGCGGACCAGGCGGTTTCGGCAGCCATATTGTTGCAGTTGGCCGAATATCTGGCCGTGCATCCGCCGGCCCGCACCGTTCTTCTGGCGGCCGTTTCCGGCCACGGCCAAAGCCTTTTGGGCACGCGCCATCTTCTGTGGACGCTGGAAGGACCTCGTCGAAGTCTGCGTAGGGAACAACGGTCTTTGAAGGATCGAAAACGCCAACTCCAGGAACTTTACAGGCTCCTTAAACGCCCCGATCCCTTAAAGCCCGAGCCAGATTCTACCCCCTCCCAGAACCTGGTTTGGTCCTACGTGGTGGTCCGAGCCAAGGATGAGGCGGACCGACTGAGCCGGGAAGCTCAGGGGGATTTAACGATCATGGGGCAGGCGCTGAAGTTTCGGCGTCTGAGCTGGAAAAAAGCCCATGAAAAGCTGAGCCGCGAAGAGAGGCTCTTGGCTTTGGAACTCATTGCCCAAGGGTTACCGGACCTTCAGGGCGAGCGCAATGAGGTTGCGGCGCGCCTCAAAACGGTCAAGTCGTGGATCGCGCTGCGCAACGTGGTGGACGACTACGAAAGGGTGTTGCACTTGGGGCTGTCCCTTTCCTCAGGGTCTGATCTGCTGACCTTGAGCGAATGGGGTGGTACGTTCCCTTTGCGGGAGCCGGTCTATCGCTTGGTGCGAAACGTTTTTCTGGTCGAAACGTTTCGACGCGCTGCGGAAGACGTGGCGAAAAAGATTCAGGAACCCTCCGTATTTGCCGAAACCGGCCGCCATGGCCGTGAATTCACGGCCCATGCCGTGGAAAGCCACGGAACCATGTGTTTGGCCTGTGATATTGGTGCCCTTTCCAGTTGTCCATCCTTTGCCGTGACCAGCGTCAATAATTACCGCACTTTTTGGGACACGCCCAACGATACAACCGTCCACGTTAACCTCCATGTACTGCAGCGGCTTCAGAAAAGCTTTCCTCAGCTCATGGCCAAAGTTCTCGACGACCCAAAACTCCGAGAAAGTTGCCGAGCCGGTATACAAGGCTTGGCGTCAGTGGAAGGCCGAGCCCTTTTTACACGGCAAGGAGAACTCTTTCCGGACAAGCCGGCTCCTGGAACCATCGTGTGCGCGTTGCAGGGCCATTCCATGGTCCGCGCCATGACCTTTCAGGACGGGTCCTTCTTTATTCCCGCGGTGGCCAACATGCGGGTGGCTTTTCAAAAGCTCATCCTCGAACCTTACGGGGTCGATTCCAACACCGGCAAGATTCGATGGGTTGCCGACAAAGTGCAGACCTCCAAAGAAAACTACCGTCTCAAAATCAAAGGGCGCATCGCCAGTACCACCCTTGTCATGTTCCACTGCCGGCAAACTGATGTTCTCGGGATGTTCAACCCGCAGCGTATGGACTATTTAACAAAACTCACCGTGCTGGACGGGGTGACGGAAGCCCGCCCTCTGCGGTATTGGTACAGCCGAGTGGACGGACGAGACACCTTTGCCGTGTCCCTTTTCTTGGAACAGGGCAGCCGTTTCAAGCTCATTCTTTCCGATACGCTTCTCCGCAAGGAACTGCTGCTTCTTAACGCCAGCACGGCCAACCCCATGGGCCTTGGCTACCTCATTGGGCAGCCGGAACTCATCACGAAAACGGCCGCCCGCGTGGCGGACGATCTGATCCATTTGGTGGGACAACGCCTGAAAAACCTCACCACCCACGGCATCAGCAACCGCTACCTGGAAAATCTTTACCGGGAAGCGGTTCAAGAGCGGGAACGAGCCCGTGAAGACGAGGCCTCTTTGCGACACAGCCGGGCATGGGAGGGGACCGTTTCCGCCTGGGCCAAGCTCAACACGGTCTACAACGAAATGGAAAACACGCAACGAGATGTTCTCGGCGGGGTGATGTTCTTCATCGCCCTGTTTGTTCCCTTCGCCTATGGCCTGGAACGGTATCTCTTTTGCTTTAGAAACATCTACAAACAGATAACGGCATTTTTTGTGCTGCTCATCGCCACCATTCTCACCATTCGCGCTCTGCATCCAGCCTTTCGTTTGACGTACAATCCCATGGTGGTGATTCTGGCTTTTTTCATCGTGGCCTTGAGTGTCACTGTGGCCTGGATTCTTTTCGTGCGCTTTGAACGAGAAATGGCCGCGTCGTCGGCTCGAGAAGGAATCGCAGCGGCCAAGGACAGCGTCAACAAATGGCAGGCCTTTGGCGCCGGGTTCGCCATCGGGGCTTCCAACCTCCACCGCCGTCGCCTGCGCACGGCGCTCACATCCACCACGCTCATTATCCTGACCTTTACCATCATGTCCTTCACCAATGTCAAAACCCTGACCAAGACCACCATGACTCGCGTGGGTCAAAAACCCACCTACACCGGCGTGCTCATTCGGCATCATATCTGGCGGCCCCTGACGTCCATCTCCTTGCAGAGCCTTGCCGCCCGCTATGGGCATCGGGCCACGCTATGGCCACGTTCCTGGATCGATCCCGCACACCCCTCCCTGCGCGCCGTGGCCTCCATCAAAGCCGAATCCGTGAGCCTTCCCCTGGAAGGGGTCTTGGGCGTGGGTCCCCATGCACCGGAACCCTTGAAAAAGATCGTGCGCGTGGGCCGCTGGTTTCGAGACGACGACACGCAGGCCATACTCCTTTCCACGGATCTTGCGGGAAAGCTCGGCCTAGACCCTTCCCGTGATGTGGGAAAAACCGTGAAACTGTGGGAACTGCCCTTTACGATCGTCGGCTTTTTTGATGCCGATCGCCTGGAAACTTTTACGGATCTGGACGGCTCCTCCATCAAGCCGGCTTATCTCGAAGTGGCCCCCGACGAAGATCTCACGGAAAAGGAAGTGGAGGCTATGGAAGGCGGCGAAACCGTCATGCCCATGGTCGAACGGTTTCGTTCGGCATCTGCTGACGCCACCGTCTTGATGCCCCACAGCACGTGCATGTCTCTGGGAGGAACCGTGCGAGCGGTGGCGCTCATCACCCCTGAGCCTTCCGAAGCGGTGGAAATCGCCGACGACCTGTCCCGCCGACTGGCTTTCCCTCTTTTCGTGGGCGCCGACGTCACCTACTTTCACTCCGCCGCAAAGACCCTGCGATACCAAGGCGTGGCCAACCTGCTCGTGCCCATGCTCATCGTGGTCTTCATCTGCCTCAACACCATGATCGGCCATGTTCACGAGAGGAAATCGGAAATCGGGGTCTACACGTCCGTGGGACTTGCCCCCAACCACGTGGGATTTTTGTTCATCGTGGAAGCCCTGTCCCTGGCCGTCCTATCCACGGTCATCGGCTACATTGTGGCGCAGCTTACGGCCCATTTTCTCGGCACCACGCAGCTCTTTGCCGAACTCAGCTTCAATTATTCCTCCTTAGCCAGCGTGGCCTGCATGGTTCTGGTCTTTTCCGTGGTGCTCCTGGCGTCCTTATACCCGGCGCGACTGGCTGCCACGTTGGCCATGCCCGATGTGACCCGCACATGGACGGTCCCCCCGGCCCAGGGCGATCTTCTGGAGCTTCGCCTGCCTTTCCTGCTCAAACCCGAAGAAGAGGCGGGCATTATGGGCTTTTTGACCCGATTCATTCTAGACCACCAGGACGTGGCGCAAGGGCCCTTTATTGTGGACGACGTGAGCCTCACTCCCCAGTCGCCCAGTGCCGATGGAAGCCAGCTTCCCGAACCCGTCTGTCTCTGGCTCTATGCTAATGTGTGGCTGGCTCCTTTTGATTTCGGCATCAAACAGCGCCTTCACCTCCACTGTTGCCCTTCGCCGGATGAACCGGGCTACATGGAAGTGGCCCTTCAGATGATTCGTCTCTCCGGGGAGAGAACCACCTGGCAGCGCGCCAACCGCAACTTCATCAAGGTGATGAGAAAGCAGATGCTTTTATGGCGGCTTCTCGATGCGGACACCAAGGCCATGTACGGAAGGTCGGTGACCACTGCAGGGATCCAGGCCCTTGAGGGCAACCGTGAAGCCTCCTTTTCCGGCCGCGGATCGAGCCAAGGATAGACCATGAAGGGACGTCGATTGCGCTGGAGTGCCATCGCGCTGGGCCTACTCTTGTCCATGATTCTTTGTGCCTTGACACCCTATAACAACGTGCGCTTGCAGAACACCCCCTTGGCCGGCGGGCACTTTCCGTTGGCGTCTTTCGCCGTTTTGTTGTTTTTCGCTGCTATCTACAACCCCTTGGCTCGTTCCCTTCATCGAAGCGCGGCCTTGGCGGCCCATGAGCTGCTGCTGCTGTGGGCCATGGTCACCGTGGCCACGGGCATCGCCTACACCGGTCTTTTTCGAACCTTTCTCATCAACATTACCACGCCGGGGTGGCTGGCCACCACGGGACACCCCGCCGGCAAGACCCTCACAGAGCTCTTGCCCGAAACCCTCTTTCCAAAACAACCCGATGTCCTCCAGCTTCTGTATCAAGGCTTTGAAAGCGGCCGCAACCTCCCTTGGTATGAAGTGCTGGCCCGCATCCCTTGGGCACAATGGGCGACGCCTTTGGCCCTATGGGGACTTTTTATCGGATTTATTTACGCCGCCTTCGTGGGGCTCACCGGCCTTTTCAGCCATCAGTGGATTGAAAACGAAAAGATGAATTTTCCACTTCTTCGCGTTCCCATGGAAATCAGCGAGGAATCGGAACGCGGAAACCTAGGGGCTTATCTGTCGCATAAATTTTTCCTGGTGGGTTTTTTCATTCCCGTCATGCTGCACCTTTTGAACGGACTGCACACCTATTTCCCTCAGGTGCCTCAGATTCCCGTGTTGTTTCTCGCGCAACCCTATATTCCCCCGGAAGGGCTCCTTTCCGGCTTTTATAAAGTCAAGATTTATGTCTACCCGGCCTTTATCGGCTTTGCCTATCTTACCTCCAAACAGGTTTCGTTCAGCTTATGGTTCTTCTTTTTGCTGGGAGGATTGCTGCCGGGTCTGCTGCAGGTGGTGGGGTGGAGGTTGCCGTCGGCCGCCTTGGGCACCACCTTTGGTCCGGTTCTGGCGCGCGTGGAAGAAATGCAGATGATCGGCGCCTTTGCGGTGTTTTTTTTCTTTATTCTGTGGCTCGCTCGATCCCACCTGATGCAGGTCTTTGCCGGCCTTTGGCATCGCCGTGTTGAGGCCGAAGAGCCTCTCAAGAGCCTTGTGGCTCCGAGAAAAGCTCTGATCCTTTTCGTTCTTGGGGCCGGTGGAGCGGTTTTGTGGATGGTGCGTTTTCACATGGATCCCTTGCCGGTCTTACTTTTTCTCGGGGTGTGCTTCATGCTGCACCTGGTGACGGCCCGCCTCATTTGCCAGGGAGGGCTTCCCTACTTCACGCTGACGGCCGCACCGTCCGATGGTTTTCTTGCCATGATGGCCTCCAAGACCATCGCCCCGATCACTTTGGCCTTGGGATTGGCCGTGCAAAAGGTGGCCTTTGTGGATGTGCGTGAATCCTTGCTCCCGTCCCTGTTGCATGCCACTAAGGCCGCCGAAGGGGTGCAGACGCGACGTCGATTTCTTATCGGTGTGGTCGCGGCCCTTTTCGTCGGGGTCGTGGTTTCCGGTGCGGCCATGCTGGTCATGAGCTTTCAGTACGGCATCTCCATGCTTCCAGACGATTGGGCCGTGGAGACAAGCCGTCGCGTTCATGAAGGGGCGGCACAACTGCTGCGTTATCCTGAAGAGGCCAAGACGTGGAGCATGGTGTTTGCCGGGGTCGGAGCCACTGTAATGGCCCTCCTTGTTTTGGGATATCGGCGGTTTTTGTGGTGGCCTCTGCATCCCATAGGATACCTGACCACGTACAGTTCGGCTTTGCGCATTCTCTGGTTTAGTTTTCTTCTGGGCTGGCTGTGTAACACGTTGGTCCTTCGCTACGGCGGCGTGAATGCCTTCAAGGAAGTGCGGCGCCTCTTCGTGGGCCTTGTGGTGGGGGACACGGTCATGGCCATCGCCTGGCTTATCGTGGGGCTTTTTACGCCAGTGAGTTACCACGTGTTGCCCCTATAGGAGCTTGTCTGAGCGTGCGCTTGATGCTTTGACCTCGTGAAGGCCCGCAAGGGCGAGAAGGTTCCGCGGCGTGCGCCGCGCCCACGGGCTACATTTTCCGACGTGCTGCTAAGCCTATGGGCCACGGCTGGGGCTGACGCAGGGAGACGTTTCATGATCGAGGACAAAGAACTCAAAGAATACCGAGATCTGCTCACGCCACCGGAACAGTTTCGAGACGGTTTCGGGTGGAAATCGGTGATCGGGGCCATTTTCATCGGATTTCTCATGATGCCGGGATCCATGTATTTGGGCCTGGTCATCGGCACGGGCATCGGACCGGCGGCACGCTGGGTGACCATCATTCTTTTTGCCGAAGTGGCCAAAAGGGCGTACACGCGTCTGAACCAGCAAGAAATCTTTGTGCTCTATTACATGGCCGGAGCCGCCATGGCCTCGCCTTTTTCCGGACTGTTGTGGAATCAGTACCTGGTCCAATCGGAAGCCGCTCGCATTCTCGGCCTCACTCAGCACATTCCTTCATGGGTCGCGCCGCAGCCCGGATCCGAATCGCTCATTGAAAGAACTTTTTTCCACCGAGACTGGCTGATTCCCATTCTCCTCATGGTGGGTTTTGAACTCATTCAGGCCGTGGATCATTTCGGATTGGGTTACGCTCTGTATCGGCTGACCTCCGACGTGGAAAAGTTACCCTTTCCCATGGCGCCCGTAGGAGCCTTGGGCAACATGGCCTTGGCCGAATCCACGGAAAAGACAGAAACGGGCTGGAAATGGCGCCTGTTTTCCATAGGGGGGATGGTGGGTTTGTGTTTCGGTGCCATTTACGTGCTGCTGCCGGCGGCTTCCGGAGTGATTCTCAACGAACCCGTGAGGCTGCTTCCCATTCCTTGGATCGAACTGACACCCGTAACCGAAGACATTCTGCCGGCGGTGGCCACGGGCATTCAGTTGGACTTGGGACTTCTTTTCATCGGCATGGTGTTGCCCTTTTGGGCGGTGGTGGGGGGCGCTGTGGGATTTCTTATCACTTTGGCGGCCAATCCCATTTTGTACCATCACGGCATTTTACAGCGATGGCACAAGGGCATGGGAACGGTAGATACGGTTTTTGCCAACAACTTCGACTTTTACATGAGCTTTGGCATTGGCATCGGGTTGGCCATCGCCTTGATCGGCATCGTCCAAGTGCTTCGAGGGCTTAGATCCGACGCCCTAGCCCCCTTTCGGCAACGCATACAGAAGCTCTTTACTCCCCCTCCTGGGCGAGGGGATTTCAGCATTTGGATTGCCATCGGCATTTACGTGGGCAGCACTCTGACCTACGTGATTCTTTGCTCTTTTTTGGTTCCCGGTTTTCCATGGATTTTTTTAGTGGCTTACGGGTTCGTCTACACGCCGTTTATCAGCTATGTGTCGGCGCGCATGGAAGGCATCACGGGCCAGTTCGTGAGTCTACCCATGGTGCGGGAAGCCAGTTTCATCGCGGCGTCCAAGTTTTTCGGCTATCACGGCATCGGCATCTGGTACGCGCCCATTCCCTTTCACAACTATGGCAAGGCCACGGTGCGCTGGCGCGAAATCGAGCTCACGGGAACCAGTTTTCGAAGCATCATCAAGGCGGAAATTCTGGTCTTTCCCGTGGTCATGATCGCCAGTCTGCTGTTTTCTCAATACATCTGGCGCTTGGCGCCCATTCCATCAAGCCAATACCCCTATGCCCAGGAACTCTGGCACCTGCAGGCCCTCAACACCCTGCTACTGCAAAGCGCGACGCTGGAGGGCTATTCGCCCTTCTTTGAAGCGCTCAAGGGCCACTATGTGCTGTGGGGCTTAGGGCTTGGCGCCGTGGTCTATTGGATTCTGAGCGTTTTGCACTGGCCGATTTTACTCATCTACGGCATTGTTCGAGGTCTGGGGCAGTCGACACCCCACGGCATTTTCTTGGAAATCATCGGCGCCTTTCTGGGGCGGTACTACTTTTCCAAAAAATACGGGCTGGCCTGGCGCCAATACGCCCCCGTCCTTTTGGCCGGTTTTTCGTGCGGCATGGGCCTCATGGGCATGCTGGCCATGGGCTTTACCTTGATCATGCGTTCTCTCAGCAGTTTGGCGTACTGATGCCCCGGCAAGCCGTTATCGTGTTCGCGCGTTATCCTGAACCGGGAGCGGTCAAGTCGAGACTGGCCCGCGGTGTAGGAGCTGCAAAGGCCTCCGAAATTTACGAGCAACTCCTTCGCTACGCCTTTGGGGTCTTGGACGACTTTCAGAGACTTTGTCCCCAGACGACCATTGAGGTGAGTCTGGCGACGGCGGATCGCGTTCATGATTTTCGGCGCCGTTTTGCCGTGCCCTGGCCTGTGGTCCCTCAAGGAGAAGGACACCTGGGAAAGCGCATGGCCGAGGCCTTTGAACGGCTTTTCGCCCGCGGCTTTTCCCGCGTCGTCCTCATGGGCTCAGATGTGTGCGACATGTGTGCGCAGGATCTTTCCGCAGCCTTTCGTCTTCTTCAATCCCACGAAGCTGTGTTGGGTCCTGCCCGGGACGGCGGTTTTTACGCCATCGGTTTGCGTCGTCCATGCCCGGAAATTTTTTCTTTTTCCACATGGGGATCGGCCGACGTCTTTCAAAGAACGCAGCATACTCTCTCCCGTCTTGGCCTTTCCTTGGCGGTTTTGCCCTTGCGAACCGATATCGATCGACCTGAAGATCTAAGGCTCCTGGAGCGTCACTGGGCTTTCCGAAATTCCCTGGCCGTGGTGGTGCCAACCATAGGTGGTTTACAGAGTCTCACACCATGGCTTGAAGATCTTCGCAGGATCTTGTGGCCCGGAGATACGGTGTGCATTGTTCAGGGCACGACCGCTTTGGCTTCCCAAGAACCCATCCGCACAGGCGACGTCATTCGGGTGCAAAGCCCTCTAGGACGGGGGCTGCAACTCAATGCCGGCGCTCGAGCGTGCCCCGGGGAAGTTTTGTGGTTCCTACACCATGACTGCTCACCAGGTTTTTGCGCGGCCTATCACGTGCGTCAGATCTGCCGAGATCCTGGAGCGGCCTTGGGGGTGTTTCGACTTGGATTTTCACCGACCAATCGCGCATTGCGGGCCGTGGCCCGCTGGGCCAATTGGAGAACCTCACTTTTTCGGTTACCCTACGGCGATCAAGGCTTCTTCTGCCGCCGTGAGACCTTCGATGCGGTCGGCGGCTTTAGGGCACCGTACATTATGGAAGATGTGGATTTTGTGCGCGCATGCCGCCGGCTGGGACGGCTGTGGGTGGCCCCTGATGTGCTTCTCACCTCTCCACGGCGTTATCTTTCCCAGGGCATTTTTAAAACATCCCTTCGCAATCACATCACCCTCTTCGGTCATTTTCTGGGGGTTTCCAATGCGGTGCTGTATCGGCGATACTACGGCCTATCTCACGGCCCGTTGGGTGGGACGCATGCCTTGAGGCAAGCCCATGCAAATCACGAAATTTTCCATTCCTGAGATCATCTTCGGTCGCGGTGCCCTCAAATACGCCGCCCTCTGCGCCAAAAGGCTCGGTGGGGAAAAGCCCATGGTCGTGAGTGATCCGGGGTTGCGGGAGGCTGGGTGGGTTTCACGCCTTTTCGACGTTCTCACATCGGAAGGCCTTCAATGGTGCTATTACGAAGACGTCGTCTCCAATCCTCGGGACACGCAAGTGGCTCATGGCGCGCTGTTTTACGCCGAACATAAAGCCGACGTGATCATCGCCCTAGGGGGCGGCAGCCCTATGGATGCAGCCAAAGGCATCGCCATTGTGGCCGGCAACGGTGGTCGAATCCATGATTACGAAGGAGCCAATCGAATTCATCGACCTTTGCCGCCCATGGTCTTTCTGCCCTCAACGGCAGGCAGTGGGTCGGACATTTCCCAATTCGCCATCATTACCGATACGCGCCGACGCCTAAAAATGACCATTGTCAGCCGAACTCTCGTGCCGAACATCTCCATCATCGATCCGGTCCTGCTGACCACAAAACCTCATCATTTGGTGTTGGCTGCCGCCGTCGACGCCCTCGCTCACGCCGTGGAGTCGTACGTGTCCATCATCGCTTCGCCATTCACGGAAGTGCAGTCCCTGAAGGCCGTGGAGATCATTGCCAAGTCGCTACCTCGAGCGGCTCAAGAGCCTTCCCTGCCCGTGCTCGAGTCGCTGAGCATCGCCAGCACGGCGGCGGGCATGGCTTTCAGCAATGCCAGTCTGGGGGCGGATCACGCCCTTGCCCATTCCCTGGGCGGCATGTTTGATGTGCTCCACGGAGAAGTGCATTCGGTGTTGCTGCCAGCCGTCATGCGGTTCAACGCAGAAAGGGCCCTGACCAAAATGGCCCAAATCGGAAAAATTCTCACGGGAAAAACCTGGAGAAATGACCGCAAGGCAGCCCTGGCCGGCATCGAATGGCTGGAAAACCTTTTCAGTTCCCTTGGCATGAAGCATCGACTGCGAGACCTTGTGCCCGATTCGAGTCATCTGCCCACCGTATGCCGTATGGCTTCCCATGACGCATGCCTTCTGACCAATCCACGACCTGCAACATGGGAAGATCTTCTGGCCATCTGCGAGGAGGCGTGGTGATGAAACCCCTTCCCAGTCTGGAAGACCTCATCGGAATTGAATACTCTAAACTGGGCTTTTTTCGAGAAGCTCAGGAAAAGATCGCCCAACTCCACGCCTCCACGCTGGAACTGGAGCGGCGGCGCCAGCAGATTCAGGCTATTCTCGACGGCATTACGGACATCATGGCAGTAGTCAGCCCGGAAGGACGCATCACGTCCGTCAACCGCGTCTACCATGACGTTTACGGGGGAAGCTCTCCCGTGGGACGGCTGTGCTATCATGTCTTTCGCCAAGCCCACAAACCGTGCCGTCCATGCCCGGCTGACATTGCCTTTCGCACCAACCGAGTGTGCCGGCAAGAACATATCTACACCGTGGGAGAGGCGACGCGCCATTTTGAAATCACGGCCTCTCCCTTGAGGAATTCCCAAGGGCGTCCCTGCCACATCCTTTTACTAAAACGGGATGTCACGTTGGAACGCGCCTACCAGGCAAAGCTTCAGCAGGCGGAAAAGATGTCCACCGTAGGGCTGTTGGCAGCAGGAGTTGCCCACGAGATCAACAATCCTTTGACGGCCATCTTGGGTTTTGCTCGGGCCATCAAAAAGCGTCTACCGGACGTAAGAGACCGACTGCCCAAGGATTTCGAGTCGGATTTGAGCGAATCCGTAGAAATCATTCTCAACGAGTGCGCCCGATGCCAAGACATCGTCCAGGGGCTTTTGCATTTCAGTCGATCCCATTCGGGCACCATGGTCGCGGTGAACTTGAACGATTGCGTGCGTGAAACGGTGCGGCTGGTGCAGCACAAGATCAAAGAACATCCCCATATCGTGCTGCAGCAGAAGCCCTTCGAGCCTCTCCCGCTCATTCGGGCCACCCCTTCAGAAATCAAACAGCTGCTCCTGAATTTGCTCCTCAACGCCCTGGACGCCTTAGCCGAAAAAGGGGGAACCATCGAGGTGCACACCGGTGTGCGCCACGACCAATGGGTCTTTTTGGAAGTCAGGGATAACGGCTGTGGCATCGCCCAGGAAAACATGGCAAAGATTTTTGATCCTTTCTTCACCACCAAACCTATAGGACAGGGCACGGGCATGGGGCTTTCCATGTGCTATGCCATAGCGCAAGCCCATGACGCGTCCATAGAAGTGGAAAGCCGACTGGGAGAAGGATCGGTATTCCGCGTCGTTTTCAGGAAGATGCCATGATTCCAATGCGCGTTCTGGTCATTGACGACGAAGCGTCCATTCGCAAGCTAGTCGAAAAGGAACTGGCCGTACCCCACAGGCACGTGGTCACAGTGGAAAGCGCCGCGGCCGCCAGGGTTCTCATTGACCGAGAAACATTTGACGTCATCGTCACCGACATCCGCCTTCCAGACGGGGACGGGCTGGAGTTGTTGCCGATGTTTCGAGAAAAGCTTCCGGATGCGGAAGTGATTATGATCACGGGCTACGGTACGGTGGAAAGTGCCCTTAAGGCCGTAAAGCTTGGCGCCTACGATTACATCACCAAGCCGTTTACCATGGAAAGGCTGGAGGTCATCTTAGACAGAGCCTACGAGCGAGTGTGTCTCAAGAGGCACAATCGGCGACTGCTTCAGGGACATGTGGACACAGACGCCCCTCGGCTCGTCGGTCGATCCCAAGCCATGCGACACATCATGGAACTCATCGCCAAAGTGGCCCCCCACGACACCTCCGTGCTCATCACAGGCGAATCCGGCACGGGAAAGGACGTGGTGGCGCGAAACATCCATGCCATGAGCAGACGCCGTGAGGGCCCCTTTGTGGTCAAAAACTGCGCTTCTTTGCAAAAGGATCTTCTCCGAAGTGAGCTTTTCGGGTTTGTCAAAGGAGCCTTTACCGGGGCAACAGAAACACGGGAAGGCCTGGTGAATCTGGCCGAAGGCGGCACCCTGTTTCTGGATGAAATTGGGGACATGCCCCTGGAGCTGCAAGGCAGCATGTTACGGCTGTTGGAAACGAAAAAGTTCCGCCGCGTCGGTGAACAGCAAGAACGACGCGTAGACGTCCGCTTTGTGTTTGCCACGCACAGGGACCTTGAAGCCGAAGTGCAAGCAGGTCGATTCCACGAGGCACTCTATCATCGACTCAATGTGTTTCGTATTCACCTTCCACCACTGCGGGAAAGGCGAGAAGACATCCCCCTTTTGGTGGAGCACTTCCTGGGAGGGTTAAGCCCTCCGGATCGGCCTTTCCGCCTCGCAGACGAAACCTTGATGCACCTTACAGCCTATGACTGGCCAGGGAACGTACGGGAACTGCGCAACGTTTTGGAACGCTGCCTTATTCTTTCGGAAAACCAGCTGATTTTGCCCCAAAACCTTCCACGGGAATTGACGGGAAACCTTCGCCTTTCCAACGCCACAGCCCCCGCATGTCTTCCGTTGCACGAAGTCGAACGCCTGCACATCCTTAAAGCCTTGGACCTGTTTGCGGGCAACCGCACTGAAACGGCCAAGGCTTTGGGCATTAGCCGAAAAACCCTTTACCGCAAAATCAAGGCCTACGGTCTGGAATACTAGACCCGCCCCCCTTGCGTATCCTTTTGACACAGCACGGCACCACCAGGAGACAAAACGCCTCGCACAGCAAGATTCTTCGTGGATTCGCCGGCATGCGCGGATCCTGCTCTTTTGGCGCGTCAAGCTGCGAAACCGATGCGGCCAAAAAGCCCCAAGAAGGGGACCCATGTCTTGACCTAGGCATTTTAAGTATTTGCATTTCAATGCTTTTTTATCTTGGTATTCTTCTTGATAGAACCTGTCATGACGCGTCCTTTCAAAATGGGGTGCGGTTTGAAAACTTCTTCACAACACACAAGGAGGCATGTCATGGCGGTTCGAGAACAGGTGTACGGCTTTTTCATTCCCACGGTGACCTTGATGGGCATTGGAGCCCACAAAGAGATCGGCAAGCAGATCAAAGTCCTCGGCGGCAAGAAACCGTTTCTATGCACGGACAAAGGAATCGTCCATGCTGGAGTCGCCGACCAGATCATCAAAATTCTCAAAGAGGATGCGGGACTGGAGGTGGTGGTCTTTGACGAAACGGTTCCCAACCCCACGGACGTGAATGTCCATGACGGTCTGAAGGTTTTCCAACAAAACGGCTGCGATTCCATTATCTCACTCGGCGGCGGCAGCTCGCACGACTGCGCCAAGGGCATCGGCCTTGTGGCCACCAATGGCGGACACATTCGGGACTACGAAGGCATTGATAAGTCTTCCAAGGCCATGCCCCCCTTCATCGCCGTCAACACCACCGCGGGAACGGCCAGCGAAATGACCCGCTTTTGCATCATCACCAACACGGACACCAAGGTGAAGATGGCCATCGTGGACTGGAGGGTCACACCGAATGTGGCCATCAACGACCCATTGCTCATGATGGGCATGCCGCCGGCCCTCACCGCGGCCACCGGAATGGACGCGCTCACTCACGCGGTGGAAGCCTATGTTTCCACCATTGCCACGCCGGTGACAGATGCCTGCGCTCTAAAGGCTATTGAACTCATTGCCGAAAACCTGCGTGCAGCGGTTGCCAACGGCAACGATGTGGAAGCACGGGACAAGATGGCCTATGCCGAATATCTCGCGGGCATGGCCTTTAACAACGCAAGCCTCGGCCACGTGCACGCCATGGCTCATCAGTTGGGCGGCTTTTATGACCTGCCTCACGGCGTATGCAACGCCATTTTGCTTCCCCATGTGGAACGTTTCAACATGATTGCCAAAATGGAACGGTTCGCGGATATCGCTGCCGCCATGGGAGAAAACATCGCCGGGCTTTCCACGCGCTGCGCTGCAGAGAAAGCTCTTGAAGCGATCGTCACCCTATCCCAGGATGTGGGCATTCCTCGGGGACTTCGGGAACTGGGCGTGCAGGAAAAAGACATTCCCATAATGGCCCAAAACGCTCAAAAAGACGCCTGCGGCCTCACCAACCCTCGGTGCCCCACGTTGGAAGACGTGATTCAAATTTACAAGAACGCCCTTTAAAGGCGCCGATCTGTGCGACAGAATCAGCTTTACGTGAAATCTCTCTTGACGTTGCGCTATGGCCCTTGAGGCATCAATTCTCAGCCAACACCGGTCCCCGCATAGGGACCGGGTTTTTTCTTGGTCCACAGGCATTCACCCCACACAAGGATATGTGACCATGCCCATCTTTGCCTGCTTCAGGTCATGGCTAGAAAGACTCAGTTAAAAGGTCCTGGCCTTTCGGTCTCCGGTGAGCGCATCGGAAGGTTTTGAAGACAAGATCGGGACGTGGATTAAAAACGGGAGGCATCTATGAATGGCAGTTTACGCGCAAGGGACAGATTCATCACTTCTCAAAAGCCTCTCCGAGTGGGCTTTACATCGAACCAAAAGTGTGGTATATATAAGCAATTAGGCCCAAAAGAGATTCAATGATAAAAACCTTCTCCAGGGACATCATGGGCTTGAAAAGGAGTCCCAGTGAACGAAACACGGCCTGCGAATCCAAAACGGATCACACTCTATGCTTTGCAAACGTGCCCTCATTGCCGTCGGCTCAAGGAGTATTTGAAGGAGCACGGGGTAGAGCATGAGCTGGTGCTGGTGGACCTATTGACAGGAGACGAGCGCTCGGCCGTCCTTGCCGCCGTGAAACGAATCAATCCTGCGAGCAGCTTTCCCACTCTCGTCATCGATGATCAGGTCATCGTGGGCTATAAACCCGAGGAGGTGGAAAAAATTCTGCACAAATTCGGCGCCGTCTCCCATTAGACATTGGCGACAGGGCCTCTTTTCGGTTTTTGAAAAAGGGGGCTGTTTTCACAGTGTGAAACCCATGGTGACAGACAGGAGGACAAGGGATGGACAAAATTTTGCGTGTCAATATGGGAGCTGAAGGCGGTCCCAAGGTCAGCGTCGAACCCTTGGGGGCCTACGCCGGACTGGGAGGCCGAGCCATGACGTCGGCCATTGTGTCCAAGGAAGTTCCGCCCACGTGCCACCCTCTGAGCGCCGAAAACAAGCTGGTCATCGCTCCGGGCCTTCTCAGCGGAAGCACGGGAGCCATGACAGGGCGCATCTCCGTTGGCTGTAAAAGCCCGCTCACCGGAGGCATCAAGGAGGCCAACGCCGGCGGACAGCCCGCGCAGGTGCTGGGTCGTTTGGGTTACGCGGCCATTGTCTTGGAGGGCCAACCCAAGGACAATACGTTATACAAAATCGTGATCAACCATCAAGGGGTCAAGGTTCTTCCCGCCAACGAATTGAAAGGGCTCGGCAATTACAAGACCGTGGAAAAGGCCAAGGAAGAGTACGGAGACAAAATCGCGTGCATTTCCATCGGCCAGGCTGGCGAAATGAAACTGGCCGCCGCCTCGGTGGCCTGCACGGACCCGGAACTGCGCCCGACGCGCCATGCGGGCCGAGGCGGCGTCGGAGCGGTCATGGGAGCCAAGGGCGTCAAGCTCATCGTGCTGGATGATACCGGCGCCAAGATGCGTTCGCCCAAAGATCCGGAAAAGTTTAAAGACGCCAACAAACGGTTCGTGGAAGGGCTTCGACGACACCCGGTGACCGGCCAGGGACTTCCCGCTTATGGGACCAACGTGCTGACCAACGTCATCAATGAGGCGGGAGCGTACCCCACGTACAATTTCAAGGAAGGGCGGTTTACCGGAGCGGCCAAGATCAGTGGCGAAACGCAGGCCGAGACGGAAAAGGCTCGAGGAGGCAATCCTACCCATGGATGCCACCGGGGCTGCGTGATTCGTTGTTCCGGCATCTACGTGGATAAGGATGGCAACTACATCAGTAAACAGCCTGAATACGAAACCGTCTGGGCCCATGGGGGCAACTGCGGTATTGACGATCTGGACGCCATCGCACAGATCGATTTTCTCGATGACGACATCGGGCTGGACACCATTGAAATGGGCGCCACCATCGCCGTGGCCATGGAGGCCGGCCTAGCCAAGTTCGGCGATGCACAGGCGGCCATCGAATTGGTCAAAGAGGTGGGCAAAGGGACACCGCTTGGGCGCATTTTGGGCAGCGGCGCGGCGGTCACAGGAAAGGTCTTTGGCGTGGAACGTGTGCCGGTGGTCAAAGGCCAGGCCATGCCCGCCTATGACCCTCGAGCCGTCAAGGGCATCGGGGTCACCTACGCCACCAGCACCATGGGAGCGGACCATACGGCGGGATACGCCGTGGCCACCAATATCCTCAAGGTCGGTGGCAACGTGGATCCCTTGTCTCCCCAGGGGCAGGTGGAACTTTCCCGCAATCTGCAAATCGCTACAGCCGCCATCGACTCCACGGGCATGTGCCTTTTCATCGCCTTTGCCCTTTTGGATCAGCCGGACACGTTTCAAGCCCTGGTGGATATGATCAATGCCTTTTACGGCCTCAACATGAGCGCCGACGACGTGGCCGCCCTGGGCAAAAAGGTCCTCAGCATGGAGCGGGACTTCAACCTTAGGGCCGGGTTCACGAGCAAGGACGACCGGCTGCCGGATTACTTTAAAAAAGAAGCTCTTCCTCCGCACAACGTCACTTTTGACGTGCCCGATGAAGAACTGGACAAGGTGTTTAACTGGTAGGTCTTCAAATGTCGACTTTTCAGGACGGGGCGGTTAGCACCGCCCCTTTTTTCATGCTCCGTGCCGGTTTCCCTGCCGTGAGCCGACCGAGGCGTGTTGCCCGCCGGCCCGCTCACTGTGGTCGCCTTCCCTGAATACGGCGGCGTTGCAACCGTTCTTGGTGCGGGCCACACGCCCACTCGCCCGAAAAACATCCTTTCGAGTCCATGATGAAAACACGGTGTTTGGGGGCTTCGAGGCGAGAAGGTCAGCTGTGAGAAATTTCGTTGGCGGTCTTGTTCTTGGCCAGGTTCTTTCCGCCGCTCACCAGTTCATGGTCAAAGTCGGCGAGGATGTGGCGCACCATGGTTTGAATCTCCCATGGCGCATAGGGTTCGACCACGCAACCGTACACCCCGGCTTCCATGGCTTCACGAATAAGCCCTCGAGAATCCTGGGCGCACAGCAAAATGACACGGCATGTCTTGCACGCCGCTCGCAGGCGTCCGTAGATCGTCGGCCCATGACGATGAATGGCCTCGCTGTCCAGGATCACGATGGCGTGGTCCACCTCCGCGAGACGTTCCATGAGGGCCGAAAAGCTCTCGACGCTTTCCGTTGGGGCTCCCGCGTGCGCCAAGGTTTCCAGCACGTGCGCGCGAACTTCCCCGCGCGAAACCCACAAATAAACTTTAGAGGGTTCCTTCCTGATGACCATATATTCCTGAGCGCCGAGCTCGGGCCGTGACCACACCCGGGCACCGCGAAGATAAGGTTCTACGGAATCACCCTGGCTCCATGGAAGCAGGGTCCGTGTACGCTTAGCCTTTTGCCGTCACCTTTTGCATCAGCTCCTCTTTAAAGCGCCCGACAAATTCGTCACGAAATTCACCAATGTCCATGGCTTCATCATGCCGGCCGGCAAGGTGCAAGGCCATGCCTTTGTACACCAATGCTTCCTTGATCCGCCCGTGTCGGGTGAGCACGTCGTCAAAGACCGCCACAGCCTCCTCATAGCGCTCCAACCCCATCAGAGCATACCCTGTGGCTATGGACTGGAACGGCTCCTGCTCCTCGTCCGCCTCGGGCAAGATGCTTTTCAGCACCGCCAAGCTCTCTAAGGCCTCTTGAAAGCGGCCCATGTCATTCAAGCACACGATCTTGAGGCGCAGCATCGCGGTGGCGTCCGAGGGCCCACACTGCAAGGACTTTTCCGCGCAATAGAGGGCTTCTTCAAACAATCCTTTCCCTATGAGGCGGTTCGCCGCCTCCTCGCACGATAGCTCGCGATTCACCCCCAGAAGGTGCTTGATCACCTCCTCATAGCTGGCTTCCAAAACCTTTCGACCCAGCCCGAATACAGGCCAGCCATGCCCCGGCATCACATGGTCGATGTTCATGCCCAGAAGATTTCTGAAGGTCTGAAGCATGTGGTCGAGCCGTCCGCCGCCGTGTTTGTCCGGCGCCGAAAGGCCGTAGGGCAAAACCGCATCGCCGCTGAAAAGGCTTCGCGTCTCCTTGTGGTAAAGACTGATGCCGTCAAATGTGTGGCCCGGTGTGTGCACGACCTGAAAGCTGAAGCGTCCCGTGTGCACCGTCTCCCCGCCTTGAACCAAACGCAGGGGGAAAGACAACGGTTCAAGATTTTTCTTCAACTCTTCCGGGCCGGCTTCATGGATGATAATTTCCATGGAGCCCTTTTCCCGAATGCCCCGGTAGTTGCACAGTTCCAGAACACCCATAGCATGATCAAAATGGCCATGCGTGATCATGACACGCCGGACCTGTGCCGGATCAAAGCCCAGATCGAAAAACTGCAGATAGGCTGTATAATCGTTTCCGGGATCGATGACGGTCAGACCATCATCTTCGATGACGTAGATGTTGGAAGAAAAATTGTATCCTTCAAGAAACCAGGTGTTTCTCCACAGAGGCTCATCGCTGTTGAACATCTCGCCGAGGCGTGTCCACCCTTGCGTGGGCTTTTCCAAATCGTAGGGCGTGCATTGAAGGTTTTCATGTTCGTTATCGCAGGGGGTTGCGGGCATGAGAGCATCCTTTCCTAGTGCCAGTGGCTTCTGATGACGCGGTAACCGCTGGTCTCGCCCTTATCTGAAAACGGCAGGAATGCCGGCCGGGAGGGATAGGTGGCCGAGGGCGGCTTCCTTCTGTTCCGAAGTGCCGCCCGCACGGTCATAGGGTTTACTCCAAGGGCCTCTCCTCGGCCCGTTCAAGGAACCAAGGAAAGGCCCTGGCTTATATGAGCTACGGCGCCGCATAGGGCAGGAAGTAGCTCAGTTTCATCTTCTCTGTGGGCCACCACTTGGTCTTCTTTTCCTCACCGGGATACACATCGGCTTCGTTGATCTTATTGATCACCAGTTCAATGAAATGAAATTCCGTCAGTTCGTATTTGGTGATGACCTCCGGGGGTAAATTCACGGCGTAACCCGTCTCTTTGCTGGTTTCCCAGCGAAACTCTTCGTTGGGTTCCGCTGTTTTTTCCCCTTTGGGGTTATAGACGGCCAACAGCCTGCCGATGACTTTGTCCCCGGGTTTCACTTTGAAATCGTTGTACACGTCATCCGGCAAATACCACCACAGGGCCCTGTAGCCCGTTTTCACGTAACCCCGAACCAACATGGGGTCAAATCCGCACACGCTCACTCGGCATTTTTCGGGCATGCTCACCCTCCTTTTACGTCGATAAAAGCGACCGCAGGTCCCTGACCTGGCCGTAGCAAAATTCCCAGAAAGCACTCACCTGATCATCGTCCAACTGTTGCGTCATGTGCATGCGGCGAACAAAGGGGCCCATATACTCTTCAATTTCCTGGGCAAATTCCATGACCAGAAAATCGTCCGTGCCGTCTCCATCCGCCATGTCCACATAGCTGGCTTTCCAGGTGAGCACCATGGATTTGAGGCGTTCCAGTTCCTGGGCCGCTTGGATTCGTGCCTTTTCCAATTGGACATCGCGCATAGGCATCCTACTGTTTCGCTTCAAAGGCGTAGCACTTTTTCACCACGTTGAAATCGGCCACGCACCAATAGTGAGGCCAATGGATTTTCTTGCACCAGCCGATAATGTCCGCCGGCGGGAACTTAGACCCCTTCAAAACCGGTTTGAGATGGGCGCATTGCCAGCAAATATGGTCGCTTTGCTTCTCGGGCACCAGAATGGTGTCGAGAAATTGCCGCGGGGTTAATTCTGCCATGGTCGCACCGCTCCTTTCTTTTACCATTCACTCACTTCGCCCTTTTTAATCTTTTCCTGGTACTCCTCCCAAACTTCAGGCGAAAGCTTTTGAATGTCCCACGTAAAGCCACACGATCCCGCCACACCGGTGGACGGCGGCTGCGGACGCCATCCTCGAACGGGGCGGCCGCGGATACTGAACTTGACCATATCGGCCTTGCCAAGATAGATCTCGCGCGGTAAGCAGTTGTAGGGGCGGGTCTTTCCCGACGTGCCGGGAAGGATCTCCTCGTAGCCGTTGTTTGGTTTGTCGGCGTACACGGGCAGAATGTCCGGTTTCTCTCCCGGTTTCTTGTCCGGCCCCTTGTACATGTGGCCTTGAATCATGTAGATGTAATAAACGTTTTCACAGCCGGCACACTTGATTTTGCCTTCCCAATTCCAAAAATAATACGGATCCAGGTAGTTGACCGTATCACAATCCTTGCACCAAATGATGTCACACATGGGCGGCTCCTCCCCCTCTAAATGAGGTTCTTTTCGTACCATTCTTCGATCTTGCTCATAGGGTACCCGAGCATTTCATGATAGATCTTGACGTTGTCCGCCCCCACGGGCCGCCAGATCCAGTTGACCCGGCGCGGTGTCTTGCTCAAAAGGCCGGCACTATGGCCACTCTGAATCAGCACGTCGCCGAAAAGAGGATCCTCCAGCCACCGGACCGTGCCTCTCTGCCGAAAATGCTCGGATTCATACACCTCTTTATCGTTCATGACGGGCATGGCCAAAAGGCCGGCATCGGTAAGAGTCTTGACCACCTGGGATCGCGTCTTATCCGCGGCCCATTCTTCCAAGGCTTTATAGATAACGATCTGGGCCTCAGGCCGCACGCGATCCTGCAAGGTTTTGTACTGATCCCACAGGTCGTTTCGACCGATGATGGCACACAACTCCTTGAAGTCCGGATCGTTGAAAGCGCTCACCACAGCATAGCGGGCTTCGTACTTGAGTTGGGGGTTGGGCTCATCGGGATAATCGCTTTTGCCACACAGAATAATGCCATGGACGCAGAGCTGCGTATCCCAGTTACCCCAACGCTGCCGCACAATGCCAAAACGGCCGTAAAGGGGCGCGGCATAGCCCAAGCACCTGGTGGCCGCCTGAACCTGGGAGAACTCGATCATGGTGCCCAGTCCCGTTTTTCGCCGCCAATACAACGCCGCCAAAATGGCCACCGTGATCTGGGTTCCGGAATACCAGTCGATACACCAGTTGGAATGCTTTGTGCAATGACCGCCAAAATCTTCATGGAAACCCGTAACGCTGGCCAAACCCGCATGGGCCTGCCCGAGAATGTCATAGGACCCGCCAAAGACCTTGGGACCATAGCCGAAGCCACCGCCCCACACATAAATGAACCGGGGGTTAATCTCCTGCAAATACCGGTAACTCTGTTTCCACCGGTCAAAAGTTCCGGGGCGATAGCATTCGGTCAGACCGTCGGATAGCTTCACCAGCCGGTAGAAGGCTTCCTTCATCTCCGGCACGTGATAGTCCATGGAAATATAATATTCGTTACTATTGGCATTCGTGAAGCCAAGGCCTGTTCCGGTCATGGGACGGGTGTCGTGCAGTGGGTAAAGGTAGCATTCGTTGAAAGGCGATGTGTGCCGCATGGGGTCCCCCATGCGCGGCATCTCTATCTTGATGCACTCCGCGCCCAATTCGGCGAGGTTGGCCACCGAATGGGGTGTGAAAATGTACATGGTGGTGCTCAACCATCGAATGCCTTTGAGGGCCTCCGGTTTGGTCTTCTCCTGGCCCGGCGCGAAGACCTTGCGGCAATACTCCTCATAAGGCATTTTCATTTCTTCCAGTTCCCCCTGGCTCTTGGGCCCTGGCAGATCTTCGATCCTGGTCACTCTCTGATCTTTCATCTCAGATCACTCCTTGTTCCTTGAGTTCCCTCAATTCACTCTGACCCAAACCGATGTATTTCATGAAAATTTCGGCGTTGTCATGGCCCAGAGGTCGTCCGAGCCATTTGACGCGAGCGGGGGTCCGCATTTGGTAGGCCGTGGTCGCCTCGGAATACATCAACGTTCCATACTGTTCATCTTCCAGCACGTTCACCCAAGGGCGATACTTGAAATGCGGGAACTCGGCCACTTCGTCGATGTAGAGCAGCGGGCCCGCTGCAATTTCGTATTCCATGAGCTTTTCTTCGGCTTCCACGCGGTTGATGTTGCGCAGCCACATGGCGGTCATGGTGTAGGTTTTGGTAAGGGCCTGCAGGGCATTGCGGGCGGCCATTTCCTTCAAGAGCGGGTCTTCGTGGATCAGACGGCCGAAAATGGGCAGTTCCCGCTCAATACACATGCCGATACGGTACCACAGACGGTCCGTCTGGCCCCCGATCATCATGTAACCGTCTTTGCAGGGGTTCCAGGCATACTGGTTCAGGTTGGGATCCCAACCACCCGTGCGGGCCTTGATGCTCTTGTTAAATCCGTACCACGTGATATCGAAGTCCAAAATATCCATGAGGGCTTCGGCAGCCGTGGTTTCGATAAATTGGCCTTCTCCACTAAACTCATCACGCCAGAAAAGTGCCGCCAGGGCATTGACCGCCGTCTGTTCCCCAGCCACGTAGTCGGCGAACCAGACGCCGGATCGGGTGGGATCGCCGCCCTTGCCTCGAGGCAGCAAGTCCTCGGGAAAACCCGTGTTGTGAATAAAAGAACAGGCCGCCTGGCCAAAGGGATCCAACATCCACTGGCCATACTTGGACACCCTGTCCTTCATGGGCCCCCATTGGCCATGCTCACCAATCCAGCAATAGATGAGCTTCGGGTTGATCTGGGACAATTGCCGATAGCCGATACCCAGATTGTCCATGTATCCAGGTGGATATTCTTCGATCAAAATGTCCGCATGCTGAGCCAGTTTGGTATAGAGTTCGCGGCCCTTTTCCGTTTCCAAGTTAATGGTCACGGAATAGGCGTTCCGCAGTTCATGAATGAAGTCCAAACCGCACTTGTCACCGTTTTTGTCTTCCAACATGTATTCTTCGCGGCCGAACGGGCTGAGCTTGCGCAGGGGATCCCCCGTAGGCGGCTCCACGTTGATCAATTCGGCACCCAGTTCACTCAAAAGTCCTGAAGCAAACTTATGACCCATGCGCCACTGACCGCACGACAGGACTCGAACCCCTTGCAGGGCTTCTGGTTTGCCCCGCGCGTAGTCAATCCGCAGATTGTCCTCGCACCATTTGCCGAATTCTTCCGCCTTTCTGCGCGCATAGACGGCCGCCACTTCCTCCGGGGACGGAGGTGGTGTGACCGGCCAGGGCCGAACATCCGGCCCCATCAATGGCAGGGTATCCTCCCGACTGTTAATCTCCACTTCCCGAGCTTTTTTCGCCATCTTTTGACCTCCTTAAGTTCCTGAACCTTCCCCATCGACACTTTTGCACCTTCGGGCTTCGCAACCCCAAATCCTGCCCCTCCAACAAGGGAAGTCCTGGCCCCGAAGTCCCGGTGCTTCATGCAGCCCTTTCGCCCACTCCCACCCCCTTTCCGCGCCAAGATTTCAGCGCCTCGCATCAGACCTTGCCGCCTTTCGAGGTCCGTGCCCGGATTGAGCCTTTGATCGCCTCCAACGGCTCCCTCTCCTTTGAAGAACGCTCAAGAGGCACCGGGGGCTCCTGGTTTCACCACGACTCAGAGATCAAAAAACCCGTCGCTTTTGAGATCACGCCCCACCCGACAACGCCCTATGCCTCAAGCTTTTTAGAACGCCTTGTGAAGCTTCTCGCCGACCTTTCCGCACCCGCGACAGGACGGCCTTGTCTTCAAGCGATAGACAGCAAATTTTTGCGAAGGCCAGCGGCCGACGGGCTCACGGCCGCACGGCTCACAACAGTTCAGGACGCTTTGTGACATCAGGGACGCTGACAATCTTTCACACTTACCTAACCATCCATCAACACGACGTGGCTATGGAAAAAGACCAACCGTGGGAAATAGTACGAGGAACGGAAGCGCCGCCTCATCGTCAGAAAGGGGAACAGGAAAAGGGACGACCGCCCGGAACGCTCCGGCACTGGAACCATCCACAGGCTCGAAGGACCACCTTTTTGATCGCCATTGCTTATTTCACAACTTCCGTGCCATGTGTGGCGGCTATGATTGTGCTTCATTTCACGCACCCGTTCTCGATTTCTTTTCAGACTCTTAAAGGATTCATGAAGTCTTTGGCTTTGGCGGCTTTCAAAGCTTTGGGGCAGCCTTGTGTCGCATGATCAGTCCGAAATTCGACGGAGAGCCTGCCATTTCACGTTTATACTTCTGGTTATCTTACACAAATCTCAGTTGTTTTTTTTCCGACTCTATTTTCCAGAATTTAGGCGCTGCCTTCGGGTCGCAAGCCGTAACGTTGAATTTTGCTGTAAAGCGTGCTTCGGCTCACCTGGAGTTTTCGGGCCGCTTCGTGCTTGTTCCACTGGGTTTGACGAAGCACTTGAAGAATCAAGCGCTTTTCGTTTTCTATCAGGGAGGCGGTGGGGGCCGCTTCGTGGGCGTGAACGAGAAAACGGGGCAGGTGTTGGCGCCGAATCGTGTCTTCCTGAGCCAGAATGACGGCATGACTTATGGCGTTTTCCAATTGCCGCACATTGCCCGGCCAATCGTAGTCCATCAGGGTCTGTAGGGCTCCGGAGGAAAACCCACTGACGGTCTTTCCCTCTTTGGCGCTATATTTTTTGAGAAAGTAATGGCTCAAATGGGGAATGTCCTCTTTGCGGTCTCGCAGGGGCGGTAAATGGATGGAGATAACATTGAGTCGGTAATAGAGGTCATCTCGAAATCGGCCGTTTTCCACTTCTTTGATCAGGTTGCGGTTCGTGGCCGCCAAGACCCGCACGTCCGCCTGTAGGGTGGATTCTCCACCGACCCTCTCAAAGCGGTGGTCCTGCAGAAAACGCAAAAGCAAAACCTGGGTGGCAGGAGCGATATCCCCGATTTCGTCCAAAAAGAGGGTCCCGCCTTGGGCTCTTTCGACGCGGCCCTTCTTTTGGCGAATGGCCCCTGTAAAGGCGCCTTTTTCGTGGCCGAACAGTTCGCTTTCCAGTAGGGTGGGAGAATAGGCGGAGCAGTGGGCAACCACGAACGGTCCCTTTTTGCGATGACTACGGTTGTGAATGGCGTGGGCGACGAGTTCCTTGCCCGTGCCGTTTTCTCCGGTGATGAGCACCGTGGCGTCGGAGGCAGCCACCAGGTCGATGAGTTCATTCACCTCTCGCATTTCCTTGCTGCACCCGATGATGCCATCTCGGTTCGTCAGAACGACGTCGTGAAAAGAAGGGCTGGCCACGGCGGTTTCTTCCATCACAAGGCGGTTTATGGCTTCGGAGGTCAGGGAAAAAAGCGTGTCCATGTAACTGCGCACATCTTGGGAAAGAGCTTTTACGGTGTCGGAGAGCCCCACGTACACGCCTAAAGCCCTTGGCGAGCCATTTGGCAAAGCATTTAAAAGACCAAAGTGCACCACGTATCGCGGCGCGGCCCAACGCCGCAGAATTTCCCGCAGGGTCTCGGCCGCCTCCGCGCTCTGCCCATTTGACAACCCTCGCCGCAACCTCTCAAAAACCCTCCCCGTTCGATTGGCTTCCACCAAAAGGTTCTTCAAGTTTTGAAGGGCTTGAGGAGCAACGGTCGAAGGTTCGCAAAAAATCAAATGGTCTTTGCCTGCCGCATCGGGCAAGACAAAAACCACGTCCACCGGGCCCACATCTTGGCGCACAGCCTGAGAAAGCCCGGCAAGAAGGCTGCTAAGGGTGGGAGCTCGTGTGGCTTCCGACACCACGTGCTGTAGCCTCTCGTAACTTGGAGCGTTTCGGATTTTTGCCCTGTCGCCAACCCTTGAGACTTTCCGGCCCGCCCCTTCCCCCCACGCCTTGTGGCTATCGGCCCATTCCATGCCGACCACGTACAAGCCTTCGCCTTCCTGCCGTAGGGGCGTCAACCGCACCACAGGCATATCGTTTGTGTTTCCATCCCCGTTTGGGCAAAAGGCGTGGCGCCCCTCAGGATCCATGAATTCCAGCGGGCATGTTTGGCCCAAAGACGTGCACGGATCCATGAGGCCTCGAACGGCTTGATAGCAAGGCTTGCCGATGGCCAGAGGGGGCCTTAAACCTCGCTTGAAATGAAACGTTTCATTGGCGTACACGATGATCTTGGATCGCGCTTCCACGACGAAAAAACCTTCACGTAACCCCTCCACGGCCCATTGGACAAGACTCCCATTTCCGCCCTCGACAACACTTAAATGCCGAGGGGCACCCATCTCATAGATCAGGCCCACCAAGGCCACCTTAGCCTTGACAGACACCGCCTCCATAACCACGCGCCATCCTTGCCTTTCAGCGCTCACGCCCCCCTGGTACTCCACGGGCTTGCTTCCTGCCCGCCGTAGATCCACTGCCAGTTGGCGCGGTGAAATGGAACATCCCAGAACCTTGAGAAGCTTTTCCAGAGGCCACCGCGGCGTATGTGGGCCGTAGGCAATGCCCAGGGCTTGTTTGAGCGCATCATTCAGATAGATGATGTTCCATGTGGCATCGACGAGGAAAAACCCTCGAAAGGTGTCTCCGCCCATCCCACTCCTCCGATCCATGGAAGTCCTTCGTCTGCTGGGTGGCGCATCTCTTAGGGACAACCCCTCATCGCAAGGACCCCCAAAGCCAAAACCCGACATGAACCATCTAGATTCTTCAAAAGCCTTCGGACAGGGACAGGGACAGGGACAGGGAGGATGAACGACTGCCATGAGTATGCACAGGAAAACCCGCTCAGTTGCTCACACTATGGCACCAGCACGGGGAATCTGTCAACAAAGTTCGCCGGAAAAAAGGCTCCCTCAACCGCTCTCCAACCCGCCCCTTGACCTGAAGGAAAAAGGTTTTAGTTTGTCAAGCAAAGGAATAACGAGAAACAATTCTCAAGACAGCAAAGGAGGTTGCCCATGGTGACCTTGAACATCGAAAAGCTACGAAAGGAAGGCCGGCCACTGTGGATGACGCACTGGGGCGTGGAAAATGTGGCTGACTTTTTGGGTGGTGGTGGCGATCTCTGGGCCGACCGGCTCCATGCGGAATGGGCTCGAGACGCTGGAGAAGAGGTGACGGAGCGCGAATCGGTCCACTAGTTTGAAGCCGCCTCTTCAGCAAGTCAAAGCCCGGTGTGCGCCGGGCTTTTTTTTGTGTGCTGCTTTGTCTCTAGCTGTGATCTCTTCGTAGGTTGTTCATCCGGAACCAACTGGCAAAAATAGGGCGAGCAAACCAATACGATCCACCAGGAGGTCAGAGTGAACAACCATAAGAATGCACGTCTAACGTTCCATGGTCGTGTCCTGCTCGTGCGCAGGGTGTTTGAGGAAGGACTTAGACCAACCGAAATCGCCCAGGCGATGGGTGTCCGTGTGAGAACCGTGTACAAGGGGCTTCGTCGTTACCCCGAAGAAGGCGTAAGTGGCTTGGAAACCCGCTCATTCCAAGCCCACCGCAGCCCGCTGGCAACGCCCAAGCCAGTGTGGTCAACGAGGTTCTTGCCAGGCGGCGACAACGGCAAACCTATCGGTAGATCGCCCACGCCGTCGGTAATGGCCAGAGCACGGTCGCTCGACTCCTCAAGCGGGCAGGGTTTAACCGTCTGTCCGCGCTGAAGCCACCCAGACCGGACAACCGCTACGCACATGAAGCCCCGGGTGACCTGTTGCATCTGGATATCAAAAAATTGGGCCGGTTCCAGCGCCCAGGGCATCGGGTGACCGGAAACCGGCAACAAAATACACATGGCGCTGGCTGGGACTACGTCCACATTGCCATTGATGACCACTCCCGGCTAGGCTTTGCAACCTTCCAGCCCGATGAAACCGCACGGAGCGCCAGCCGTGCCCCGCTCCAGACAGTCCGCGACAACGCTCCGCTGGGATTTCGTTTCAAGCGCGTATTGAGCGATAACGGTGCCGCCTACCGCTCGAGACGCTTTGAACGTCTTTGCCAACGCTTTGGCCTGAAACACCGCTTTAACAAGCCATACAGCCCCCCGAACCAATGGCAAGGCCGAACGCTTTATACAAACCGCCTTGCGTGAATGGGCTTATGCACAGTCCTATGACAGCTCTGAACAGCGAGTCCAAAAACCCCGCTTTGTCTGCATCAGGACAACTGGCATCGGCCCCACGCCAGCCTCCATGACCGGCCACCGATTAGCCGAAGAGGCGTCCCCATGAAAGACGTCATGAAATTACACAGCTAGCTCTTTCGCTCCATGAATAAAGCTCAAAAGGTCTTGTTTTGAAGCGAAAAGCTTGTGTTTGGCTGATATCAATCGCGTTGCCAACGGAGTGTTCGAAAACGCTCACAGGCTAAGGAACAGGGGGGTGTGTCGCGGCCTTTTAAATGCGCGCCAGGGGCTGAGCTGTTTGGAAATAAAACGCGGGTGAGCAACGTGTTCTTGGGTGCCGGAAGGAAACTGTGGCATGTTGTGGACTCCCGCATGCGCGGGACTGACGCGGGCGAGACCGCAAAAAATTGCCCAAAAAACTATAGGCTCACGCGTGCGTGAGAGTGACTATTTTCGGCCGCAAGAACTAGGGAATACAGGCCATGAACTCGCGCGGGTAAGTCCCCGACGATGTTGACCTTACTCGGAGAATAGGGGCCGAAGCCCCTTGTTCAAGAGAGTCCTCATGTCTTCGCGGCGAAAGAGCGCCGCACGGCATGAGGCGCTTTTCCAGGCTGCCTTTGCAGACGGCTTCTCAGGGCGCAGTGCGGCGCAGGAGGGCAAGGCCGAGGGTCGCCAGGTGGCAGAATCGACGAAAGGCCAGAAAAGCCCTTTCGTCCAGGGGCCGGTTTCCGGGCAGACGATCTCCGGCAAAAACGCCGGCCGGTTGATGCGCCCATCCCACCCGTCCCACGAACAGTTCTCGAGCGGGAAAAAATTGAAGTACCTCCGGCGTGATGAGCCCTTTGATGCTGGGTGGACTCTTCTCATGCACCCACAGCCACGCGGGTCCTCGAAGGACGTGGGCCAAGAGGTTGGGATACGGCTCAACGGGCACGAGCAGGCCTTGAAAGCGAGCATCCAAGGGCCCGTAAAGGTTTTTCAACTCAAGGAATCTTTCATCGGGTGTCAAGCGAAAGTAGCCCAGGCGGTCCAAGCCGGCCCCTTCGAGAAGGCCGCGTGCGGCTCGATCGAGAACACCTTGGGAGTGTCCGCGCGCCTCATCCACCAGGTACGCCAGCAGGTCATCCAGAAGTTCCAGTTGCCTTTCGGCATCGGCCGGTCCCCAGAGATCCTCGCGCAGCATCGGGGGTTCCTGCTCTCGAATCTCAACGAGTCGCGTGGCCATCACGTCCTTTTCTTTGGCCGCCGCTGTCGGTTCTTTGGCTGTCAACAACGCTTCCTCTGTCATCGGAAGTTCTTGGGAAAATTCCCGCGCCTTTCTTTCGGCGGCTTCCAGCAAGCGCAGCACGGTCGCTTCGGGAACTTTCAACCGATCCACCGCCGCTTCCAGTGCCGCAGTCCACGCTTCGGATTCGCGTCCTTGCTCAAAGGCGAGTGAGAGCGCCGATGCGGCGCGCACGCATTGAATGCGAGCATCGGTTTCTTCCCGATGCAGGGCCGCCTTTTTGACCAGGTCCCCCAAAGTCCATTCTTCGGCAAGGCGCACCGTGAGCCGGCGCGTTTCAAAACCAAACACCTCCTTTTCCATCGCGGGTTGTTCTGTGGCGGCGCACCGGGAGCGTTTTTCCCGAAAGGCCAATACGGTCTCCAAAGGAACCACGCACAGAAGGCTCAGGAGTCCAATATCCAAAAGCAATCCAGCCGCATACAGCTCCTCCGGCGAGCCGTCCCTTAGGGTCTCTCCGATCCATTGGGCCATCAGAGCCTGTCTGTAGGCGCGAAGAGCGCAGCGCACAATCTCGTAAAGCCGTTGGTCGCTGTAGGTTTCTTCCACAAAGCGTGCAAACAGGCACGCTTGGCGCACGGCATCAAATCCCACAACCACCACGGCTCGCGGAATGGCTATAACTTTTTTCAAACCGGGATTGTAAAAGGCACTGTTGGCCATGCGCAGAATTCGGGCGCTCATGAAAGGGTCTTTGGCCACGGCCTCGGCCATGGCGGCGGAGGACGTGCCGGTCTGGGAAAACACGCGAGCGATGGCCATGACCGTCGAACGCAGGATCGGCAATTCGGCGCGTCCCACCTGGCGTGCCCAATAATTGGCCCCTCGAAACCCGGACACCTGCACCGCCCCAGCCGTTGTCCCTTTGTCGGATTCCTTCATAAGGTTCTCGCCACTCCTAGTCCCCTCACATCATGAAGGGCCGAACGGGATAGTCGGGCAGAGAATCCCGGGACACGAAGCCCTGCAGGGTTTCCACCATGGCCTGCAAGGTCGAAGCGCGGCACGATTTGTGGTAGTAGTAGGCTCCGTAAGAATAGTTCTGGCAGATCCAAAAGGCAAAATGGCGAAAACGCCGCACGGCTTCCCGTTCTGGCACGCGTTGACGAAGGAGAAGTCCGTATTGTCCCACCACGTGAGCCACATTCGGGGGATCGGGAAGGGTGCCCGTGGCACGAAGATGGCATAAATCCGAAAAAATCCAGGGACGCATCAGGGCCGCTCGACCAATCATCACCCCATCGCATCCTGTCTCTTCCATCATGCGAAGCCCATCCTGGGGTGAAAACACGTCGCCGTTTCCAATAAGGGGTATGGCAAGAAGGCGCTTCCACTGCTTCAAAACATCCCAACGCGCGGGCCTTTTGAAAAGGTCCCGTGGATAACGGGCATGTAACACCACCGCATCCACGCCGCACCGGTGCAACAGTTCCGCCCACCGCTGCGCCGTCTCGTTGGGCCCTTCCGGAATCCTCATCTTCACCATGAACGGGCCTTCCAGCACGCGCCGGGCTTCCCTGAGAATTTCACGCACTCGTTGGGGACGCTGCAACAGAGCAGCCCCCCATCCGTATCGAGCCGGCATGCCCCGGCAACAGCCCAGATTGAAGTTAAAAACATCAAATCGGCCAAGAGCTTGCAACTTTTCAAAGGCCTTGGCCACCACGACAGGGTCGTCCCCCACCACTTGGCATGCACGGGGTCGATCCTTCAGGCCTGCGGCACAGTAAGGATCTTTTTCTGGACGGGAAGACGCCACAATGCGGGCGTTGAGCATTTCGGTGAAGTAAAGTCCACATCCACCCCATTGCGCCACCAGATCTCGAAAACACGCATGGGTCAAATCGGCCATGGGAGCCATGACCCATGGAATTGGCAAATTCATCCTGATCTCAGAAAAACATCTTTTCCGGGGGTCTTCTTTCGGGAACCACCACACGAGGGATCTTTCCCTCATTCCAGGCCTGGGACACGTACAAGCCACAGTAGCAGCTGCCGTATTCCGCCACGTCGGGATCTCGATAGGCGCACGGGCAGATGATGTCCTGGTCCTTTTCGCGGTCACCGGACGCTAATCGGCACGGGCACACCATGTACCCGTACCGGTTTTTGTTGATGAGAAGGCTTTCCAGAAGAGGCAACGTCATGCCCTCAAGATCTCGGTTGAAGTAGAAACCTTTGGCTTCCTGAATGGGGCGAAGCTTTTCATAAAGCTCAGCGGCCGTCATTGATTCAAAGCCTCCTGAATTTCATCCTTTCGAAACCCCACGATGACCTTATCGCCAATAAGGATGGTCGGAAAGGTGCAGTTCGGATTGAAACGCTTAACCTCTTCGATCATCGCTTGGCGTTCTTCGCCCTGTAGAGTATCCACGTCCACACAGTCATAGGCGACGCCGCACTCGTTGAGAAAATCCTTCGTGTGGCGACAATGAATACAGGTGCTCAGTGCGTAGAGCTTGACCGGTTTGTCCGACATGCGACTTCTCCTTCTTGCTATCCATAGCCGTTGACAAAATCTTTTCTCTGGCCCTTCTAACATAAAAGCCCAGGTTGTCCAACGCAAGTTGAGCGAAATGGAAGCGGCGCAGGGCCTGTCTTTTCAAACGGCTATGGTTTTCCGTTGCTTAGGATCTGTTCCAGCTTTCGCGTCAGGTAGGACAAGGGATAGGTCAAGGCCAGGTAAAGCAGCGCCAAGGGCAGGTAGGCTTCGAAGGTCTTGTAGGTGGTGGCGTTGATGACTTCCGAGGCTTTGGTCAGTTCTCGCACGGAAATAACGGACAAGAGCGACGAATCCTTGATCAAGGAAACGAATTGTCCTGTCACCGGTGGAATAATGCGCCGAAAAGCTTGAGGCAGCACCACGTAGCGCATGGTTTGACGGTCGCTGAGGCCCGTGGATTTGGCCGCCTCGATTTGCCCCGGATCAATGGATTCAATGCCGGCCCGTACCATTTCTGTAATGTACGCTCCGGAAAAGAAGGCCAGCGTCACCATGCCGATGACAAACGGATTGTCATAGCGAACGGCCGGGGCCAGGCAAAAATAGAAAATATAAACCTGCACCAGCAATGGGGTGCCGCGAAAGAGTTCCACGTAATAGGACGCCAGGGCTCGAAGGATTTCGTTCCTGGAAACCCTAGCCAACCCTCCGGCCACACCCATGACAAAACCCATGGCGATGGCACCCAGGGAAATCCACAGTGTGTAAACAAACCCTTTGATAAAAAGGCTTCGATACTGCCATGGAACTCGCCAATTCCAAGGGTATTCCAGAGCGCCCAACAAAAGGGCCAAGGTCGCAACGACCAAGGCCCCAAGAAGACAGCGCACAGCGATGCGATACATCATGGATGGATCACGGCTCCGAGGTGTTTCTTGTACAACGCGTCATAGCGGCCGTCACCTTTGATGGTGTCCAGAAAGGTGTTCAGCCAGTTGAGAAAGTCAAAGTCCCCCTTGCGCAAGGCCATGGCAAAGGGTTCATAGGTAAAGGGCTCAAGAATGGCTCGCGTGGTGCTCTTGTTCTGGCTGTGGTGTTTGGCAATGGAAATCTGATCATAAAAGAAGGCATCGGCCCGCCCTTCCACCACTTCCCGCACGCAGGCGGTTTCATCTTTGAACCGGTTGATGGTGGCGTTGGGAAAGCGTTTGGTGGCCACCAGGTCTCCTGTGGTCCCTGTTTTGACGGCAAGAATGCGTCCGGAAGCGTTTAGATCCTCCACGGAGCTAACATCCGCGGCCCTCTTGGCGCTCAACAGCACACACAGGCCCGTGGTGAAGTAAGGTTCCGTAAAGGTGACCGCCTTGGCCCTTTCCAAAGTGCGCGTCATGCCGGAAATAACCAAGTCCACCTTGCCACTTTGAAGGGCCGGAATCAAACCCGTCCATTCCATGTCCTTGATTTCCAGTTTGACGCCCAGCTCCTGCGCGATGAGCTTGGCCAGATCCACATCAAAGCCCATGGGTTCACCCTTGGTGTCGGCATATTCAAAGGGGTAGTACTCCACCTCCATGCCCACAATGAGGGTGCCTCGCTGAAGGATTTGGTTCAGGGTGCTGGCCTGAAAAATTTCGTGGGGCGTCACCGCTTGGGCGCCCACCGACGCCCACACCATGCCCATCATCACCGCCACGATCAGGGCTCTTCTCATGACGTGCCTCCTTTGCTATGTTGGAAAAGTTCCCACCATTTTTCCAAAAGCTCTCTTTCCCTCATGGCCATTCGTGTCAAAGAAAAATCATACCGCACAGGATCCTCGGGCTGCAGGCGCCGAAACGCTTCAGTGATCTCCATGGCGGTCTTCATATCGGCATGCCGGCGCTGGGTGAGGCCGCAGGTTTGGGCGATGGCCAGCATGTGCGTATCCACAGGGACCATGAGATCCCTTGGATGCAGGCACGACCATCCACCGGGATCCACGGCGTCGCAGCGCACAAGCCAGCGCAAAAAAAGGTGCCATCGCTTGCACGCACTGCCGCAGGACGGCCTGGCCACCAGTCGATGCCGTGCCGGCGGTTCGGCCGAGCCGGAACGCGTCATAAGTCCCGCAAAGAGATCGATGCCCTTCACAAGGTCCCCTCGACTCCGCTTCAAACAAGACGCCATGGCCGATTCCAGCGATCCATAGGTACGAAGCACATGGGAAAGACTCTTCAAAAACGATCGAAGATCCTCCTCATGAAAAAACCGGTACCGGAATCCTCGGCACACCGCCATCAGATCGGCCGCATTGGCGTTTCGTAAAAAGAACGCAGGGCTGTTCCCCAGTCGCTCGAGGACGCCCTGCACCTGGTCAACGATGCTCTGCGCTCTTCCCACGGCAAGGGAGGCGGCGAGAAGAGCCGCCACTTCCCGATCTTCAAGCCTTTCATAGGCATAGACGCATTGAAGTGGATCGGGCGGCACCATATCCCGGCGATGAAACCGTTCAAACACAAAGTCCACAAAAAACTTCAGACGCTCAGAATCCTTCACCGCCTTGCCCGTCCATCGCCTTGACAAGATGTCGCCATTCAAAAGTTCTCTTTCTTTGTAATGCATTTTGGCTTGACGGCAAGAGCGCTTATGGAGTTCGCCTGGAGGTGTTACAAAAAAAGGCGGTTTTGACTTAAATCAAGGCAAAAGCCATGTCAGGGTCTTAGATTATGGCTGCAAGCATCACCACGAGCCGAGCCGCGAGAAAGGAGTGCCGTCATGAGATGTCCCGGACAAGATAGCCGGTTCTGGAAACCAGGGGCCATTTTTGAAGCCAAGTGCCCACAGTGCGGACAATCGGTCGAATTCTTCAAGGACGAAACGAGCCGAAAGTGCGCTCGATGCGGCCATAAGTTCGTGAACCCTCGCATGGACTTTGGTTGCGCGGCCTATTGCAAGTTTGCCGACCAGTGCCTGGGAGATCTTCCGCCGGAGCTGCTGGCACAAAGGGAAAATCTTCTAAAGGACCGAGTGGCCGTGGAAATGAAAAAAAACTTCGGACGCGATTTCAAACGCATCGCCCATGCGGGCCGAGTGGCCCGCTACGCGGAGAAACTGGCCGTCCCCGTGGGGGCCGATCCCGCGGTGGTGCTGATCGCCGCCCTGCTTCACGAAGTGACGCCCAATGGAACACCGGACCCGGCTTCCACAAAGGCCAAAGAACTGCTTTTTCGGTTGGGAGCCCGCCCGGACCTGGTGGACGAAGTCTGCGCCGTCATCGACGCCATAGCCCACTCCAGCGGCCAGGGAAGCCTTAATGAACAGTGTCTTCGAGACGCCCATCGCCTGGCCGAATTGGAGGAAATCGTGGCCAAACATCCCGAAGAGGCCGAGTTTCAACGGGAAACCATGTCGAAAGACTTCCTTACGGAAACGGCACGATCCCTGGCCGAACGCCTTATGCGCGGCGAAAAAGTCTGACGGACACCCTCGCGATTCATTCATCCTAGGTCTAGCTCAAAGGAGTCCGCATCATGAAAGTGATCAGAAAAATCATCGAAATCGATCCGGACCGCTGTGACGGCTGCGGCCAATGCGTTATCTCCTGCGCTGAAGGCGCCATCGAAATCATCGACGGTAAGGCCACACTGGTCTCCGAAGCCTATTGCGACGGCCTGGGCGCCTGCCTGGGCGAATGCCCTCAAGGCGCTTTGAAGCTTGTTGAAAGGGAAGCCGAGGACTTCGATCCCGAGGCCGTGGAACACTACCTGGAACATAAGCACGCCGGACAAGCGGCAAAGGCCCGGACCTTTCACGCCGTCCCTCAGTGCCCGTCGCATCAGATCCACATGCTTAAGAAAGAGCCGGCTCCGTTCCACAACCCTAACCCCGCTTCCACAGCATCGGCGCTGTCCCACTGGCCCGTGCAGATTCGCCTCATTCCACCTGACGCCCCCTTTCTGCAAGAGGCGAATCTTCTGGTGGCCGCCGATTGCACCGCCGTGGCCGTGCCGAATTTTCATGAAAAATTCCTTAACGGTCGTGTGGTCATGATCGGATGCCCCAAGTTTGACAACATTATGGACTACGCGGAACGGTTCGCCAAAATTTTTGCCCACAACGCCATTCGCCGCGTCACCGTGCTGTCCATGGAAGTTCCGTGCTGTTCGGCCCTGTTGGGCGTGGTCCGCAAAGGCATGGAAAACGCGGGTAAAAAAGTGCCCCTGGAAGAAGTGGTCGTCGGCATTCAAGGCGACGTGCTGGAAACTCGAACCATCATCCCCGACAACAGCCCTCAAACCTCGTCAAACCAGGACTGATGCGCAACGAACCATCCCCATCAAGGACAATGCCCATGAAGCACATGAATCTCTTCACAGCCAACGATTTTTCGAAAAAGGCTATGAAACGGCTGCTCGTGCACGATTCCCCTTACTTTAAGATCCTGAACTTCAACTTCTTGCCGGGCCAAGGTCTGCCCCTGCATGCCCACGACATCGAGGGGCAGGTGAGCCTGATTGTCCTCGAGGGCGAAGGAGAATTTCTCGCGGGGGAAGGACAAACCCTTCCCGCCAAGGCCGGGGATATTGTGGTCTGCAATATTGCCGAACCCCATGGCGTCCAGGCACGAACCCCCATGCGCGTCCTGGTGACCATCGCGCCACCCATCTAAACACCGCGCGTGCCGTCACCACGGCGCTACGCCCAGATGCCTCCAGGTTCCTTCGCCCCTGTCACAATTTTTGTTCTCATCAAATTAACTTTCCGCTAAAATGGACCTTCAAGAGCATGGGGGCCCAACTTCCCAATCTTGTCTCCTCCTCCGCACGAGATCTTTTCGCAACACATGCTCCTCGGGCCGATGCCGCACTGCAACGGAACTTGGGACAAAGGAGGCACGATGGCAAGACAAGACGACATCCACCTGGCTGTGAAGGCGTTGAAAATCGGGCACAAAGTGCGAGGACTTCGCCAGCAACACAAGTACACCCTTCAGGACCTTGCGCAAAAGACGGGCTTATCCAAGCCTTTTCTCTCGCAGATAGAAAACGATCACGTGGTCCCGCCCATTGCCACACTCATGAAACTGGCCCGCGCCCTCAACGTGACCCTCGCCCATTTCTTTCAAGAACAGGAAACCGACCAAAAGATTTCCATCACACGGCCCGAAGATCGGTCTCGGCTGGAGAGGCGGCCTCATCAGAGCAAAGGGGAAAGCCACTACATCTACGAATCTTTGGAATTTCGCAAAAGGTCCAAGCACATGGAGCCTTTTTTGGTGGAATTTCCTTTGCACGCAGCGGATCAGATGGTCTTTCAAAGCCATGAAGGGGAGGAATTTCTCTACATTCTGGAAGGAGAAGTGGAGTTTCGCACGATCGATCGGGTGGAGATTCTGCATCCGGGAGACAGCATTTACCTGGATTCGGACATCAGCCACAGTTTTCGATGCGCGGGAGACAAGCCCGCCAAAGCCGTGGCGGTGCTCTATTCGCCACGGCCCACATGAGGGCCGAGACCTGCGCGGAGTGAAGCCTGTCCCAGAAGGAATTCATGGCTTCATCTTCTGCAATGGAGCAAAGGATGACAGAATTGTGCGGCGTGCGTTGCTCCCTCATTCGACCTTTTCGAACGCGATCAAGGGTGATGCCTAGTCCGACGCCGTGGGATTGACTCCGGTGAGTTGACCCGGCGTGCGAAAAATCGCCGGGTCTCGCGAACAAGAGCGTGGGCTTCGGCCCTTAGGCTGGGCACCGGACCGTCTCCTCTTTCATGTCTTTTATCGCCCTGCAAACTGTGCTAGGTATGGATGCGGTTCGAGAAGGTGAACTTTCGAAGCGGCGAAAGCCGTTAAGCTTTATGAAGTCCGGCGGCGCTCCTCAGGCATAACACCTTGAGGTCCTGCTTGGACCTGCTGCGAGAAAGGCGGGCGCGTCACGGCGCCGCGCAAAGAAAGCTCGCCCCGGCTTAGGAGGGCGGGGTGAATTTGGTGCATAGGCACACGAAGGGCACAATCCAGAGCACACGGTGATGACACGCTCGGCGGTCGATTTTGCATCCGCGGTGGATTTCCTGTGCCACCTTCAAAAGGTGGGCATCAAATTTGGTCTCAACCGAACGGAAAACCTTTTGGAACGCCTGGGAAATCCTCACCGTCGGTTTCGCTCAATTCACATCGCGGGCACCAACGGCAAGGGATCCACGGCCGCGATACTTTCCTCCATTCTCACACGGCACGGCCTACGTGTCGGTCTCTACACGTCCCCCCACCTGGTGCGTTTCACGGAGCGGTTTCGCATCAACGATGAAGAATCGCCGGCGGAACGCATCTTTCAGGTGTTTCAGGACGTGATGGAGGTGGTTGAGGGGGAAGAATGGCCGACCTTTTTTGAAGCGGTGACGGCCATGGCCTTTCACTATTTCGCGCAGGAAGGTGTGGACTGGGGCATCATTGAAACGGGCATGGGAGGGCGCCTGGACGCCACCAACGTGGTTCGCCCGCACGTTGCCATCATCACCAACGTGGCCATGGATCACCAGGAGTTTTTGGGATCCACCTTGTCGGCCATTGCTCGAGAAAAGGCAGGGATCATTAAGGATTTCACGCCCGTGGTGACTGCCGTCAAGCAGCCCGCGGCCCAAAGCACACTAAAAACGGCGTGTTTGAAAAAAGGGGCGCCCCTCTATCGGTACGGCATTCATTTTCGAGTCCAGAAAAACGGCTCGCAGCATTTTCATTATCAGGGTTTTTCACGGCGCTGGTCCAACCTGCCATTGGGCCTTTTGGGAGAACACCAGTACACCAATGCGGCCTTGGCTTTGGCGGCCCTGGAAGTTCTTGAAGCTCAAGGGCTTTTGACCCTGGACTCGGACAAGATTGCGCAAGGGCTGATGCAGGTTCGATGGCCCGGACGCCTGGAAATTTTGGAAACGCAGCCCTTGGTGATTTTGGACGGCGCTCACAATCCCCATGGAGCGGAATGTCTTCGAACGGCTCTGAAAACCCAGTTTGCGCACCGTCGCTTGCATCTGGTCATGGGCATTATGGCGGACAAAGACATTCGAGGCATTTTTCGAAGGCTTCTTCCTCTTGCGGAAACCGTCGTTTTTACGCAACCTCGATATGGAAGAGCCGCCCACCCTGATGTGCTGCGGCGCCTGGCCTTTCCCTTTCTCAAGAAGATTTTCGTGATCCCCAAACCCGCCGACGCCATTGCTCAGGCCAAAGCCTTGGCTGCCCCTGAGGATGTGGTGTGCGTCACGGGTTCCCTTTATTTTGTCGGGGAGGTCAAAGAGATCTACGGAGAACCTTCCCAAACCCATGATCGGTTGTTGGCGTGACCATGGGCACAAGCCGCCTTCTCATTCGGTTGACCCTTGTGACCACTGCCCTGGTGATGGCCTGGGTGTCTCCTGGCCGGCTTGAGGCGCAGACCGCTTCCAAGAAGTCTTCACAGACTCGAAACTTCTTTGCTCAGACGGGGGCTCCCTGGACCATCGAGGCGCAGACCCTTCGCTACGACGCCCTTCAGCGCCTTTACCAGGCCGAGGGGAAAGTCCATATCACGTCGGAAAACAAATCCATTCGCGCCGACTGGGCTCGGGTGGACTTGGAAAAACAGGAAGTGCAACTGGCGGGATCGGTGCGTATTCAGTACGGATCGGATTGGCTCACGGGAGACAAAGTCATCTGGCATCTGGACACCGAAACGGGCTGGGTGGACGGCGGAACCGTTTATTTTTCAGAAAACGGCTTCTACATTTCGGGGAAAAACATTACCAAGCGCGGGCCCGATCGCTACCACGTCTCCCGAGGAACCCTCACCACCTGTGACCCGGCTTCTCCGGATTGGTCCATTGCCTTTGCCGATCTGGACGTGACGGTGGACGGCTTGGGCTGGGCCAAGCACGGATCGTTTCGGTTCGGAAAACTGCCCGTTTTTTACCTCCCCTTTGCCCTTTTTCCCGTCAACAAGGAACGCCAATCGGGCCTGCTCATGCCTACCCTGGGCTCCAGCAACCTTCACGGCCTGTACCTGGAAGTGCCGTTCTACTGGGCATGGCGTCAAGACATGGATTGGACCTTTTACGCCAACGCCATGGAAAAGCGGGGTCTGATGCTGGGCGCCGAATACCGGGTTCACCACGCGGCCTTGGGGGAAGGGGTCTGGTTTCTGAATTTCCTCGAGGATCAGGCGGACCCCGACGACTTGAGAGCTAGGGGATATCCTTTTCAGGAAAAGGATCGGTACTGGCTTCGAGCTCGCCACACGGTGGATCTGCCGCACCAGATGAAAATGTTTCTGGACCTGGACCTGGTGAGTGACCGAAATTTTCTGAAGGAATTTCAGTCGGGGTCCGTGTCTCAATCGGCGACCAACCGGGCGTTTCGCCAAGTGAGCCAGCGGGAAATTCTCAACGACCAGACGATCACGGCGCGGGAATCCAGCCTGTATGTGTTGAGGCGATGGGAATCGGGCGTGGCCAGCATGGATATTCGTTATTGGAATCAGCTCGATCGAAAGCTCGATGAAACGACGGTCCAGCAAGTCCCCTATCTTCGAGCTTCCGTCACGCCTTCGTCTCTGGGTCTGGGATCGACCTATTACACCCTGGATGCTTCCGCCGTCCATTATTGGCGCCCGCAGGGGGACACGGGCCTTCGCACGGACGTCTTCCCGGCCTTGGCCTACCCGATCCATTGGTTTCCCTACCTTGCCGTGGAACCCTCCCTAGGGCTGCGATCCACGCTGTACCAGGTGGATATGTCTGAGAAGAACAATACGACGTTCCAGTCGCGCTGGGTGCCGGAAGCTCGGCTGAGCGCGTCCACTCGCCTGGAACGCGTGTATCGCCCTTCCAACACCCTTGCGGTGCAGCATGTGATTCGCCCAGACTTCCAATACGTCTTTATTCCGGACATCGATCAGGAGGATCTGCCGCTGTTTGACGACCTAGACCGAATCGGACGCCAAGACACCGTCCTTTACGGTTTTTCGAGCTTCTTGACGACAAAGAAAACGCACACTCCGCCGGGCCAAGATCCGCAAGCGGTATACAAAGAGTGGGCCAGGTTGGGTGTGCACCAGGCGTATTTGTTGGATGAGCCCATTCCAAAACCACCCATCGAAACGCAACCGGGGAAACGCTTCTCCGATATTTTGATGTCCCTGGACCTGACACCTGAGCGGTACCTAAACCTATCCTACGATGTCACCTACTCCCCCTACCAAGGGCGCACCAATATTCATGATTTATCGCTTTGGCTCAATTCCCATCGAGGCGACCGGGCTCACGTGACCTACCGTTATCGGCAGGACATGGCGGTGGATGAAATCATCGGGGACATCCACGTGCAGGTGCGTCCGACTTTGAGTCTCTATGCCCTTTATGACTATTCTTTCGACAAACATGAAACCTTCAAGCAATCCTACGGAGTTCATTACCGTCACGGGTGTTGGGGACTTCGCCTGAGTTACCGCGAAGAAGCGGAAGAAAAAGAGGTTTCGCTGGCTTTGGTTCTGGTCGGCTTGGGACAAATCGGCGGCGTCTTGGCTCAGGACGGCCTCGTCTCAATGACTTCCAACCCTTGATGAAGACCATGGACAAGATTCGGCTTGGCGTCAGCGCGTGCCTTTTGGGCCATGCCGTGCGATACGACGGCAGCCATCAACGCAACCGCTATGTGACGGATATCCTGGGGGCCTACGTTCAGTTTGTGCCCGTGTGTCCCGAAGTAGAATGCGGCATGGGGATTCCTCGCGAGGCCATGCATCTGGAAGGAGACCCAGAAAATCCTCGCCTTATCACCACCCGCACCCGCCGCGACGTCACCGATCAGATGCTGCGCTGGGCCGCCCAACGGCTGGAAGAACTCAAGAAGGAAAATCTTTGCGGTTTTATTTTCAAGAGCAATTCCCCCAGCAGCGGCATGGAACGGGTTAAGATTTTTGACACCAAGGGCATGCCGCATAAAAAGGGCGTCGGCATTTTTGCGCGTCTTTTTATGAAAACCTTTCCGCATCTTCCGGTAGAGGAAGATGGGCGCCTGAACGATGAAGTTCTTCGGGAAAATTTCGTCGAAAGACTCTTTCATCGCAAGCGCTGGGACGACCACGTTCGCGGCGGCAAGGACTTGGGGCGCCTTGTGGAGTTCCATACCGACCACAAGCTGCTTTATTTGGCCCACAGCCCCAAGCATCATCGAGAATTGGGAAAACTGGTAGCGGAAGGCAAGTCCCTGCCCCTAGAGACGCTGTACGAGCGCTATGAACACCTGATGAGCGAAGCCCTGAAACTCAAAGCCACCGTCAAAAAAAACACCAACGTGCTCTATCACCTGATGGGATACTTCAAGAAGGAGTTGTCGCCCTCGGAAAAGGAAGAGCTACGAGAAATCATCGAAGCCTACCACCGAGGCCTTTATCCGCTCATCGTCCCTATCACCCTCATCAACCACTACGTTCGAAAATACGATCAGCCCTACCTAAAGCGCCAATTCTACCTCAACCCTCATCCCTTGGAACTCAAACTCCGTAACCACGCTTGACCTCTATGACCGGCGCACGCGCTCCGCGATGGCATCGCCCATGGCTGTCGTACTCACAGGCCTCTGCGCTCCGCGCGCAATGTCCGCCGTGCGAAGACCCGCTTCGATGGTTTCGGCCACCGCACGTTCCACAGCCGACGCCGCATCTTCTCGATGAAAGCTGTGGCGCAACATGAGCGCTGCGGATAGAATTTGGGCAATGGGGTTGGCAATGCCTTGGCCGGCAATGTCCGGAGCGGAACCTCCAGCAGGTTCATAGAGACCAAAGTCGGAAGCGCCTAGGCTCGCCGACGGCAGCAGCCCCAGAGACCCGGTCAGCATGGCGCATTGGTCCGAGAGAATGTCGCCGAACATGTTGCCGCACAGAAGCACGTCAAACTGGTGCGGATCGCGCATGAGCTGCATGGTGGCATTGTCCACATACATGTGGTTCAGCGTGACATCGGGATAGTCCCGCGCCATCTCCACCACCACTTCCCGCCATAAGACCATGGACGTCAGCACATTGGCCTTGTCGATGGACGTCACCTTTTTGCGGCGAGTGCGAGCGATTTCAAAAGCCTTTCGAGCAATCCGCTGAATTTCCCAACGGTGATAGACCATGGTGTCATAGGCGCGCTCTTTCGGCCCGGTGCCCTCCCTTCCCTTGGGTTGGCCGAAATAGATGCCCCCCGCCAGTTCGCGAAGGCATAAGATGTCAAAGCCGTCGCCAACAATGTCCGGCCGCAAGGGACTGGCGGAAGCCAAAGCGGAATACACGCGGGCCGGCCGAAGATTACAGAACAGATCGAAAATCTTGCGCAAAGGCAGCAAAGCCGCTCGTTCGGGCTGCTGTTCCGGCGGCAGACTTTCCCACTTGGGACCGCCCACGGAACCGAAAAGAATGGCATCGCTTTGTCGGCACACATCCAGGGTTTTTTCAGGCAGCGCGTGGCCGTGTTTGTCGATGGCGCATCCCCCCACGTCGGCCTCTTCAAAGGCCATGGCGATGCCGAATTCTTTTTCCACCACCTTGAGCACCTTGATGGCCTCGGCCATGACCTCAGGCCCAATTCCGTCCCCTGCCAGCACCGCGATTTTCTTTTCCATGCGCTCAACCTTTCTGCCCATGCCAGTGTGTCCTCTGCCCAGCCGGGAGCCAAACGGCCGGACAGTAGCCTCATTCACCCGCCTTGTCAATTTTCCTTAACCTTCTGAGCCACATTGGCCGAAAGTCATAGAGGGAGAGATGGTCGAACAACCGGAATCGGGGAGAATTCTATGCACGGAGCGCCGAAGATGACGAACGATCACGAGTGGTTCAAGGCTTTGCCGGGAATCCATGAGAAAATTCTCATCGGGCTCTACAATGTGGGTTCCCTGAGAAACCTTGCCTCCGGTGATGTGTTATTTCGCGAAGGGGAAGGGGACCGAACGATCCATCTGCTCCTCAAGGGAAGCCTGAGGTTGCTCAAGCGCTCGGGCAGCACGACCCGCCAGGTGGCGGTGTGCCAGCCCGGAGATGTCCTGTGTGAAAGCCGGTTTTTTGCCTCCTCGGGAACTCTCACGGCCGCCGTCGCCACACAGGCCGCCATGGTGCTGTCCTTTCCCGAAACACTCCTGGACAGCCTGGAGCCTTCCCTCAGCGCCTTTCTGACCAAGAAACTCATCGACACCTTTCAAAGGCGGCTTCAAGAGCACATGGCCCGCCAGGAAAGCTTATCGGCCCATTGTGATTTCATGACCCGGTTTGCGCGCCGAAGCATCGTGGAACGCACTCAAGATTACACGCAGTCGGAGATGATCGTGGGCATGCTCAAAAAGGTGCCCCAGCTGCCCATGTATGCCAGCCGCCTGGCCCATATGCTTCTCGACGCCAAGGTATCGGCCAAAGACGTGGCCGCCCTAGCCAAGAACGACCCGTCTCTCGTCAGCGCCGTTCTCAAGCGCGTCAATTCCGCTTACTACAATTGGCAAAAGAAAATTTCGGACTTTCAGCACGCCGTCATTCTTCTCGGATTCAACCAAGTCTATCAGTTGGTCATTGCCGACGGGCTGCGTCGCACCATGCCCAATACGCCCCCTTTTCGAGCATTGCACAACCATTCGGTGGTTATTTCTCACATGGCCTACGAAATCGCCCAGTTGGTCAACCGCCAGCAAGCGTCCATGGTGAGCACGGTGGCACTGCTGCACGACATCGGCAAGAGCGTTCTGCTCCTCATGAAAAAGCAAAATCCAAAGCTCTCCGTGCTTATCGACCTGCTGGATTCCGCCAAGCTGGGATCCCTTTTGCTGCAGGAATGGAACATTCCGGAAAACGTCTGCCGTGCCGTGGAAATGCAAGACTACCCGATTTTTTCGCCGCCCGATCAGATTCCCGCCAACGCCCGCCTTTTGGTGGCCATTCTTGACGTTTCGCATCAATGCGCCGAACTCATTCAGGGGGCATCTCGAGAAAACCTCTGGAAACCCTATAATGAAGAATGGCTTCGCGTCTTGAACCTGCGGGTCAAGGACGTGGAAAGCCTCACCCGCGATCACCTGCTCCCCAGCTTGGAAAAGAAGGGCGGCGCCCTTCCGGAACACGTTCGCCAATTTCTTAAGGGCATCCATGAAAAGGATCAGGCCCTCGACGACACCGCCCACGACGCTCCACAGCCGTTCCCGTAAAAAAAGCCTTCCGGCCAAGCGGTGCACGCCGCAAAGCTCCATCGCGCCGCCCATCACAGACTTAGACATCCGCCATGACCCCTAAGACCACGGCGCGATGCGTTTCATGGAACCCAGAGGGGTAAAGGGTGCCGTTGAAAACCTTGGGCAACCCTGGCGACTTCGGTCCCCGTGTCTTTCTTTTCGAGCATGATTATGCGAAAAGAGAAAAGTAGAACCGTGCCCTTTGAAAGGGTGGGTTCTTGATGTCATCCCAGATCGTCAATGCCGCTGCAAAAAGGAGGACACACCATGACCATCTGGAAATGCAACAATTGCGGTCATACTCTGCAGGCGCTCACGCCCCCGGAAACCTGCCCGTCGTGCAAGGAAAAATGCGAATTCCTGGATGTCACCTGCTACATTCCGGAATGCGGCGGGCCCGATTCAGGGAACGTGAATCCTCAGGTCTTTCAGGAAAGCAGCAAATCCCAAAAATAACCCACCCCATGCTGTGAAGGTGCATATCGTTCCTGGATCATCCCCATGAGGGAACAATATGCACCCCTTCTGGTTTTTGGCCTGAAAAGATGTCTCCGTCGATTCTATCACCCAGGCTTTTCCTTCCCCCGTATCTTAAAGCTTCGCTCCGGCGATTCGAAACGCCATGGGTCGAACCGCCGCATTCGGCATGAAACTTGCCCCTTCGAGCCTTTGACTCGCACAAGGAGTGAACCCATGGTGGCTGTGGCCGTTTTCAAGGGCCGTGTGGCACCGGTACTGGACTGGTGCACGCAGATTTTTCTTATCGGCGATTTCGGCGAGGGGGATTTCGCAGGCACCGTTTTGGATGTGGGCGATTGGAGCCCCTATGAACGGCTGGAGCGGATCAAAGCAGAAAACGCCATTGTGTTGATCTGCGGGGCCATCAGCCGCGAATTGCTTCTTTACGCGGAGGGCCTGGGCCTGCACGTGTTGCACGGAGTGGCGGGAAATGTGGACGAGGTGCTTCGGGCCTACCGCAGCGGGCGGCTGGACCAGCCTGACTTTTGGCTGCCGGGATGTGGCGGACCGAGGCGGTATCGATCGTGTCGGTCCTTTTTGGGCAAGGAAGGAGAAAAGATCATGGCGCCGGGAAAAGGCAAAGGCTTTGGAAGTTCGGGTGGGGGTGGAGGCCGAGGGCAAGGCCGAGGTCAAGGCCAGGGTGGTCGAGGACGCTGCCGAGCCGGAGGGGGACAGGGAGCCGGCATGGGGCGCGGCGCTCAGGGAGTTTCCGCGATGTGCGCCTGCCCCGCCTGCGGCGAAAAGGTGCCCCATCGACCAGGTGTTCCGTGTGTGGAGATGACTTGTCCCAAGTGCGGCAAAGCCATGGTGCGGGGGGATGCGATATGATTCTCGGCATTGCCAGCGGCAAGGGCGGGACGGGAAAAACCACCGTGGCCTGCAACCTGGCGGCGGCACTGGAATGCTCCGTGGTTTTGGCCGACTGTGATGTGGAAGAACCCAACGCCCATCTGTTTCTCAAGCCGCACTGGGACGTCGTGACCCCGATCACATTAGACGTTCCGGTCGTGGATGCGCAAAAATGCACGCTGTGCGGAGCGTGTCAGGATCTGTGCCAGTTCAAGGCCATCGCGGTGCTTCCGGAAACGGTCCTGACCTTTCACGAGTTGTGTCACAGCTGCGGCGGCTGCGCGTTGGTGTGCCCCGCGGAGGCAATCTCGTGGGGGTCTCGGCAGATCGGAGAGCGGCGTACGGGGCGTCGCGGCCCCATTCGGGTCGTGAACGGCACGCTGCGCATTGGGGAAGCCATGGCTCCTCCTCTCATTGGCGCCGTGCGCCAGGCGGCAGCCGATATCCCGAATTGTGCGGTGGTGCTCGTGGACGCGCCGCCGGGCACATCTTGTCCAGTGGTGGCCAGTCTGTGGGGCGTCGATTATGTCGTCTTAGTGACCGAACCGACGCCGTTCGGTCTGAACGATCTCGCCTTGGCCGTTGCTGCGGTGAAGAAGATGGGCATCCCCTGCGGGCTTGTCGTCAATCGGTGCGACGTCGGAGACGACCGCATTCACACCTTCGCTCATGGCGAAAACTTACCCATCCTTTTGGAAATCCCTTTTGATCGAAAAGTGGCGGAACAGTACGCTCAAGGGCATCTTCTTGTGGATGTCTTTCCTGAATGGAAAACCATGATGCAGGGGCTCTACAAGGCGGTGGTTCGAGAATTGGAGCGGGCGTCTTCCGGCGCTTCGCCCAAAGAGTGGGGGGCGGCCCCTGAGACGCGCGAGGTTTCGGCATGAAGGAATTCGTCGTGATCAGTGGCAAGGGCGGTACAGGAAAGACGAGTCTTGTGGCGGCCTTTGCCGCTTTGGCCGGAAAAGTCGTTTTATGTGATGCGGATGTGGATGCAGCGGACCTGCACCTTGTGACTCGGCCTCGAATCGTGGAAACCCACGACTTTGTTTCCGGTCACGAAGCCAAAATCGACCCTGAACGCTGCACTCAGTGCGGCCTATGCCGGCAACGGTGCCGGTTTGGGGCCATTGACGAAGCGTTTCGCGTCGAACCGCTTCTGTGCGAGGGGTGCGGCGTGTGCGCCCATGTGTGTCCTGAACGGGCCGTAAAGTTTCTCGAAAAGACCTGCGGCGTCTGGTATGTGTCGAATACGGTCTACGGCCCCATGGTGCATGCTCGGCTCGGCATTGCAGAAGAAAATTCGGGCAAATTGGTGACCCTCGTCCGCCGCGAAGCGCGCCGCCTTGCCGAAAGCCGCCGCATGGATCTGATCCTGACCGACGGTCCGCCGGGTGTGGGATGCCCCGTGATCGCCTCCATCGGAAACGCCGATGCCGTCTTGGCGGTGGCGGAACCCACGGTTTCCGGGCGCCACGATATGGAGCGCGTCCTTGCCTTGGCCAATCACTTTCGAGTGCCCGCTGCTGTGTGCGTGAATAAATGCGATCTGCACCCGCAAGGAGCTCATGAAATCGCGGAAGAGGCGCGCAAGCGAGGGGCCCCTTTTTTGGGTTTTATCCCTTTTGACCCCTTGGTGACCCGGTCTCAGGTTGACGGCCGAAGCCTGGTCGAATACGGTGAAACACTGGTTGTGCGATCCATTCAAAAGGTCTGGGAAGGTCTGCAGGCTCTTTTAGAAGAAAACGCAGACGGTGCCCTCGAGCCTTTCGAGGACACGCCGATGGCATGGGACAGAGCGCAGGCGTAAGAAAGGGCATCCTCTGTTTAAAAAAATCTCGCTCCGACGGATTTTTCAAATGTTTCCAGGAAGGCGTTCAATATCTCAAGGCCATGCGAGGGGTCTGAGCCAAACACGTCGTGGTTTTTCGCGTGCTCTATGACAAGACCGTGGCCTGCATGGCCAAGGGAGCGGCGCTTTTGGGAAAAGATGGGCCCATTTCCTGAAAGAGGTCTTGAAGTCGCTCCGGCGGAAAGGCTGGGGAGGAAGGCACCCCATTGAGAAGGAGTTCAAGGCCGCGGGCTTTGACAGAAAGACTCCAGCGCTAGAGGACAATCCGTCCATAAGCATTCTGGAAGTGGCCGATGAGGAAAACGTGTCGGCGATCATCTTGGGCTCCCACGGCCGGAGCAATTTGAGTGCCGTGCTATCGGGTTCGCTTTCGAACGACGTGATCCGTCATGCCAAGAAACCCGTCATCGTGGTCAAGAGGAATGATGAATCTATTGGGGGAGGCGGAAGGCGCAACACGGGGAAATGAGGCTGGGTTGATGCCGGGCACGCCGCGTGAGAGAAGCTCATCTCCGTTGGTGTCGCCGGACCCTGGACCACCGCCGTCTTTGGAATGGGCGCGAACCATTCTGGACAGCATCGCCGACGGGGTCTTTACGGTGGATCCGAATTTCCGCATCACCTTTTTCAACAAGGCGGCGGAAAGGATAACGGGGGTTCCCGCGCAGGACGCTTTGGGCAGGCCCTGTTGTGAAGTCTTTCGGGCCAACATCTGCGAGACGGCCTGTGCTCTGCGCCACACCATGGAAACGGGAAAAGCCGTGGTGGAACAGGCCGTGGCGATCCTCAACGCGGAAAACCGTGAAGTTCCCATCAGCATCAGCACGGCGCTTCTCAAAGACGACGCCGGGCGCACCGTGGGCGGCGTGGAAACCTTTCGGGACCTCACGGATGTGGAAACCCTGCGCCGGGAAATCCACAAGAAGTACCGGTTCGGAGACATCCTTTCCAAGGCGCCCGCCATGCAGCGCTTGTTCACCATTTTGCCGCAGATCGCTCAGAGCGAAAGCACGGTGTTGATTCAGGGAGAAAGCGGCACCGGCAAGGAAGTTCTGGCGCGAACCATTCACTCCCTGAGCCGCAGGGCCAAGGGGCCCTTTGTGGCCGTCAACTGCGGCGCCTTACCCGATACCCTTTTGGAATCGGAATTGTTCGGCCATGTGGCGGGGGCCTTCACCGACGCCAAGCGAGACCGCAGCGGCCGTTTCGCTCTAGCCGAAGGGGGAACCTTGTTTTTGGATGAAATCGGGGACGTGTCAGCGGCCCTGCAGGTTCGGCTCCTTCGAGTCCTTGAGGAGCGCGTCTACGAGCCCTTGGGGTCTTCCAAAAGCTGCAAGGCGAATGTGCGCATCATCGCGGCATCCAACAAGGATCTGGAGCAGCTCGTAGAAGAGGGGCTGTTCCGAAAAGATCTTTTCTACCGCATCAATGTGGTGAAGCTGTGGCTGCCGCCCCTGTCGCAGCGCCGCGAGGACATTCCCTTGTTGGTCAACCACTTCGTGGATCGTTTCAACCGATTGCAAAATAAGAAAATTTACGGCCTGAGCCACGAAGCCCTGCAAATCTTCATGACGCATGATTGGCCCGGCAACATTCGGGAACTGGAAAACGCCGTGGAACATGCCTTCATTTTGTGCCGTGAAGGCTGGATTCGCCCCGAACATTTGCCGGAACATCTTCAGAAAGTGCGAGCGGGGTTTGAACCGCCCCGCGGTTGGAGTCTGGAAGATATTGAAAAACGGGCCATTTGGGAAGCCTTAGAGCGCAATCAGTGGAAACGCATGGCGACGGCCCGCGAACTGGGCATCGACAAAAACACGCTTCGCCGAAAGATTCTCAGGCACGGCTTGGACTCGCTCATCCCGCCCCACGGCCGCAAATCCTCGCCCACGCCGCATTCCCCCAATCCTGCCCCATAATCCGGTTTTGGCGACGCATCGCCCCGAAACCGCCCTGGATGAAGACGGTTAGGATGCATTTTGTTCCCTTCTCGGCATCCGCGCGGGTTCGCTCCGGCCCCGGGTTTCCTCCGTTTTCCTATCTCCCCGAAGCGTTTGGCGCTGCTGCGCCATGGAAACACCCAGCCTGGCACGGTCCTTGATCATCGCGTGATCGGGTCCGTTCTTTTGGCCCCTGCAGCGCAATGCATGGAGTTTTTCACGTTCAGGCAAAGGAGGTGGATAACATCATGGCACATTCATGTCAGCACGGAGATTCGGCCTGCTCGGGCGGAAAGGCGCATGCCGATAAGGACGAGGACCGTCTGGTGCACGAGCAGCTGCGCCGCATCGGTCATAAGCTTTTGGTCATGAGCGGCAAAGGCGGTGTGGGCAAAAGCAGTGTGGCAGCGGGGTTGGCCATCGCCCTGGCGCAAAGAGGTTTTCGAGTGGGGCTTTTGGACGTGGACCTTCACGGACCGAGCATCCCCAAGATCCTCGGGGTTCAAGGGAGCTTTCATGTGGATGACCAGAAACGATTGGTTCCGCACGCCTTGACGGAAAACCTGCATGTGGTGTCCATCCAACTCCTGTTAGACAATCCAGATGCCGCCGTGATTTGGAGAGGACCCGTCAAACACGGGGTCATCAAGCAATTTATCGCCGAGGTGCATTGGGGCGATCTGGATTATCTGATCGTGGACTGTCCCCCGGGAACAGGCGATGAGCCCCTGAGCATTGCCCAGACGATACCCGACGTTCATGCCGTGGTCGTGACAACGCCTCAGGAAATCGCCCTGCAGGATGTTCGAAAATCCATCAACTTTTGCCGCCGGGCCCATGTGCCGATCCTGGGCCTTGTGGAAAACATGAGCGCGTTGGTATGCCCCCATTGCGGCAAGGAAGTGCCCCTTTTTGGGGCCGGAGGGGGCCGAAAAACCGCCGAGCGCATGCACGTCCATTTTCTGGGAAACCTGCCTTTCGATCTGCGCGTCGTGGAGGCTGGGGACGCCGGAACGACGCTGGGGCTGGTGCAGTCGGAAAACGGCTCCTATGCCAACGCCTTGAACGCTCTGACGGCAGAGGTCATCCAAAGGTGCTCGCCGCCGGCCGATTTTCAAGACCAAGAAATCCGAAGGGAAGAAAGCGAGGAAAAAACCGCCATGGAACCCAATGTTTTGCGCATCGCTGTTCCTACTGCTGAAGGAAGATTGTGCAATCATTTCGGGCACTGCGAAAAGTTTGTCCTTATCGACGTGCGCGGCTCGGAAATTCAAAACCGCACCGAAGTGACGCCTCCCCCTCATGAACCGGGCCTTCTTCCGCGTTGGCTGGCCGATCACGGGGTGGGAATGGTCATCGCCGGAGGAATGGGCCGGCGGGCCATCGGCCTTTTCGAAGAAAGGGGAATTCGAGTGCTCACGGGCGCCCCCACCGACGATCCGCAGAACCTGGTGCGGCGCTATCTTGAAGGCACTTTGGAATGCGGAGCCAACGTCTGCGATCATTGACCGAGTGAAGTGCATGAAAAAACTATTGAAGGGAGAGCATTCATGAAAGTCGCCGTGAGCTGCACGGGAAAGGATGTGAATTCCCAGGTGGATCCAAGGTTCGGCAGGACTGCGTTTTTTCTACTGGTGGATACAGAAACTCTGGACTTCGAGGTCGTTTCCAACAGCCAAAATCTTCAGGCCGCTCAAGGCGCCGGAGTCCAGGCGGCCTCTTTGATCGCCCAAATGAAGCCCGCAGCCGTCCTCACCGGGCACTGCGGTCCCAAAGCTTTTCAGGTGCTTCAAGCCGCAGGCATTCCCGTTTACGTGGGGGTTTCGGGGACCGTCAAGGAGGCCGTCGCCCGCTTTAAAAAAGGGGACCTTACGCCATCGACGGCTCCCAACGCGCCAGGTCACTGGTGAGCGGCCCCTTTGTGTGGCGCCCTGCCGGGGTATCCAAACGGATATCCCGGCCTTTGACCCGAATCCCTGAACATCGATAGATTAAGGGAGAGAAGGCATGAACTCGTGGTCTAATAGAATGGTCACGAATTATCTGCCGACAGGACTTCTTCTCATTGCGGTGACGTTACTGGCGACTTGGTCCTTGACCTCCAAAATTCCACAAGACGTCGGCGTGCCGGCGATAACCATCCACCGAGGCATCAGCCTGGTGTGCGTCGGCCTTGTCGCGGGTGTCCTAGGGGGCCTCATCGGCACAGGAGGCTGCAGCGTGATGCTGCCCGTTATCCACTTCTGGATGGGGTATCCGGCCACGGTCGCCATTGGAACAACACTCTTTGCCGTCATCTTTACGGGCATATCGGGTGGAATCGGGCACCTTGCGCGAAAAAACCTGGATGTCTCCGCCACCGCGTGGCTTGGTGGAGCCGGAATCGTCGGCGTCGTTGCCGGTTCGTACCTTTTCACTCTGTTGAGCAACCACGCGAAGCTCTTGAACCTCATTTTAGGCGCGGCTTTTCTGTGGCCGGCCGTGCGAATGATTTGGGAAGGAGCTCTGCACGCCAAGAAACCCCAACAGGAAGGCGCCACGGTCCCGGGGCCTGCATGGGGGTGGGCGCTCATGGGGCTATTCGTCGGAGTCCTTACTGGCATCGTCGGGCTTGGCGGGGGATATGTGCTTGTTCCGGGATTGATATATCTCTTTGGGGCTCCTGTCTATGTCACGATGGGAACCTCCCTGGCCACGATGATCCCCCTGGCCGTTGTCGGTGGAGGAATCAAACTCGTTCAGGGCTACGTGGCGGTGAGCTCGGGTCTTCTGCTGGCCGGAGGGACCACTGTCGGAGCCCAGATCGGCGCGGCGATCATCAAGCGCTTTAAGCCAACGACTCTCAAATTGATCTTCGGCCTTTATTTCCTTTACGTTTCCATCAAGTTTATCGCTGGATATTTCGGTATCACCGTTTGGTAAAAATAAGACCGTCTCATGACTCCTGGGAATCAAGACCAAAATGCATGACTAATGGGGTCACATCTTGAATTATGCCATAAAGCTTAAAGCTTCAGGACTCCAGCCAAGGCCTGCTCGTCTGTTCGAGTCGCCTTTTGGAATGACCTCTAGGAATCAAGACCAAAATATGCGTTCTTGTGACCGTGCTGCTCTTGGCTTGTCTGTCCGCATCATGTAGGGGCAGCCCTTGTGGCTGCCCCTGATTGGGGCACGCACGGAGGGCCTGCCCCTATGTGGTGCCCCGGGTATCAATGGGGGTGAGCAAAAGGCAGTGTCGTGATCCCTAGGAATCAAGACTAAAATTTTCGTTTTGTGTGCGCGGTGCTCTCGGTGTTGTCCACTTGGATCCAGCCCTCGATGATCTCCTTGGTCTCGTGAAAAGACGAAACCAGGTTGAGCCGGACACACTATTCTTTAGGCGTTCTCATGAACCGCTCGATCATTCCAGGGCTGATGTCTTCAGGGCGAAGACCCCAAACACGCACTAGTTCTAGATTACGTTTGGACGTGAAGACGAGCCCGTTGTCACTTCTGAGGGCAAGCCCCCGGGAGGCGGCTTGATTGTGTTAAGCCGGCAAATGAGCGTATCTTCCCAAGCCCCTTTTCGCCACCTTGGCGTTTTGTTTCCGGCTGATGCGATAACCCACAACCTCCCGTTTCCAACAATCGATCACTGCAATCCCATGACACCACCCGGAATCCGAGCAAAAAAAGTGGGTCATAGCCGTTGCCCACCGCTTATGGGGACTTTCAGGCACCGAGGCTTTCTTTTGAATACGAGGCCGCATGACTCCATGGCGTTGAGACACGGTCCAACCATGGCGCCGAATGATTCGCTGGGCCTTTTTCTTGGTGACCATCAAGCCCATAAGCCGACGAAGCATAACGGTGATCCTTCGATAGCCATCGCGGGGATCACGCCGAATAAGGTGTTAGATGGGCTGTTCCATCTCCCGATCAACCCCCGCCGGCTTGCGCCTTCGAGGCTTCTCGTACACCGTCGACCAACAAACCCCCACCCACTCAGCGACCTTGCGCCAACTCACTTTATGGCCCTGGGCCTCTAGCTCCGTTTTCCATCGTAAAACGAGCTCTCTGCCTCGCTGAGAATAGCGTCGGCTTTTTTTAAAACCTCCATCTGCAGCACCCGTTCACCCATCTTTTCACGGTGCCGCTTCAACTCTTTCTGCTCGACCGCTTCCACGGATTTCGAGAGAACCTTGAGGGCCTGCGTCCCGAAGGCCATGAACGTGTCGATCCATTGGTGGATCTCGCTCTATTGGACATCGTGCTCGCGTGCCACATCCATGATGGTTTTGTGACCTTAGAGAATCTCCAGCACAATCTCCATTTTGACCATTGGCCGTCCATCTTTGCCTAAGAACTGGCTTAACCACTCTTCCTTCCCTCACACACCGCCCCTTTTGCTGACCAAATCGACGGCTTATGGCTGGTACGGTCCAGTGCGGGGTCACTATAGCCGTTTGGAAAAAGAAGACCGGAAACGCAACTTTTTTCACTGAAACAGGAAGCCTTCTGCTAAAGATGTGGGTTTTGTCAGCCTGAGGCAAGGCGCCGTGAAACAGCGCATCAGGCCAATCGCTTGAAACCTTCAGGGAGGCTTTCTGCGTGTTTTTGGGCATGTCGCCGAGTCGTTGGTGGATTCTTATCTTCAGCCGTCTGTGGCTCAACGCCGGAGTGCGCCTGGCCTACCCTTTTCTTCCCACCATCGCCCGAGGTTTGGGGATCGGCATGGAACAGGCCGGTTTTCTTGTGGCCGCACGATCCTTCGTCGGCCTTTCCGCCATTGCCTTCGGTTTTCTTTCCGAAAAAAAAGGCGAAAAGGTCGGGCTTCTCGTGGGACTGGTTTTTTTTTCGCTCGGTGGTTTATCCATCGGCTTGTACCGAACCTACCCGTGGGTCCTCGTCGGCTTTATTCTCATGGGCTTGGCTCACGCCGTCTACAATCCGGCGGTGCAATCTTATGTGAGCGCCCACGTGCCCTACGCCGGTCGAGCCCGGGCTCTGGGGCTGCTGGAATCGTCCTGGTCCATGGGATGGTTCGTTGGCATGCCGGTGGGAGGGTTCCTGATTGCCCGATTCGGCTGGCATGTCCCTTATGGAGCCTTGGGCCTGATCGGGATGGTGCTTTGCCTGGCAACGACGCGCCTTCCTGCGGCCCCCGAACCCCATCGAGCCCACCCTTCTACCCCCCCAACCTCAAGGGACAATCCCAGGTCTACTCCGTGCAAAACGGCGATCCCAAACCATAGGACCATGGAAAAAATCACGGCCCATCGCCCTGTGGCTTTCACTTTTCGACGGAGGCTTTGGCCCGCCCTGGCCGTGACCTTTTTCGCCCTTTTCGCCAACGAAAGCCTCATGATCGTCTATGGGGCCTGGATGGAATTTCGCTTTGCCGTGGGCATCGACTCTTTAGGCCTTCTTTCCACATCCATTGGCGTCATGGAACTGGCGGCGGAATTGAGCGTGGCTCTGGTGGTGGACCGATTGGGGAAAAAACGCGCTCTGGCTGCGGGACTTCTGGGGGCGGCCGCGTGTTATGCCGCACTCCTAATGGCTCAGGAATCCCTGCCCCTCGCCATGGTCGTGTTCGGGGCCATCGCCTATTGTTTTGAATTCACCGTGGTCAGTTCTTTTCCCTACATGTCAGAGCTTGATCCCGGTGCGAGACGGCGTTGGCTTTCAGCCAATTACACGCTCATGGTCGCCGGCCGCGTGGCGGGGGCTCTGGCCGGACCCTGGCTATGGGAACACACCCACACCCTTTACGGCCATATCGGCCTCTCTTTCGTGGCAACCCTCATGGCCTTTGGCTTTCTTCGCCTGGCACCAAACCCGGATCACAAGCCCGCAGCAACTTCCGGCCGATGTTGATGCCGTTCGTCGGCCCGATTGACAACGATTCCTCGTTGGAATAAGTTCAAGAGTGCAGCGCAAACAGTTTACGCCGCCTGCACGATTTTCAGAAAACGCCGCGGAGAAGAAACTTGAACAAGGACCCCTTGGAGACGCGAACACCGCAGCCCGCTATGACATCGGCCACGCCGTGTTGCGGTCTGGCGCTGAAACCGGCCCCTTCGTGTTGACCGTCCAAAAAGACGGCTCAGTTGAGCCCTCCCCCTCGAATGGACCAGCCTTTTGTCATCGGCCCATGGAATACGCCCGTGGGACCCGTGCCGCGCGTTTCGTCGACCCTGTCAGGGCGTGACCGATGGGGCGCTTTGTGCGTGCGGTGGGGCTTTAGGCGCCTTCGCTACACCGTGGACCCCGGCCTCTATGCACTGGGCAGCCCAGGGCCCATGGACCCCGTCTTGGTCACGGCCAATTACAAGTTGAGCTTTGACACGTTGCGAGCGGCTTTGCCCGGGCGGTCGGTGTGGATTTTGGTGCTGGATACCAAAGGCATCAATGTCTGGTGTGCTGCGGGCAAGGGAACCTTTGGCACCGACGAAGTGGTTTTTCGCCTTCAAGCGAGCCGTCTGGAAGAGATTGTTTTCCACAGGAGGTTGATTCTACCTCAACTTTCGGCACCCGGTGTGGCGGCTCGACACGTGAAAACCCAAACGGGCTTTACCGCCCTTTTTGGCCCCGTGGAAGCGCGAGACCTTCCCGCATATCTTGATGCAGGTTTTAAGGCCACGGAAACCATGCGCCGCAAGAAGTTTCCATGGAAAGATCGGCTGGTGCTCATTCCGGTGGAACTGGTGCACAGCCTTCAATGGTCCGCCATGATCGCCGCCGCTTTTTTCGTCCTTGGAGGGCTTCTGAGCAAGGGTCCCTTTTGGGCGTCGGCGTGGAAAGCGACCGTGGGGCCCGTGAGTGCTTTAGGCCATGGCATTGTCTCGGGTGCCGTGCTCACCCCTCTGCTGCTGCCATGGCTTCCAGGCCGAGCTTTTACCACGAAAGGTCTTTTCACCGGAGGCAGCTGGGCTGCGATGCTGTGGTTCTTTGGGCACGTCGAAGGTCTGCAACCGCTGGATACCGTCTCATGGGCTTTGGGGCTCCTTTCCGTCTCGGCCTTTCTCAGCATGAATTTCACGGGTGCCTCCACGTACACCTCTCTTTCCGGTGTGCGCCGTGAAATGCGTTGGGCGGTCCCGTTGGAAGTTTTGCTTTTTGCGGGTTTTGTCGGCACGTGGCTGTGGGCTCGGTGGTTTGGGTCTTGAGGGTTAAGACACGTTTGCGTGGAAGATGGCGTGAAGGAGAAGCCACATCAATGGGTCGTCTTGTGTATTTGAAGGATGTGGTCACGTTGCAATTGGACGCCGCAAAATGTATCGGCTGCGGCGAGTGCACCCTGGTGTGCCCTCACGGCGTGTTCGTTAAGGAAAACGGCGTGGCACGCATTGCCTTTCGGGATGCCTGCATGGAATGCGGCGCGTGCGCTCGCAACTGTCCCGCCGACGCCATTGCCGTGAAAACTGGGGTGGGTTGCGCGCAGGCGGTCCTCAACACCATGATAGGCCGCTCGGGGGACGGCTGCTGCAGCCTGGATTCCGGGTGCTGCTGAAAGCTTTGTTGTGAAGCTTTTGATCTCTTGGCACGTCGTGGGCCGAATGGTAATCTTAACAGTGCTGGTGCAGAGGTTTCACTGAAGAGGCGTGACACGATTCTTTGAGCCTTGAAGGAGGATGCCATGCCCACGTACGAATACCAGTGCCAGTCGTGCCGGAAAGAATTCACGGTCATTCAAAGTATTTCCGAGCACGGTAAAAGTCCCGTGCATTGCCCCGAATGCCAAAGTGCTGACGTCAAGCAGCTCATGTCTGTTTTTATCGCCCAAACGAGCAAGAAAAGCTGACCTGCCCAATGAGCCTCCGAAGGTCCTATTCCATCATGGGCCGGTACTTTTCCTAAAGAAGCGGTGAACGCTCTCTCAAAGGGGCTGGCCTTTTTCCGCCCGCCAACGCGGTGAGGGGCTCGCCCCTGGGGCCATTGTCCTGCCCAAGATTGTTATCCCTTCCTCCATGCGTCCAGCCTTTATCGTGATTAGATAAAGAGTCAAAGATGAAGCAGAATGACGGCGAGCATGGACAATGGAGGCATAGATGGATCGTTTGAAGGATCCTGAAGGCATCAAAAAGCGGCGAAAGGCTTTTATGAAGCTCGGGAAGCTCGCCTTCGCGCTATTCATGTGGGCACTGTGGGCACAAGGAGTGATGGCCATGGAAAGCAGCAAGGAACAGAGGGCGACGGCAACTTTTGCCGGTGGATGTTTTTGGTGTGTGGAATCGGATTTTGAAAAGGTGGACGGCGTGCTGGAGGTGATTTCAGGGTATACGGGAGGCCACAAGGAAAACCCCACCTATGAGGAGGTGTCCTCCGGGCGGACGGGGCATGTGGAAGCGGTTCAGGTGATCTATGACCCTTCCAAGGTCTCGTATGAACAATTGCTGGATGTTTTCTGGCGCCACATCGACCCCACCGACCCCGATGGTCAGTTTGTGGACCGGGGATCACAATACAAGTCCGCCATTTTTTACCACGATGAGGAACAGCGGCGCCTCGCCGAGATCTCCAGGCAAAGGCTACAGGCCTCGGGAAGATTTTCCAAGCCGATTGTAACGGAAATTCTTCCTTTGAAAACTTTTTACCCCGCGGAAGACTATCACCAGGATTATTACAAAAAGTCGCCTATTCGTTACCGTTTTTACCGAGCCAACTCGGGGCGTGATACCTTCTTGAAAAAAGTGTGGAAGGACTCACCGGCTTCGACGACGCCGTCTGTAAAGTCCGCCCCCACCCCTTGGGTCAAACCCGACGACGCTGAACTAAAAAAACGCCTGACACCTCTGCAATACAAGGTCACGCAGCAGAACGGCACAGAGCCACCTTTCCAAAATGCCTATTGGGATAATAAACGCCCGGGAATTTATGTGGATGTCGTCTCGGGAGAACCCCTTTTCAGCTCATTGGACAAGTTCGATTCCGGCACTGGCTGGCCTAGCTTCACGCGACCCTTGGAACCGCAACACATCGTGGAACGTACGGATCGATCCCTTTTCATGGTCCGCACGGAAGTGCGCAGCCGTTACGGCGATTCGCACCTGGGCCACGTGTTCGATGACGGACCGCCGCCCACCGGTCGCCGTTACTGCATCAATTCGGCGGCCCTTCGATTCATTCCCCTGGAAGATCTGGAAAAAGAAGGCTACGGCCAATATGTGCTCAAGTTTCAGAACCCTTGAGGCGCCCGGCTCGTTTGATAATACAAGAGGCATTGGAATACGTATTCCCACGCCAACTCGGATCAAAGGAACCCTGACATGGAAGTCACCCTTCTCATGGCCATGACCGTGGATGGCAAGATCGCCAAAAACCCGGACCATTTCCCCGACTGGACCGGTCCGGATGACAAAAAATTTTTCGCGGAGCGCACACGTCAGGCGGGCGTGGTCATTATGGGGGCTCGGACTTTTCAAACCTTAAAAAAACCCCTTCCCGACCGGTTGAACGTGGTCATGACGCGGGATGATTCGCGCACATCTTCATGGAACAACGTGGTCTTCACCACCGACCCTCCTCGACGCATCCTTACCTGGCTAGAATCTCTGGGATACAGGGAAGTGATTCTTGCCGGCGGCGCCATCATTAATTCACTTTTTGCCGCCGAAGGTCTCATCGATCGCCTAATCGTCACGGTGTCTCCCAAGGTCTTCGGATCGGGAATTTCTCTTTTTAACGGTCAAGTCTCCATGGCGTTAGCTCTCGAAGGGGTGAAAATCATCGGGCAGGACGTGGTGGTCTTGAGCTATAGGGTTGTTGGCCATCCCAAGATCTGACGGCTCTCAAGGGGATGGATTTCCTCGCGTTTTCAATATCTTCCCATGGCAACGATCGATTGCTTTGAGTGACCGATCACATCATCCGACACGGATTTGAGCAGTGCCGATTCAACGTTGCTTCGCCCGTGGAATCCGAGCACCATGGCGGACACATTTCCAGATCTACCATCAAAAAAGAAATAATCTCATTGTGCGCATAAAATCGGTTATACAGAAAGGGGTTGCGAGAAAAACCTATCCCCAACGAGGTGAACAAGTACGGCACAGGGTGTTCTCCCCTTCGAGCACAAACAACAGGGCCATGTTAGCGGAGTCACCGCGTTGGCGGGACTTTCCGCCCATCTCGACCTGGAACAGGTAGGAGGGATGCGCGATGCGATCCAGCGGCATGTGAAGATTCGGTAGGGGAGCCGGCAAGCGTGCCATGACGAGCACTTCGACATGGCGCAGATTTTGCCCAATTTGGCAGGGGGAGGCTCCGTCGCGGATCTCGATCAGCTGGAGGCGAACGAGGGGTTGGTTATGCCGATTGCTTCGTCAGGTGGAGCCCTTTGGGCTGCCCCACGGCGTTTACGTCCCAACGTGAAAAAGGTGTTGAGAGCCCCGCCGGCATAGGGCGCAGACAAACTCCGCCGGTTCATTGACGAAGGATTTGGGGGACGTTACCCCCCTTGCCTTTTTCTAAGGCTCACAGTACCTTGCTCAGAAAGTCGAAAGTTGACACCGTGTGGAGCTGGACAAGCGGAAGGCGCTATCTAGTGGCGCGACGGGATACTTTCACAGGTCTTGTGGTCTTTCTGATGGCTGTGATGTGGGGATTCGAGGCACCGGTCTTGTGGACCATGGACGGGCTGCGCGTCACCTGCAAGGTCGATGACGACCATGTGGGCAACGGCCTTCACGGTTGGAGCTTTGGAGACATGGTCAAGCGTGGCACGGCCCGCGTGCCCTGAAGGCTGTTTCTGCCCCGGGGAAAAACGCCGCCGGTCTACTGTTCGCGGAGGGCTAAGATGGGAGCCTACGACGCGGCCGTCAAGGTGATATTGGATCGCTGTCGGGAGACAGCCCTCTCGTATTTCCTTGGCCTTTCCGTAAAGGAATCCGAACTCATAGAGGTACCACAAGAAACCGTCACAGTTCGACACGCCGATTTTCCGGTTCGAGTCATTACCTCCGACGACAAAGAAATGATCGTCGTTTTGGAGGTGCAGACGCGGTGGTCGTGGGACGTCCCGCTTCGACTGCTCGAATATGAAGTACGATACCGAAGGCGATATCGGCTGGGGGCCATGGGGGCCGTGCTGCTCCTTACGCCTTCCGATCGTTCGGTGGATCGTTTCCACGACGGGGGCATCGATTATCGTTTCGTCCTGGTGCGCCTGTGGGAACTGGATGCCGAGGAAGCCATGGAAACGGACCTGCCCTGCCTGATGCCTTTCGTTCCTTTGATGCGTGGAGGTCAAAGCCTGGTTGAAGGGGCAGAACGGCGCATCATCGACAGCGGCATGAACCGAGAAGCCAAGGGAGATTTGCTCACCGGCATGACCATTCTTGCCGGGCTTGTTTCGGAAGAAATTCCCCGGTCGATCGTTCGCCGAAGGAGAGAGATCATGATGGAATCGGTAGGATATGAAATCATTAAAAAGGAAGGCTACGATGAAGGCTTACAGCAGGGACTGCAGCAGGGCCTGCAGCAAGGCCTGCAGCAGGGACTGCAGCAGGGCTTACAGCAGGGGCTGCACCGAGGGATGATGGAAGAGGCCCGTGAAGCCGTCATGGACGTGCTTGTGGAGCGGTTCGGTAAATGTCCGGCCGTCATGGAAAAAACCATCCTTTCGCTGGAATCCATATCCGCACTCAAGTCGCTTCGCCGCCACGCCGTCCGCGTTGAAAGCCTGGAGGCCTTCCGCACCTTTCTGGAAAAATTCGTGGAATAGGAACGTGGGGTCAGACCTTTACTTTTTAAAGTACCTTGCTCAGAAAGTTGAAAGTTGACACCGTGTGGAGCGGAACAAACCGCCTTCACGGTTGGAGCTTTGGAGACATGGTAAAGCGGGGCACGGTCGCGTGCCCTGAAGGCTGTTTCTGCCCCGGGGGAAAGCGCCGCCGGCCTACTGTTCGTGGAGGGCTAAGATGGGAGCCTACGACGCGGCCGTCAAGGTGATATTGGATCGCTGTCGGGAGACAGCCCTCTCGTATTTCCTTGGCCTTTCCGTAAAGGAATCCGAACTCATAGAGGTGCCACAAGAAACCGTCACAGTTCGACACGCCGATTTTCCGGTTCGAGTCATTACCTTCGACGACAAAGAAATGATCGTCGTTTTGGAGGTGCAGACGCGGTGGTCGTGGGACGTCCCGCTTCGACTGCTCGAATATGAAGTACGATACCGAAGGCGATATCGGCTGGGGGCCATGGGGGCCGTGCTGCTCCTTACGCCTTCTGATCGTTCGGTGGATCGTTTCCACGACGGGGGCATCGATTATCGTTTCGTCCTGGTGCGCCTGTGGGAACTGGATGCCGAGGAAGCCATGGAAACGAACCTGCCCTGCTTGATGCCTTTCGTTCCTTTGATGCGTGGAGGTCAAAGCCTGGTTGAAGGGGCGGAACGGCGCATCATCGACAGCGGCATGAACCGAGAAGCCAAGGGAGATTTGCTCACCGGCATGACCATTCTTGCCGGGCTTGTTTCGGAAGAAATTCCCCGGTCGATCGTTCGCCGAAGGAGAGAGATCATGATGGAATCGGCAGGATATGAAATCATTAAAAAGGAAGGCTACGATGAAGGCTTACAGCAGGGGCTGCACCGAGGGATGATGGAAGAAGCCCGTGAAGCCGTCATGGACGTGCTTGTGGAGCGGTTCGGTAAATGTCCGGCCGTCATGGAAAAAATCATCCTTTCGCTGGAATCCATATCCGCACTCAAGTCGCTTCGCCGCCACGCCGTCCGCGTTGAAAGCCTGGAGGCCTTCCGCACCTTTCTGGAAAAATTCGTGGAATAGGAACGTGGGGTCAGGAATCCGAACTCATAGAGGTGCCACAAGAAACCGTCACAGTTCGACACGCCGATTTTCCGGTTCGAGTCATTACCTTCGACGACAAAGAAATGATCGTCCTTTTAGAGGTGCAGACGCGGTGGTCGTGGGACGTCCCGCTTCGACTGCTCGAATATGAAGTACGATACCGAAGGCGATATCGGCTGGGGGCCATGGGGGCCGTGCTGCTCCTTACGCCTTCTGATCGTTCGGTGGATCGTTTCCACGACGGGGGCATCGATTATCGTTTCGTCCTGGTGCGCCTGTGGGAACTGGATGCCGAGGAAGCCATGGAAACGGACCTGCCCTGCCTGATGCCTTTCGTTCCTTTGATGCGTGGAGGTCAAAGCCTGGTTGAAGGGGCGGAACGGCGCATCATCGACAGCGGCATGAACCGAGAAGCCAAGGGAGATTTGCTCACCGGCATGACCATTCTTGCCGGGCTTGTTTCGGAAGAAATTCCCCGGTCGATCGTTCGCCGAAGGAGAGAGATCATGATGGAATCGGCAGGATATGAAATCATTAAAAAGGAAGGCTACGATGAAGGCTTACAGCAGGGACTGCAGCAAGGCCTGCAGCAGGGCTTACAGCAGGGGCTGCACCGAGGGATGATGGAAGAGGCCCGTGAAGCCGTCATGGACGTGCTTGTGGAGCGGTTCGGTAAATGTCCGGCCGTCATGGAAAAAACCATCCTTTCGCTGGAATCCATATCCGCACTCAAGTCGCTTCGCCGCCACGCCGTCCGCGTTGAAAGCCTCGAGGCCTTCCGCACCTTTCTGGAAAAATTCGTGGAATAGGAACGTGGGGTCAGACCTTTACTTTTTGGCCGCAGGTCCGAAAAGTGACCCCCACTTGCGCGGGAGTGACCAGGGCGGTGGGGCAGGCTGAAGACCGGCGCACCAAAACTTTACCCGGCACGCGTTTGCCGATCAAAGAACCTTGTGGAGTGGAGGTGCGGACCACCCTGTTGATAACCTACCGGTCGATACCCGTAAATGGATCAAATGGTAAGTCGCGCGTTCCGGACGGCCTCGGTGCCTCCGCCGAGACATGGATCGGGCCGAACCGCTGGGTCTCCTCTGAAATCAGGGCCAACAAACCCGCCACCTGGGCCGGTGCCTTGCGAAGATCAACCCAAGAAAGTCTTGACCCAGTCCGGGCGGCTCTATAATGACCACATCCCTAAAAAATATCGGCTCCATGACCCCGACGGGGGCACTGAAAAAACGGGCGCGAAAACGTCATCAACCTTTGGTTACATCGGTTCATAACTTTACGGGACTGGGCTAAGTCGCCGTCCGACGGCATCAAACCCTTGGCAACAAACGCCGGAATGGAAAAATGACCGTCGAAAAAGGCGCAGCCGACCTCCCCCGGTCAATAGGCGGTGGATTTGGGATAAAATTTCTGTTCAAGGTCTCGGCCAGGTCAGCCGAAAAGATAGGTGACGTTTATAGCTTTGGGCACGATCGTGCCCCGCCAATTCGTGGGGGCACGAAACTTTTTTCTCATGGCCGCGCGTTCACTCTCGAAAGGAAACAGGATGAAATCGCCATCGCCTTTGCCCGACGATCATCTGCATGCTCTGGTGCAGGTCAGCGGGGACCTTCCCGCCATGCCTCACGTCGCTTCGGAAGCTTTGCAAAAGATGAGCAATCCCGATGTGCGCGTTGAAGATCTGCAAAGAATTCTGGCCAAAGACCCGGCCCTGGCCGCTCGAGTTTTGAAACTGGCCAATTCTTCCTTTTATGCCAGGTCCCGCACCATCGCCACCTTGCGAGACGCCGTGGTCGTCGTCGGGTTGAAAACCGTGCGTGCTCTCATTCTCGCCTCGGTGACGCGTGACCTTTTTGACCCTTTTGGTCTTACGGAAAAGCTGCTCTGGGAACATGCTGTAGGATGCGCACTGGCAGCGCGAACCCTTGCGGTGACTCTTCGGTTTTCCAAACAAGAAGAATGCTTTCTGGCCGGCCTGCTTCATGATGTGGGAAAGATGATTCTGCTCACGCATCGATCCGAACCCATGCGCCGAATCATCGAGGAAGTGTACAACAATCCCAGCCTATCTTTTGTGGATGAGGAGCGGGAAACCTTTGGCTTTGATCATAGCCAAGTGGGTCATCTGCTGGCTGCCAAGTGGCGTTTCCCAGAAGAAATCATCGAGGCCATCGCCTGCCATCATCGCCCGGCTTCGGCAAAGATTGTGCCGGCATTGACCGTCATCGTGCACCTGGCCAACGCCTATTGTCACAAGCTGGCCCTAGGCCCCACCAAGCGCCCTGACCTGGACTTGTCCACCGTGGTCAGTGCCCGCGCCCTGAGATTGAAGCCCGAGAAGCTGGCCGCCATCGAGGCATCCATTCGAAGCGTCGTGGAAACCGAAGCCTCCTGTTACTCCTGAGCACCTGTTCGTAAACAGCTTGTGTCAAAGCACTCCAAAGAAGAATAAGGTTTCGCGGCGTGCACCGCTCCTCCAAAAAGGCTTCTCGAACAGACATGCAGGCGTTGGCTGGAGTCCTGAAGCTTTAACCTTTGTGGCATAATTCAAGAAGTCGCCCCATTGTCTAGATTTATGGCATAAATCAAGACGTGACCCCAATGCCTTGTGGCATAAATCAAGATGTGACCCCATTGGTCATTGGTTAGAGGGTGTACTTTTGGAGGTAGCCTCGCGGGGTGATCATCCAGCCGCTCCAAAGGTAGGTTTGGCTGTTTCCCACAAGGATCACCGTCTGCATGTCCACGTTCGAGCCGACCAAATCTTTCAGGGTGGTGACCCAGTGTCGTTGCCCTGCCCTCATGGCCCTGTGCACCACGCCCACCGGCGTCTCCCCCGATCGGTAACGCAACAGCACGGATCGAGCCCGATCCAGCACGTCGGGCCGTGAGGCACTTCGAGGATTATACAGGGCGATGACAAAATCGGCTTCCGCCGCGGCCATCAATCGCTTTTCGATGACCGTCCAGGGCGTCAGGTGGTCGCTTAGGCTGATGGACGCGAAGTCGTGCATGAGGGGTGCTCCCAAAAGGGAAGCGGCGGCGTTGAACGCCGCGACGCCAGGGATGACCTCTATGGGCAGCGCCTCACCGGCGTCGTCGCCCTGCGCAAGGCCGTCGCAGACCGCCACACCCAGGCTTTGACACACATCAAAGACGAGGCCGGCCATTCCGTAAATGCCGGCGTCCCCGCCGGACACCAGGGCCACGCCATCGCCTTTGAGGGCCCGTTCCACCGCTTTCCGGCACCGCTCGATTTCTTTGCGCATGCCGCTGGCCAGCACGGTTTTTCCGTGCAACAGGGGCTCTATGAGGTCCAGATAGGTCTTGTAGCCCACGACCACTTGCGCTTGCCGCAGCGCCTCCGCGGCCCTCGGCGTGAGATAGTCCGCTGCTCCGGGTCCAAGGCTTACGATCCACAACCGTCCTTGGCCACGGCGAGGGTGACATTGCAAGTCCTCTGCTTCGGCACGATCAGTCGTCCGGTTCGAGCTGCTTTGAGAGCCGCCGCTTCGCATACGCTAAAGACTCCTATGTGGCGATGCACCACCGACGAAGGGTTGGGCACCGGTTGAGTCTGCAAGGTTTGTCTCGACAAGAAGACGATGGGCCGTTCCAAAACACGCGCTGCTTCCAGAAGGCCCGGTTCCCGTTCCTTTAAGTCTACACTGGCCAAGGTTCGAACCGCCTTTGTGGCCAGATGATGGCGCTGAAAGACGTCCCGCACCGCTTCGACAATTTCCTGAGTCGGCGTGTTTCGGTTACAGCCCACACCGACAACCAGCGTGCGGGGACGGAGCACCACGGCGCGAAATGATTCCGGTTTTTCCCTTTCGGACACCCACACGCCAGGAACGCTGCGCGGATCCACACCGCATGAATTCCACGCCGCTCGAGACGGCGTGGGTGTCCACGCATCGAAGCCATCCCTTTCGGCCACAAAGGCCGACTCCCCCACCCACTCGGCCGTCTTGAGTGCTGCCCGGTATGGAGCCAAATGACCGTCGGGATCGTAAATCCAAAAGGGTTCGTCGTCCAGGATGGCCGTCGTCACGCGGGCTGCCCAGGTCATGTCTTCCATGTCCAAACCCAGGGCCAAAGCCATGGAATCCAGGGCCGGCTTTTGGCACACATCCGAGCCGGTGGTGATGACGGCTTGAGCGCCCAAAAGAGAGGCCACGACGCGCGCCGCTCGGTTGGCGCCTCCCACATGGCCGGAAAGCAAACTGATCACATACTGCCCTCGCTCGTCCACCACGACCACTGCAGGATCCAAAGTCTTGGAACGCAGCAGGGGCGCCGTGGCACGCACCACGATGCCGGCGGCCATGATGCACACCAAAACTCGGTATTGTCCCCATAGCTCTGGAAAAAGGTCGCGAAGCCGATCGTAGGGTCGGGCTCCCATGGCCACGGCAAAACCGTGACGGGCCGGAACATAGGCCGTAGAGCCGGGCAAGGTTTCTTTGAGGCGCAATGCCAAACCCGTTGCCTGCCGCGTGATGGACACTACGGCAATGGGCTGAGGCATATCAAGAGCGGGCGTCTCGATAGCCATGGGCAAAAGACCCGTCGTAGAGTCGCGATCGCACGTGAGGGCGCACTTCCTGGAAAACGTCTCCGACCAGGATCAAGGCATGTCGTCGAATGCCGGCGTGGCGCACCTTTTCGGCAATGTTGTCCAAAGTGCCGCGCAGAAGGATCTGATCCGGCCAACTCACCCGATAGGCCACCACCACCGGCGTATGGGCAGCATACCAAGCGCTGAGCGTTCGAACCACGCGCTCAATGTCATGCACGCTGAGATAGATGGCCAGGGTGGCGCCGTGGGCCGCCAAGCGCTCCAAAGATTCCCGCTCAGGCACCGGGGTCTTTCCTGCCGCCCGCGTCACGATGAGCGTCTGGGACACCTCGGGCACGGTCAATTGGCTCCGCAGTTCAGCCGCTGCCGCAAAAACCGCGGACACGCCGGGAACCACTTCGTAGGCCACACCCGCTTCATCCAAAAGCCGCATCTGTTCGTGAACGGCCCCGTAGAGGCTCGGATCTCCTGTGTGAAGCCGCACCACTTTGAGCCCACGTCGCACCGCGTTCATGATGGCGTCATGGGTTTCTTCCAAGGTCATGGATGCGCTGTCCATGAATGTTGTGCCGGGCTTGCACATCTGGAGAAGGTCCTGTGGGACCAGGGACCCGGCGTAGATCACCAGGTCCGCATCGCCAAGGCGCCTGCGACCTTTCACCGTGATCAGTTCCGGGTCTCCCGGACCAGCTCCCACGAAGGCCACGAGGCACGGTTCGGTTCGTTCGTCGGGGGCCTTCGATGGCAGACCCTGTGCGTTACCGCAGCGATGCATAAAGCCTCCCTTATCAGGACTTAGACGTTCACTGTGCCACTCTTTTCCATGGAACACAAGAAAACAGGGTTCAGCGCTTCGAACCGCACCGAGGATCCCACGGGCACCGCTCGGTTGACCTGCACTTGGAGCGCTTCCAAGGCAATACCGTTGGATCGGCTGAAGGTGTCCACGTCCTGCAGGCTTTGCCAGGTTACGGCCGCCACCACGATGCGGCCCAAGGGCGCCAGTCGATTCCAAACAGCTCGAAGTAGCGCGGGCAGGGTGCCGCCGGATCCACCCACGAAAACGCGGTGCGGCGCAGGCAAGCGCTCCACGACGTGCAAAGCCTCCCCTTCGATCACCTGAACTTGTCCACAGTGAAATCGCCGCACATTTTTCCTGATATCCTCGGCCCGTTCCGGAACCTTTTCCACAGCCCAGACGCTGTGTAGCGGGCAAAGGAGGGCCGCTTCCACAGACATCGAGCCGCTGCCGGCGCCCAGATCCCACAGGACCTGGCCTGGGCCGAGTCGAAGCATGGACAGGGCCAGGACCCGCACTTCCCTTTTGGTAATGAGGCCCGCGCGGTGCACAAAGGCCGTGTCCGGCACACCCAAGGCCACGGCGCCGGCCGATTTGTGAGGCCCGTTGCAATCCGGTCCTGATACCGCTTCAAGGGTTTTTTCAGCCGGGGCCTCCTGTTTGAAAGGGGCGCAGCGTTCCGAATCTTTTTGGGGACCGTCCTGGAGCCCAGGTTCGCCGAGGAGAACCACGGTAAGCGGGGAAAAGTCCGCCGTGACGGCATCGTGCGGCGTCATGCGGCGGATTTTTTCTGAAGGAAGCCCCAGGTCCTCCCCCACGATCAGGTCAAAGCCGTCCAAGCCGGCACGAACCAGGTGCTGCGCAATCCATGGCGGACCATGCTCTTCGTCCGTCAAAAGGGCCACCGGGTATCCCTGACGCAGAAACCACATCCATTCCAGGCTACTTTCTCGACCGTGCAAGCTAAAAACGCGCACGTCTTCCCACGGCCTGGCCAGCGCCGCACAAAGGCTCTGAACGGATGTTGGCCCAGGAATGAAATGCAACCGATCGGCCGGAAGCATGCTTGTCAGGGTTCGTCCGATACCGAAAAACAGGGGATCCCCCGACGCCAAAACCGCCACGCGCCTTTGGCGCGACAAAGACTCCACCGTTTCCACAAGGCTTTTCATGGACCCTCGAAGAGGCATCTTTTCACCGGGATGATCGGCAAAGAACGCCAGATGCCTCGTTCCTCCCACAAGGATTTCTGCCCGCTGAATCCATTGAAGGCCTTCCAGCGCACAGGTCTTGGGCCCGGTGCCGATGCCAACGACGGCAATGAGTGGCGGCGTCCATTGTTCAGGGTTTCGGGACATGGTTTGCTCCGTCAGTGGCAGGGGCCTCGACTCCACCGGGCTCGGTGACGTCGGTAAGCAGCGTACCGTCGTCATTAAAAAGCAGGAGCCGTATTCGAGGGCGTTCGCTTCCGGCAAAACGGCGCGAATGCCGCAAGGCCTCATGGGCCACTTCCTGGACCACGGCGTGGGCTTTGGCGTTGATGAGAATCTGCAGAGCATGGCGCGCTGTGTTGGCGCGGGACACCTGGTCCAAAAGATCTTCGGGCGCCCCGGCGCGCTCACCGCATCGCACCAGAACCTTAAGGTCCATGGCGGCCTTGTGGGCATGGGTGTAGGCTAAGCCTGAAGCCATTTTGACGGCTTTGCCGATAAAAACACTGTGAACCAGGTGGGCAAAACCCATTCGCGCCACTTGGCGAACCGCAAAGGCAAAAAAATCGGCAATCTGCACAAAGGCTTCCAAAGGCTCCTGGGCCAGAAGTCTTTGGGCCAGCTTCTCGCTCTTTCCACCGGTACTCAACACAACCGTGTTACAGCCGGCGGCTTTGGCCACATTGAGCGCCGAAACAATGGTTTCTTCATAGGCCTCATGGGACACGGGTTTCACCAGTCCCGTGGTGCCCAGAATGGATAGCCCTCCCACGATCCCCAGTCGTGGATTCAGGGTTCGACGCGCCAGATGTTCCCCTTGAGCCACAGAAACCTCCGCATGGATCGTCAATGATGGGGGCACAGGCACAGACGGCCTCAGCGAAAGCCGAACCGTTGGACCGGTGGGTTTTCGAAGTTCGACCGGCGCGCAGTAAGCACACGTTTTGCAGCTGAAAAAACCCTTCAGATTCGGCGACTGTTCCAGTTCTTCCTCCAGGTTTTGAACCAGCATGGCGCGAGGCGTCGGGTTCACGGCGGGTTCTCCCACGGGCACCGGAAGTCCGGGTTTGGTCACCACGCCGACGCCGAGGCCGGCCGCTAGCACAACGGTCGCCGACGGCATTTGGGCTGTAGGCCCGCCTCGTGCGCGCTCATAGCCCGCGGGGCTCATCGGGTTCGCCCACGTCATGGTGACGTGCACGGCCACGGCAGCCTTGTCTGTAACGTCGGGGTCATCGCCGGCATCCTTGATGACAACCGCGCGCGCCGCCAGGTTTCCGCGGAACTCAAGGGTCGCAGGCACCGCAAGATAATACCCCAACGGCAGACGAACGGCGACCCATGATGGAGCGCTCCCCGAAAGGATGGTGCGCAAAGCGGCCCGGGCCGCCGCCGTCATGGCGGTACCCGTGCTGAAGCCTTTTCGCAGTCGACGGCGCGCTGTCCGCCCGGGCGCTTCGCCGCCAGATCTTTTCTGCACTTTTTTTGGCTCCTTTCCTTTAGCGGCCTCATGCTTTCTAATACCTAAAGTCGGGGCGACCCGCCGGGTCGCCCCTACACGCCGGGTCGCCCCTACAGGCGGGTCGCCCCGACGGTATTCGCAATCCAAATTGCCGTGCGCATGATTGGGCATGACCACAAATTCGCGTTCGTCTAACCCTTGTGACGTGCGGATAGACGCCGAGGCCAACCATTCCTCGCGCGCCATTTTCCCGGCGTCATTTAACCGCATTTCCCCATTCAGCCCTTCGCTGACCTTAAAATGCCGGGCGTTTGCCTGGAAGGGGCCGTGGTCAAGGGAGGCGGGTTTCAAGAACTCGTTTATCCCATCGTAAATTTGACGATACACGAAACATCAGCGCTCATCCGCAAAAAATGCACAGTCAGTACCTTAAAGGTGGCCATCGGCGTGCCCAAATCGACGCTTCGATGGTCAGGCAGACGATCGTCGGCTCTATCTTGCTTCAGAATGCTCAAATTAGGTAGGTAGTAGAGTGGATTCGCTGTCAATCAGATTCTTATGGGGCGTGAAGAAACTCCTTTGCCGTCCTTTTTCTCGTTTGCTAGGGTGCCTTCCATCGGTTCCATAGCCTGGGTGAACCTTTGGTCAAAGGACGTGCGAGCATGGATTATGTGGTGGTGATTATCGGAGCGGGCCCGGCGGGAATCTTTGCGGCTCTGACATTGGCCGAAGCCGGCCTGTCTCCCGTTCTTCTCGTGGAACAAGGCAAGGACCTCAAGGACCGAGCGCGCCGTGGGGCCAACGACATGCTGTGCGGCTGGGGCGGCGCAGGAGCTTTTAGCGACGGAAAGCTCACGCTTTCTCCCGAAGTGGGAGGATTCCTCGCCGATCTTGTGGGCACGGCCGCCCTGAAAGAACTTCTTCACGAAGCCGATGCCGTCTACGTGCGTTTCGGTGCTCCGGACCGCCTCTATGGAGGCATGACGCCGCAGGTGGAGGAACTGGCCGATCGCGCGCGACTGGCCGATTTGGAACTCATTCCCATGACCGTGCGACATATCGGCACGGAAAACTGCATGATCGTGCTGGATCGACTGAAAAAAGCGGTGGAAAAATCGGTGCACATTCGCACGCAATGCCAAGCCGTGCGCATCCTGGCCGAAGAAGGCGCCGTGCGGGGCGTGGAACTGTCCGACGGTCGCCTTGTGCGCTGCCGTTACGTCATCGCCGCTCCCGGCCGATCGGGCGCTCCATGGATGAAGGAACAAGCTCAAATCCTGGGACTTCCCAGCCAGGCAAGCCCCGTGGACATCGGCGTGCGCGTGGAACTACCGGCCGTCGTCTTTAAGCACATCACCGACATCAGTTACGAGTCCAAGCTTATCTACTTTACCAAAACCTTTGACGATAAGGTGCGCACCTTTTGCATGAATCCTTATGGCGAAGTGGTCCAGGAAAGCAACGGCTCCATGATCACGGTCAACGGCCACAGTTATGCCGGCAAAAAGACGGCCAACACCAACTTCGCCCTGCTGGTGAGCAGTGCCTTTACGGAACCCTTTGACGATCCCATCGCTTACGGACGCTATATCGCTCGGCTGGCCAACCTGTTGGGCAAAGGTGTTATCGTGCAGCGCCTGGGAGACCTTATGGCCGGGCGGCGCACCACTCGGGAACGCCTGGCCCGATGCCTCACGCGACCGACGCTCAAAGAGGCCGTTCCCGGAGACTTAAGCTATGTGTTTCCATACCGGCACCTGCTGGGTCTTGTGGAAATGCTGCAGGCCCTGGACAAGATCGCCCCCGGCACCGCCTCACGCCATACCTTGCTTTACGGTGTCGAAGTCAAGTTCTACTCCCATCGCATTCAGCTCAACGATCGGTTGGAAACACCCATCCGCAACCTGTTCGCCGCCGGAGACGGCGCGGGAATCACTCGAGGCCTGCTGCAGGCCTCCGTCAGCGGCATGCTGGCTGCGCGAAGTGTTCTTCAACGCGAGGCTTCATAAGTGGACGCGAAAGGAAATGAGTGCCATGTCGCTTTCCCATGTGCGCGATTTGATCCGTCTCCACACGCCCTTCTCGGTGCCGGAAAACCTTCGCATTCACACGGACACCACCCAGTTCATGGACATCAGGGCCGGGGATTGCATCGCCGTGGAAGGGCGCTTGTTTTACGTCAAGGGAGAAGAATTTGAGGGCCGGTTCGGCCTCGACGGCGAACCCAAGTTTTGGGTCAAGCGGGTGGTGGACCTGAACGACGGCTCGGTGAAAATCCTGAAGCTGGCTTTCTTGGAATCCTTCACGATGCATCTGGGTGAAGAACGCATTCGATGCTTTCGCAGCCCCCATAAGGAATCTCGAATCCTGGAACGGACAGCGGGCGACGCCCGCTTCATGCAGGGCATCACCCTCTACGACGAGGCGCACAACCCCGTGCGGGTCATCGAACGCATTGCGGGCAAGACCTTTTACGACATGGTGCACGACCTACCCATGGATCATGAAACCTATTACTACGAAGTCTTTCCCGGCCTTTTCACCCATCTCATGAAGGCTTTTTATGCCATCAAGGACCTGCACCAGATGGGAGAAATTCACGGGGATATTCGTAACGATCACCTGATTGTGGAACACAACACCGGACGATATTGCTGGATCGATTTCGATTACACTTACGAATGGCCTGGCCAGCCCTATGGAGTGGACCTGTTCGGCTTGGGCAACATTCTTTTGTTTGCGGCCGGAAAGGGTTTTCACACCCTGCACGATCTGAAATCGCCTCGATCTCCTCTGCACGCTGCCTTGTCCACGCTGCGGGAAGAGGACTTTTCACTCTTTTTTCCCAACCGCCTCATGAACCTCAAAAAGATCTTTCCCTACCTGCGCGAAACGCTCAACAAGGTGCTCATGCACTTTGCCGCCGGGGCGGAAGTGTTTTACGAATCGGCCCATGAACTCATGGAAGATTTGGAAATCGCTTTTCGTTCCTTTTTGTGGGAGGTACCCCATGGGCCATAAGATACTTGTGGGGATCGATTGCTCCGCCAACGCGCAGAGGGCTCTGGACTACGTGGGGACAATGCTACGCCCCCACGACGATATCCTCGTGACCCTCTTTCACGTGCTCATCGCCCCTCAGCCGGACATTTACCCCGATCGGCAACAAAGAGAACGGGAGCTGGAAAAAAGACATGGGCGCGCCCTTCGACAATTGGAAGCCATGCAAGCCCGACTGGTCACACTGGGCGTGCCAAAGGATCGCATCACCATGAAAATTCAGGTATGTGCTCCCGAAGACAATGTGGCCGTCACGCTGCTAGAGGAGCAGCGGCGTGGAGGGTACCAGACGGTGGTGGTGGGACGGCGTGGCATGAGCAAGCGCGAAGAATTTCTCTTTGGCAGCGTCTCCAGCAAGATTATTCGCGAAGCCCGCGAATGCACGGTCTGGGTGGTGCAGTGAGCCGCGCCCGCTCATGGCTCACCTTGTGCGGGTTCACACTGTGGATGACAAAGCCGACGCCAAGGAGGCCCCATGTTTCCGGTGACCTTTGACCGTCAAGTTCTTGAGGGATTGCCTTACCCCGAAGAAGACGACATCACGCGCGTCCTCGGTGTGCTCAAGACCGTCATGGAACAGCGTGTTCTGCCGTACTTTCGCACTCGACGCGGCACGGACCCTCGACACAGCGCGCTGGTCATGGATCGCGTGCGCCTGGAACGGCTGGAGGACGATCAGAGGGTCATCGCGCCTTTGAGCCTTCTTTTGCGGCGTGACGCCCAGTGGATCATCGCCATTCATGAGCGACTCTTTGATTACCTGGCCTTTGTGCTTCCAGGGGATTCCAAAGGCCTGGTCACCGAAGGTTCAGACGAAGAACGCAGGGCGCTGGCTTTTGCGGAATTCTTGCTTCGACACCAGATGGAACATCTTCTCTACCCCAAGACGGCGGAAACGGCGGTGGTGGAAAGGGATGTGGCTTTTGCCATGGCCAAGGCGGAGGACGATCCTACCTTTTATCGACTGCTGGTGCACATCCTCGGCGATGAAATGGTGGGGATCAAGGGATCGGACTACTTGGCCCTCTTTGACGCCGAAGCGCAGGGAATTCCCGTGGCTCCCCTGGTGTACCGCATGGCCTTGAAGGCCAGTTCCTGGCTGGCGGATCTGGAGGATTCTCTTTTCGCACAGGTCTTGTCGAGCCTGGATGCGGACTGCCGCGTGCAGGCTTTGGGAGAATGCTGGAACCGAAGCCGCCAGACCCTCCTCTCGCTGGTGCAACGCACGGCTTTTCTGGAAAAGCTCTTGCGGGGCTTTGACGCACTTTTGGAAGCCGACCCCGCCGAAGCCCCTCGCGCGCTTATGGCCTTTCGAGACCGCTGGGGTCTTTGGGGACTCTTTCACGAATTGGGCGTGCCGCAGGAAGAAGTGGAACACAAGGACGACGACGCCCTGTTTGGGCTCTTTGCAAAGCATTGCAAGCTGTTTCTGCAGGGCTCGAGCGTGGGCCGGCCGGCTCAGCCGCCCAAGCCGCCGCAAGCCCCCAAACCGGCGCCGGTGGTCAAGAGCCTCAAGGATCGCATCGAAGAAGCTAAAAACAACCCGGCCTATCCGACTCAGGTCATTGAACTCATAGAGAAAAACAAAACCCTCGCGGCCGGCCACAGCGGCGCCAAGTACAGCGAATTCATCGAAACCTTACTGTCCATTCCGTGGAAAAAAATCAAACCCATCAAGGTGCGTGTGCAGGACTTTGAGGAGGGTCTGCATCGCACCCACTACGGACTGGATCGGCCTAAGGAGATCGTGTGCGACTTTTTCACCAACCTTATTCGTCGCTACCGCCAGTTTGATCCCTTGAAGGCGGAAGGGTGGGAACGCACGGGAAGCTCCTTTCTCTTTGTTGGCCCTCCAGGCGTCGGCAAGACCTCGCTGGCCATTTCCATCGCTCAGAACTTGGGCATTCCTTACCACAAGATTTCTCTGGGCGGCATGCGGGACGAATCGGATCTTCGAGGGCACGGGTTCACCTACGAAGGGTCCAAACCGGGCGCCATCGTTCAAGGCCTCATCAAGATGGGGTGCATGAACGGCATGTTCATTCTGGACGAAGCGGACAAGACCGAAAAGTTCGCCATCGCCACCCTTTTGGAAATCCTGGATCCCGAACAAAACCATCTGTTTCATGACAAGTACACTCAGACCACGGTGGATATCGACCTGAGCAACTGTCATTTCATTCTGACCGCCAACACCCTGGAGACCGTGCCGCCTCCGGTGGCCAACCGCTGTGAAATCGTTTTCTTGGACCGTTACAGCGTGGAAGAAAAGGTGGCCATCGCGCGGCACCATCTGATCGGGCGATTGCGATCCCGCTACAACATTTTGGAAACCGACATCGCCTTTCCTCCCGACCAAGAACAGGAACTGCTGCGCCATCTGGTGCGCGAATACACTTACGAAGCGGGGGTTCGAGATCTGGAGCGGCTCTTGCGCACCCTTTTCTTTCGCATTCAGCGCAAGGAATTGGTCAACGGCGCGCCGAGGCCCGTTTGGATCACACGACAAAAGATTAAGGAATACCTGAATGCTCCCATGCGGCCTTGGAAAATCAGCGAAGAAGACCGCGTCGGGGAAATCCTGGCTCTGGGTGTCAATGTGGAACGGGGCGTGGGTTCGGTCATTCCCATTCAGGCAACGCCCATTCGCTTCGGCACGGAAGTGCCCCTGGAAAGCCCTGCCGGCTACATGAGTCTGGTCCATGCCACGGGCAATATACAAAAGGTCATGGACGAAAGCCGCAAGGTGGCCATGACCGGCATTTTGCAATGCGCCGACGCGCTGCAGATCGACGTGCAGCAACTGGGCTCGCCCATCCATCTGCATTTTATGGGTGGATCCAGTCAGAAGGACGGCCCGTCGGCCGGCGGCGCCATCGCTCTGGCTCTGGCTTCTGCCCTGTCTCAAAAGCCCATTCGTAGGGACGTGGCCATGACGGGAGAAATAGACACCCATGGACGCCTCACCGCGGTTGGGGGCATCGCCATCAAGCTGGAAGCCGCCGCCGATGCCGGCTGCACCACGTGTCTTGTGCCCAAACAAAATCTGCGCGGTGAAGACAGCATCGAACGGCTGCCGCAGGCTCTCAAAAAGGAATTGCAGATCCTCACCTATGAAGAATGGGCCGTGACCCACCCACCTTTTGACTATCATCGCCACATTCTTCAAGTGGTCGCCGTGGACCACATCGTTCAGGCGGCTGAAGTGGCCTTTATCGAAAAGGAAGACTTGGAAGGAATCGCTCAGTGCCTTGTGCCCGACGCCAAACGATTTCGCGCGGCCCTGTTTTCGGCCGAAAGAACGCAGCCGGTGGGGCTCACGGTGTTTGTGGTCAAGGACGCGTCGGAACTTCCCCTGCAAGCCCTTCGGGCCATCGTGCACCACACGGGCATGCAGCCCGCCATGGTGTGCGCCGCACCGTGCGCCGAAGCGGTCAAAGACCGGCTGCAAGGGACTCTGGACGCGGTCCCCATCGTTTCCATGGACCCGCAAAAAGAAAAGCTCAAAGAAGTTCTGACTCGCCTGCTGGATGAGGCGCATCCATTGAGGGCTCAAGCCGTGGCGGCCGTCGTGGCTCCCTTTTTCTTTCTCATGCAAGATGGCCTTTTGGACGACGCCGCTCAGGGGACATTGCCCTGGCCGGAACCGCGCTTCATGGCCAACAACTTCTGCGTGCAAAATGCCAAAATCAAAGCTTGCAAACCGATCTTGAATGCCGCCATGAGCACCCTGGCGCAAGCGCCGGCATCCGCTCTGGAACATTCCCCGTTTCTCGGGCGCGTGCGCGGGGTTTGGACGGTGGATCTGTGCTTCATTCCGGAAAAGTACCGGTTGGACACTCGCCGGGCGGAGGATTTGCTCCATGGCGCGCTCGGCGCCTGGCTTCAGGCTGTCTTTTCCGAAGCCGTGGTCTCGGTTGATTGACACGCATCGCTTTCGGGCCTTACAATGCCGCGCCGTGACGGTGCTCTCTTTTTTCGATCCGAACGGGTTCCACTAAGACCCTTAGCCCAACGGGGAATCAGTAGCTATGGCTGACGAGTCGCGTTATCGAGAAGCTGGAGTGGACCTGGAAAAGGCCAACACGTTGGTTTCCCGAATCCGCCCCCTGGTGCAGACCACCTTTCATGGCAATGTCATTACGGACATCGGCGGCTTCGGCGGGCTTTACAGCGTCGATTGTACGCAGATGAAAAACCCCGTGCTCGTGTCTTCCACGGACGGCGTGGGCACCAAGCTCAAGGTGGCCTTCTGGGCGGACAAACACGACACGGTGGGGATCGACCTGGTGGCCATGTGCGTCAACGACATCGTGGTCCAAGGGGCGCGCCCTCTGTTTTTTCTCGACTACTTGGCCATGGGTTCCATCGATCTGGACCGCGTGGAAGCCATCATTCGAGGCATCGTCACCGGATGCAAACAAGCCAACTGTTCGCTTATCGGAGGGGAAACGGCCGAAATGCCCGGTTTCTATTCCGAAAACGAATATGACATGGCCGGGTTTGCGGTGGGGCTCGTGGACAACACCGACATCATTGACGGGTCCACCATTCGGGCAGGACAGCAGGTCGTGGGGTTGGCCTCCAGCGGGCTTCATTCCAATGGATACAGTCTGGTGCGCCGCATCGTCATGGATGAACTGGGCCTCAAGCCGGACAGTTATCTGGAGGAATGCGGCCGCACGGTGGCCGAGGAGCTTCTGGAACCCACCCGCATCTACGTGGACCCGGTGCTGCGCCTTTTGCGTCAGTTTCAAGTTAAGGGCATGGCGCACATTACCGGCGGCGGGTTTGCCGACAATGTCTCTCGCATCCTTCCCAAGCAATGCCAGGCCGTCATCGATCGATCGGCCTGGGAAATGCCTCCGGTTTTTCGGTTCTTGCAGGAAGCCGGCAAGGTGTCTCAAGAGGAAATGTACCGTGTGTTCAACTGTGGCATCGGCTACGTGATGGTGGTGGGGGCCGAGGATCTGGAAGACATTCTGGGGCGCCTGGCAGGTATGGGCTATGCCGCGTTTCGCATCGGAGAAATCGTGGCGCGCCAGCCCGAAGATTTGCCCGTGCGCCTGATTTAAGGCCTTGGGAAGCAAGCGGCCAAAGGTGCAGGACATGTCGTCGGTCATGGACGTGCGCGAGAACCGAAACGATTCGGCCCTGGACGGCCAAGACATGGGCCGAGCGCATGAGGCCATCGCCAGGGCGATGCAGACCCTCGGCCGTTACCTGCACGGCAAAGAAAAGCCCCTGCGCCTGGCCTTCATATGTTTTTTTTCGCGCGGCCACCTACTCATCGAAGATCTGCCCGGATTGGGAAAGACCACCTTGGCCATCGGTCTGGCCAAGATTCTCGGCCTGTCTTTTGCGCGCATTCAGTGCACCAGTGACCTTTTACCCACGGACATCACGGGATTGTCCATTTTTAATCGCACGGCGGGCGTCTTTGAGTTCCATTCGGGGCCCATTTTTCACAACATCATTCTGGTGGATGAAATCAATCGAGCGACCCCCAAGACCCAGAGCGCTCTGCTGGAAGCCATGGGCGAGAAACAGGTCACTTTGGAAGGGCGCACCATGGATCTTCCCAAACCCTTTTTCGTCATCGCCACCCAAAACCCGGCGGAGCAATTCGGAACATTTCCGCTACCGGAATCCCAGATGGACCGTTTCATGATGCGCATTCGCATTGGATATCCCAGCCGGGAAGCGGAATTGGAAATTCTGCGGGGCGGCAGCAAGCGCCGGGAACTCTATAGCCTGGATCCCGTCATGGACCAGGACACAGTCCTCATGATTCAAGATTTCATTCGAAAGCGCATGATCACCTCGGACACCCTTCTCGACTACCTGATGCGCATCATCGAAGAAAGTCGGCGTTGCGAAGACCTCACGGCAGGGCTGTCCACGCGAGGGTCCCTGGCTCTGCTGCACACATCGCGCGCCCACGCCTTTATGGAAGGTCGAGACTACGTGATTCCGGAAGACGTCAAAGCCGTGGCTCCCTATGTGATGGCTCATCGTGTGGTTTTTCGGGAGGAATACTCCTCCGAGGACAAGAAGGAGATGATCCGATTGCTGCTCCAAAGGGTTCCCGTCCCCGCGTAATTCGCCTATCCAAGGCGGGAGCCATCTACATCCTTCTGACCATCGCCGTGGGCATTGCCGCCGTCAACACGGCCAACAACCTGATCTATGTCATCACGTCCACACTTCTGGGCTTCATGCTCCTTTCGGGCATCGCGGGAAAATCCAACCTGGAAGCGGTGGACGTGAGCGTTTCTCTGCCCGAAGAAATCTATGCCAAAACGCCGGCGCCGGTGATCGTGCGGGTGCGAAACCGGCGTCGTTTTTTTCCCATCTACCTGGTGTACGTGCATGTGGGCTCGGAAAAGGTTCTGTTTACCTACGTGGAGCGCGCCTCGGAGAAGAGGCGAACGATTCCGGTGCGCTTTGAACGGCGAGGGGCCTTTCCTTCCGTGCCCGTCTGGGTGGCGTCTCCCTTTCCTTTCGGCTTTTTTGAGCGAACCCGCCTCTTGAGCCCTTTGCCAACGGTGATCGTTTATCCCAAACCGGTGCCATGCCGGCCGGCCACAAAACCTTTCGCGCAAACCGATCACGGTGAAGACAAGTCCTTGGAACACCGCACGGGCGAAGAGCACGATCTTCGCAGCATTCGAGAGTACCAGGCAGGGGATCCACTCAAGAAGATTCACTGGAAGTGTTCGGCGCGAACCGACCGATGGCTCACCAAGGAATTTTCCATCACCACCGAAGACGCCATGGTGGTGAATGTGGCGCACCTGCCCGGAAAAAATTGGGAAAGCCGTTTGTCCTGCGCCGCTTTTGTCATCAACTGGGCCGTGCGTCGCGGAAAGGCCGTCGGGTTGGTTCTGGAAGGCCAAATCTACGAACCCAAGGCGTCTTTGCCGCATAAAAGAGAACTCTTGAAGGCGTTGGCCCTTCATGGTCAAGACTAGAACGGTCCTTTTATCCGTCACCTATGTGTCCGCAGCCTTGAGCTACGGGGCCGTCTTTGAGTTCGTGCACCCGTTGGCAGACGCCGCCTTTGCGGCGCTTGCAGCGCTTTCGGCGGTGAGGCATTTTTTGAGGCCCTTTTCGGTGTCGAGGCATCTCCTCAACGGGCTTGCGCTGGCCGTCATGGGGCTCTCCCTTTCTCGAATCCGCGCGGACCTTTTGGTGGAACCCTTGGTGGACGGCGTGCTGGTGCTTCTGGGCATCAAACTCCTGGAAGCCCAGTTTCAGCGGGACTATCTGCAGGTTTATCTCCTGTGTCTCTTTTTGCTCTTGGGCTTGGGCCTTATGTCCATGAGCATCTCATTTCTGTTCTTTCTCGTTCCCCTGGCCCTTCTGCTCACCCTATCCCTGCTTCTGCTCACCCTGGAAGCCGCCGACCCTTTGGGACAACTTCCCGTGAAGGCCGTGGCGCAGTTGTCCGCTGTGGCCATGGCCATCGGAACCCTGACCGTTCCCGTGGCCTTGATCCTCTTTTTCATTCTGCCGAGGACCAATTTTCCGCTTCTGAATCTCTTGTGGGCTTTTGGCAAAGCGGGCATGGGACGATCCGGTTTCTCGGATACGGTCAGTCTTGGGGACGTAACCTCCATTCAGGAAGACGCCGCCGTGGTGTTTCGAGCCCAGATGGCTCCGGTGGCCTTCAAGGATTTGTACTGGCGCGGCATGGTCTTTGACGAGTTCGACGGCACGCGATGGCGCCCCTCTTCTGGGCGGGAAACGGTGGTCTTTCCCAATGGGGCCGAGAAGAAAGCCGGTGATGTGCGGCAGACGATTTTTATGGAACCCTTTGGCATGGATGTGCTCTTCGGGTTGGATCGTCCGGTGGCCGTGGAACGCCTTCCCACGCGAACGAGAGGCCATGGCACCTTTCGCGTTTTCTCACCGCTCTTTAAAAAAACCCGCTATGTGGTGTGGTCCCGGCCCGTGACGCCTTTTGTGGAAGAAGACCCTCCTGGCCCGGAACTGCTGGATCTTCCGCCTTCGATATCGCTCCGCGTGGTGGACCTGGCGCAGTCTTGGGCTCATGAGCCATCGCCGGCCAAGCGCGTGGAGGCCATCACCGCTTTTTTGCAATCCTCGGACTTTCACTACGCCTTGGAAAATCTTCCTAAAGATCTGGAGACCTTTTTGCTGAAAGACCGGCGAGGCAACTGCGAATATTTTGCGTCGGCCCTGGCGGTTCTGGCACGTCTTGCGGGGGTGCCCGCACGGCTCGTGGGGGGCTACCGAGGCGGTTACTACAATGAAACGGGCGGATACTACCTTGTTTTGCAAAAGCACGCGCATGTGTGGACCGAGGTGTACCTGGACGGCCAAGGTTGGCTTCGAGTGGACCCCACACCGGCCGCCGCGCTCACGCCGGCGCAACTCTACATTCGGTCTCTGCTGGCTCGATGGCGCGTCTTTATGGATACGCTCAACTACTACTGGTTTCGCATCGTCGTGGACTATGACGTGGAAAAACAGTTTTCCGTGCTGCGACGCGCTCGAGCTCTGGCAACATCTTTTTCCGAAAAGCCCCACATTTTTTCGGCAGGCCGGCTGCGTTCGGCGGGCGTGGTCATCCTTGGACTTTTCGCTCTTGTGTGCTTTGCTCTGGCGGCTTGGCATCGACCCAAGCATCAACCGGCGCAACGGCTTCGCCGAGCCTACGCCCGCCGCCTTTTGCGCCACGGGTATGTCTTGAAGGAATGCCAGGGGGTGGCAGAGGCGGCCAAGGCCATCGACGATCCCGATCTTCGAGACCGCGCCATGCGTTTTGCGCAACGCTTTGAACGCGCCGTGTACCGAGACCAAAACCTGGACAAAAACACCCTCCGCGCCCTTCAAGAACATCTTCGAAAGCTGTGACGCACTGTGCGCCGTAAAGCCTGCTAAACACACGTCCGCCGTTGGCCTAATGTCTCACCAGCGTGGCCCAAAAGTTGCCTCAAGGCGACGCGCCCCAGGGGCTTAGCCCTGACGCCGGCTCTGGCCATACTATATACTATCGGATCATGAGGGCCAACAGCAAAGGTCTTCCGTGCTGAATGCTCAGCAACGGCATGGGACTAGCTAATTTTCAACATGGAAAATTCCAACTCCCGTTGAACTAAGACATTATGCCCATTACACGGCCTTGAGCGATGAACGCAAGGAGGGACAGGCCATCTGGCAGCCCGGGAAAAGACGGGAGCCGTGGTTGGGGGGCGGACAACTGGTTCTGGTTTCAATGCGCATGTTTCGTCCCGAACAATGTCACTGAGCATTTATCCAAAGACATCGAATATGCCGTGAAGGCCGGCCCGCTTCGCGCCAACCCTGGCCCTACAGGACTTGCATGATTTTATCGAAAACATGCACCGAAGGCTTCGGCGGGATGTGCTCCACACGCGGGAAATATTGTCAGGCTTTGGAAGAAGAAATGAGCTCCGAATTGAAGCATCCCACACTGGGCAAAGCGCAAAAAGCGGACCGGCTGGCCAAGGTTCAGGCTTTGCCCGAGGAAGCCTCCCCCAAGATCGAAGGTCTGCAACAGAAATACGAGATCCGCCTGACCGTCAGCCCATCTGGGGCCTTACGGCTTTTGGTGGGCGTGGTTCAAGCCGTGGTTACGCTGCAACATCGCCAGTGGCAGCGCACGGTGGCCTTATTCTGGAACCCGGTGACCCGGGCCTTGAATCCCATGGTCGGCAAAAGCTGCGGCGCGTCCACGCGCGATCTATGCTCGCACGGAAGGCGGTGGCCGCTCTCTATGCCTGAGTCCCTTGTGCGCAGCCTTAAGATGCCTGAAGTGATCGGGCGGTCTCGCGATGTTCTTTGGCCAGCCTTTCGATGCCAACCTTATCGTAGATATGGGCCAAAAGAAGATGAACCTTGATGACGAAGGGTTTTTCAAATTCTTTGGAACGCCTGAGAAGCTTCACCAGGCCGTCTCGCGCCTGCGCCGCATGGTCGCAGGCGGTCAGAATCTGAGCCAAAAGATAGGCGGCTTCCGCATCTTTTTCCACAGCCTCGAGATAAACGCTCATGGCTAGACGCGCCACATCGGCCCGAAGCACGTCGAACCGGTAAAATCGCGCCAGAACCGCCCCCAAAGCCTTGGGCCGATTCCGCACGCTGCCCACTAAAAATTCAAAACACGCGATGCCTCGTTCCACATCCCCTTTGGCCAAGGCCAAAGGTCCCAGTTCCAGAGCCACATCGCGCCGATCGGGACGGGCACGATACATGCGCGTCAGGATGTCGTAGAGCTCATCCGTGCGGCCACTTTTTCGGTAAAACTCCCTCAGCCGATCCATGGATTTGACGTGCAAGGGATTCAGCTCCACCGCCGTGCGGTAGGCTTTTTGCGCCTCATCCATGAGACCCGCTCTTTCCAAAGCCTGCCCGAGCCAGTAATGGCCGATGGGGTTGGAGGGATTTTCATGGACGGCCTCCCGAAACCACATGATCGATTCCTGAGGCGCCGTCTCTAGAGTGGCCTGCCCGGACGAAAGCAGTTGCTGATAAAGGCTCGGCTTGGTGCGTCGCTCTATCAGTTCGTCGATGCGACGCTCCAAATCGGCCGGGGTAAAGGGCATCAAGACATAACCGTCGGCATCCGTTTCAATGGCTTGCGCCACCAGTTGTTCCGTCGCCTTTCCTGCCACGAGCACCACAGGAAGATTTTTGGTGTTCGGCTGCGAACGAATCCTTTCCAGCAGCTCAAAACCGTCCAGACGGGTCCTGTGCAAACTCGTGATGATCACATCGACCTTCTGCCCCGAATCCAGCCACTGCAGGGCTTCCACACCGTTTTCCACAGCATGCACGCCCTGATACCCCAGTTGGCGAAGGGTTGCCTTGATGGTTCGACGCAGTGGCGCATCCCCGAAGACCACAAGCACGTGAAAAGGTTTGGTCACGATCTCGTCGTTCACATCAGCCTCTTTCAACCACGCCTTTTCTTTTCTGAACCCTGAGCACCAACCGCACGTGAATCCTTCCATAACACATTTGCCGCCAAAACGAGAGACTTTGATCGCTCTCGCAGGCCCCAAAGTCAGCACGGCATCCTCTACGCTCCACGCGAAGAGGGGATAGCGCCGCACGCCGCACCACGCCATCCCCCCCTTCGGCCTTGATCCCGTGTCGGCGAAGACGCGGAAAAAAATCTTGCCCTCCAGAGGGCCTTATGCTAACAGAGTCGATTCGTTACGTTGAAGCCCATGAGGAACGTAAAATAATTGAAATATCGATCGGATAAATTCGATACGTCAGGAAAGGACCACGTCATGAGTCGCACATGCCAATTTTGTGGAAAGACGCCTCATGTGGGGCATAACGTGAGTCACGCCAACAACAAGACCAAGAAGGTTTGGTATCCCAATCTGCAGCGCGTGCGCCATGTTTATTCCGATGGTACAGTTCGCCGCGTGCGCGTCTGCACCCGTTGCCTTCGTTCCGGCATGGTGGTGAAACCCGCCTGAAACCGCCCTGTACCCGTCAGTCCCTCTCATGGGGTGCCGGGAATCGTCCATTGGTTTCCTCATCCGCCACGAGACGGTTGATCGCTTTGTAAGCCCCAAGAAAATCCGGCTGGACCGTGTCCGCAAGGACCGTGTCCAGGCCGGCTCCGGCCAACACCGCCAGGCACCGTATTTCCACATCCAAAGGGTATCTTTTTCTCAGGCCGCTTCGCAGGTTGGATAGTCCCACCATGGTCCGAGCGGGTTCGGGAAAAATCGACCCGCCCGAAAGCATGCGCACGGTTTTGACCACTTCGCGCACATGTTCTGCCGCATCGGGCCAACTGAGATTGGGCAGGACCGGATCGAAGATCAACCGGTGCGGCGCCACTCCCACCGCCATGGCCGTTTCTCGAAGCTCCACGGCAAGGGCCAGGCGCTCTTCCATGGACACGGGAACTCGAGACCGCTCATCCATGAGAAGCACCACCAGCGGTGTGCCGTAGGCCACCGCCAGAGGAAGAAGGCCATCGATCTTGTGCGGCTCTCGAGACAGGGCGCTCAGCACGGGTGTCTTGCGGCATGCAGCCAAACCTCGGGCTAAAACCTCAGGGTTTGGGCTGTCCAAAATGAGTCCTCGATCCGTGACGGCTTCCACCGTTTCCACCAAAAAAGCCATGCGATCATAGTGGCGCTTGGAAAGGTAGCCGGGATTGAGGTCGATCCAGTCCACACCAGGCGAGGTGCACCGCTGCACCAGTTCTCGAATGGGCACCGGGTCCAGGTCGCGAAGGGCCTGCGCCACTCGCGGGTTCAAGGCATTGAGGTTATCGGCGGCCAGCTTCACAACGATCCTTGAGGCTGTGTCTCACCACGCGCAGTGTTTCTTCCCCTTCCTCCCGCTGTTTCCGAAGCATCCGCCGAAGATCTTCTCGACTTTTGGCATCGTGCAGGCATTCTGCATTGGCCAAAGCGATCCAAAAAGCGCCGTGCAGCGCCGATCCCAAGAATTCCGCCGCCACGGCCACATCGGCGGTCAAATGGCGCGCGCATCGGTCGCCGATGGCTACGGCCATTTTCAAGGCGCTCGCCGCGGTTTTCATGATGGCCAAGGGGATCTTTGCCGCCTCCGTGGCAGCGCTATCCCGAACCGCATGGGATGCTTCCATCTTATGGACTTGGGCCAGCTTTTGGTACGCCACCGCGTCATCTTGACGCCACCGACGAAAGGCCTCGGCCAAGGAACGGATTTCCTGGAGCGTCTCGTTCCACCATCGGCCGACCGTCGAAGTTCTTGCAGCCCGTTTTGCTTCCAGCGCCGCCACCTTATGCAGAAGACACAAGGCCATCAGGCCGCCATGAGCGGCGGCGGACCCTCCACCCGGATCGGGCCTCGGCTCCTGCAGTGCCTTCAGAAAGGCGTCGTTCCATGGCTCCGACACGCGGCATCACGCTCCTTGAAAGCACTCGGTTCCTGCTGACAAAAGGCTCCTACGGAATGCCCTTTCAGGATTTTTCTTGACCACCATCGCTCGATTCATTCACCGACCCGCACCACTTCGTAGACGTTCTTTTCATTTCGAAGCGCGGTCATCACCCGGTTCAGGTGCTCACTGTCTCGAATTTCCACGCGAAATCGGCACTGTGCCAGGCCGGACTCATGACGGTGAATGCGAAAATCGTTCACGGTCACATCCAGCTGTCCCAGCAGCGTGCTCAATGCCCCCACCGTGGCGCGATCCCCGTCGTAGACCACCTTGATGTCCACAGGATAGGTTTGAGCTTCCCCGGTATCCCATTGCACCTCGATCTGGCGCTCTGCGTCCCAGCTTCCGACATTCTTGCAGGAACGCCGATGTATGGTCACGCCGCGGCCTCGTGTGATGTAGCCCACGATGGGTTCTCCGGGCAGGGGATTGCAGCACTTGGCCATGCGAAAGAGCACATCGTCCACGCCTTGCACGCGAATGCCTTCATCCGGCTTGACCGGTTTTTTCCGTTCCGAAGGTTTTTCCTCCCGCGGCTCTTCCTCTTCCGGTTCCGGCAAAGGCAGCCGTCCAATGAGCTGCACGGGGGAAACCTTCTTGTAGCCGATGCTGGCCAAAAGATCGTCGACGGTGCGCAAGGAAAACTGGCGTGCCGCTTCCAACAGTTCCGGGGAATTGATGTAGTGGTTGAAATGGAGGCCTCGTTTGCGAAATTCCCGTTCGCAGATTTCCCGGCCCAAGGCGATGGACCGATCGCGCTCTTCCGTCTTGAACCAATGGCGAATGCGGCTTCGTGCCTTGCTGCTCTTGACAAAATTGAGCCAATCCTTGCTGGGCTTGTGGTTGGGAGCGGTGATGATTTCCACCACGTCCCCGCTGCGAAGCTCGGAGCGCAACGGCAGGATCTTGCCGTTGACCCGTGCCCCCACGCACCGGTGCCCCACTTCTGTGTGCACGGCGTAGGCAAAGTCGATGGGTGTCGCGCCGCGGGGCAAGACTTTCACATCGCCGTCGGGAGAAAAGACGTACACTTCGTCGGGATAGAGATCGAGCTGAAAGCTTTCAAAAAAACGCTTGGGATTTCTCCAGCCCTTTTCGGGTTCCAGAAGTTGGCGCAACCACGAAAACCGTTCCGTCTCCTCGCGACTCACCCCTTCCAGGGGGCGCCCTTCCTTGTAAAGCCAGTGGGCCGCAATCCCTTCGTTGGCCACGCGGTCCATCTCTTCCGTTCGAATCTGGACTTCCATGCGTTCCTGATGCGGCCCGATGACCGTGGTGTGCAAGGACTGGTACATGTTGGCTTTGGGCCGAGCGATATAGTCCTTGTATCGTCCCGGCACGGGTTCCCACAGGGCGTGCACCAAGGCCAGGATTTCGTAGCAGGCCGGGACGGAATCCGTGATGATGCGAAAAGCGATGAGGTCGTAGATGCGATCCAGGTCCAGATGCTGGGCGACCATCTTTCGGTAAATGCTGTAAAGATGCTTCGACCGTCCGAGCACACGGCCATTGAGGCCATTTTCCTGCAGTTTCTCCGTGAGAATGCCCCGAACTTCCTCGATGTAACGGCGCCTTTCCACTTCCGTCTTCTGCAGGCGAGTTTGAAGTTCCGCAAAAGCGTCGGGATACAGGACGGCAAAGGCTCGGTCTTCCAATTCCACCTTCATCCATTCGACGCCCAAGCGGCTGGCCAACGGGGCATAGATTTCCATGGCCTCACGGGCCAAAGCGGCTTTTTCTCCCTCGGGAAAGCGGTGCACCACGCGCGTGTCATGAAGCACATCGGCCAGCTTGATGAAAATGACGCGCACATCTCGCACCATGGCCAGAATCATCTTGCGCAGATCTTCCGCCTGTTTTTCTTTTCCCTCCTCGAGGCGAAGCTGCGAGACGCGATGCACGCCGGCTATGATGCCCGCCACATGCTCACCCATCTGATCCTTGAGGTCGTCCTCGGATAGAATGTCATCATCCAGAACATCATGAAGAAAGCAGGCCGCCACCGTGTGATCGTCCATCTGAAGCCGGGCCATGAGGGAGGCGGTTTCCAGGTAATGTTCCAGGTACGGTTCCGAGGGCAATCTGGCATGACCACGGTGCGCTTGGGCACATAGGCTGTAAGCCCGCCGCATCAAGGCCACGTCCGCTTCGGGAAAATAGCGCAAGACCTGATCCTCGATCTGGAAATACTGCGTCACCGTCTCTTTCGCCTCATGACCCGTCTAGGCTCTCTTGCGTCATGGCCTGCACTTCCTGAAGCAATCGTTCCAGGACCCTTTCTTCAGGCACCTTTTCCACAAGTTGACCTTTCTTGAACAGAATTCCCTGGCCTCGCCCCCCCGCAATGCCCACGTCCGCTTCTCGAGCCTCTCCCGGGCCGTTGACGGCGCAGCCCATGACCGCCACCTTGATCGGGGTGGCAATGTGCCGAAGTCGCCGTTCCACGTCCTGCACCACGTCCATGAGCTTCCATTCGGTGCGGCCGCAGGTGGGGCAGCTAATGACGTCGACACCGCGGTCCCTGAGTCCCAAGGAACGCAGAATGGCATAGGCGATGGGCAGTTCTTCTTCGGGATCGGCCGTCACGGAAACCCGAATGGTGTCCCCGATGCCTTCCGCCAGCAAAAGACCGATACCCAAAGCGGATTTGACGGCCCCCAAAACGATGGGACCCGCTTCGGTCACCCCCACATGCAGGGGAACGTCGGAACACCTTGCCAATTGGCGATAGGCTTCCACGGTTGTCAAAACATCGGATGATTTCAAAGAAACCTTGAAGTCCGTCAAGCCGCAGTCCGCCACAAAGTCCATGTGCCTTTGGGCACTTTCCACCATGGCCTCGGCCGTGGGCCCTCCGTACTTGGCCAAAAGATCCCGCTCCACCGAGCCGCTGTTGACCCCAATGCGAAGGGGCACACCGCGATCCCGCGCTTCTTGGGCCACGCGGCGCACCTTGTCCGGCTCTCCAATGTTTCCTGGATTAATGCGAAGCCCGTCGGCTCCGGCCCGCAAGGCCCCCAGAGCCAGACGGTAGTCGAAGTGAATGTCGGCAATGATCGGCACCGTCACGTGTTTCTTGATTTGGCCAAGGGCTTCCACGGCTTCCGCATTGGGCACCGCCACGCGAACAATTTCGCATCCCGCCTGCACCAGTCTTTGAATCTGCGAAACGGTTGCGGCCACATGGCGTGTATCCGTGTTGGTCATGGACTGGACCACCACGGGTGCATCACCCCCAACGGGCACATGGCCCACACGAATCTGACGTGAAACTCGACGGCGCGGTCTTCCCGGCACAGAATCCTCCCTAGCCATGTTCGCCGAGGATTGTAACGAGCTCGACCCGCTTCAGCAACCGATCCCGCTTCAAAAGGCCGCCGTAAATTTTCCACGGCAAGCCACGGACCCCTTTCACCTACCTCATGAAGGCACCTTACGGTTCATGAACGGACACATCGTCCTTTCCTTCCACACCCACGACCTGAACCGAGCCCAGATGCCACCGATTCTTCCAGTACGTCAGATTGGAACGGCCGGGGCCGATAAGCTCGCTCAGTCGATGCTTCGGGGCATGAATTTCCACGCTCCGTCCCTTAAAACGCCCTTGGGCCATGACTCCGTCCACGCGGCGCCTCCATAAGTGCACGCGCACGAGGTAGCCCAGAGAGGGATGATTGGGACCGGCCACCACGAAGCCCGGGCGTCGCAAGGTTTCCGTGGTCTGCACACCGATACGAATCACCGGAATGCCTCTTTCGGCAAAAAGTTCACAGGCTCGAGCGCACCGCTCCACCGCTTCATCCAACGTCAAGGGCGAGTAAAGTCCCCTGTGCACCCACTGTTCCAAGACGGTCCCTCGAAGCACCAGTGTGGGATACAACCGAACAAAGTCCGGAGCCAGCACGAGGGCTTGCTTCAAGGTTTTTTCGAAGGAGCGACGGTCTTCGCCGGGAAGCCCTACCATGAGTTGCAGACCCACGGCCCAGCCTGCCGCCCGAACCCTGTTCATGGCTTCGGCCACATGGCGCACCGTATGGCCTCGCCCGCACCTGACCAGCACGCGGTCATCCAAGCTTTGAGCTCCGATTTCCACCGTGCGCACGGGAAAAGGCACGAGCTTTGCCACCACCGTGGGTCCAAGGGCATCGGGCCGCGTGGAAAACCGAATGCCCGTAAAGGCGCCGCGCTGCACCCACTGCGCTGCCTCACGCAAGAGCCGATCCAAGGCCTCTGCGGGAATCTGCGTAAAGGTTCCGCCGTAAAAGGCTATTTCCCCGGGCTGTTGGTTGCCCAAAGCCCTTTGCGCCATCTCCATCACTTGGTCCATCGCGGCTTTCCAAACGACGGAACCTGACACGGAAGTGATGGCCTGCTGGTCACAGTACACGCATCGAAAAGGGCAGCCCTCATGGGGAAGAAAAACGGGATAAATCCACATCATGGCCCTTTGGCCGCCGCGAGGCGAGGAATATCGGTGACAAAGGCGTCCAAGGCTTCCCGCGCCTTCCACGGGGCCGCCACGCCGTTCATGATCACCGTCACGGCGTAGGCGGTGCCGAAAAGGTTGCCGATATAGCCACTAAAGCTTACCACGTCCTTCAACGTGCCTGTTTTGCCTCGAATGGTATAGTCCGCCGCACAAGCCTTCATGCGCTTGCGCAAGGTGCCTTCTTCTCCGGAACGGGCCAAAGAAGCCAGAAATTCCGGGCCCACGCCCCAGTCTCGATGCGCCGCCATGAGCACCGCGTTGAAAGTGGCGGCGCTCACCCGTGTGGAGCGGGTGAGGCCCGATCCCGAGTCCAAAATCGCCTCGGCCGTGGGGATGCCTAGACCCACCAGCACATTCTCAACGGCGCGACAGCCTTTGGCCAAAGAACCCGGCGGCCCATAAACATGGAATCCCAGCACGCGCAGCATCATTTCCGCCATAAAATTGTTGCTGTATCGGTTCAAACCGTAAAGGACATCACTCAGCGGAGGCGATTCGAAACGATAGACCAAGAAAGCCTGTGGAGGCAGAGGCCTTGAGCCCGCGTCGGCGCTTTGCACCTCGGTGCCGGCGTCTTTGAGAGCGCGCCGAAAAGTGAGCGCGGCAAACCGTTGAGGGTCCTGAATGTTCATGCGGTATTCCGCCGGCAGAAAAGCCTCACCCGGTTTCTTGCCGTAAACGCGAAAGGTTTCCCGCCCGTCGTCCCCGACCCCTAGGGACTCAAGCCCAACCCGAGGATTTTTAGCCTGTGCCTGCCATGCTTGGCAAAACACCACATAGTCCGTGGGAGGAAAGGTTCGAAGGTTAGGAGCCGCCGGGCCGGCTTTTCCCGGAACGATTTCCACACTCACCGTGTTGTTGTTGAAGGCCGTGGCCGAGATCAGCGGGTTGTGAGGACGATCGCATCGATTGTCCAGGCACAGATGCTCCAAAGGTGGATCAAACGCCGAATCATCCACATAGATGCCTCCCAGGACTTTTTCTATGCCCTGAGATCGCACTTTCTGGGCCAGAATCCAAATCCGTTCGGGAATAAGAAAAGGATCCCCATAGCCCTTGATCCACAGGCTTCCTGACACCACGCCCTGAACCGGTTTGCACTCGGCCCAGATTTCCGTGCGGAACCGATAGTCGGGCCCTAGAACCTTAAGCGCCGCGTAGCTGGTGAGCAGTTTTGTGAGCGAGGCCGGTACCAAAGGCTTGTGAGCTTGGTTTTCCCAGAGGATGGTTCCGGAGGGAAGAGCCACCACCTGAACGCTCAGATCATCGCAGACGGCTCGCATCGCTTGCCGATGTTCTGCCCACGTGGACGCCTTGGAAGCCCGTGCCTTCGTGCTTTTCGTTTCCGTCACGGCCCATGATTCTGCGGCCCCTGTAAGCACCGCGCCCAGGAGGCAGAATCCGACCCATCCCCAAAAAACTTTTTGAGCCTTCAGCATGGATTCGTGCCGTCACGCATTTTCTTGCCGAGACTGCTGCAGCAGATCATGCAATGCCGCCCAAAATTCAGGAAAGGATTTGGATACCGTGGAAGCGCCACGAATCATCGTCCCCGGAACTTTCAAGCCCAAGACGGCAAAGGCCATGGCGATGCGATGATCGTTGTAGGTGTTGATGGCGCCGCCCCGCTGAGGAGGCCCCTGAATGCGCAACCCGTCGGGGTATTGTTCCACGAAAACGCCCAGGCGCTGCAGTTCCGTCGCAACCGCATCGAGTCGGTCGGATTCCTTGATGCGCAGATGCGCCACATTGCCGATGGTGCACGGCCCGTCCGCAAAAGCGCACACAACTGCCAAGGTGGGCACCATATCCGGCATGGTGTTCATGTCCACATGCACGGGCTGTAGCCGATCCGGCCCCTGCACCCGCACGCCGCGATCTTCCCACTGAATCCTGCAGCCCATGGAGGCCAGTACCTCCAAAAAGCGGCAATCCCCTTGAAGGGAGCTCGAGTGAAGAGGGTACGTGACCACGTCGCCTCGCGTCAAGGCGGAAGCCGCCCAAAAATAGGACGCGGATGAACAATCCCCTTCCACTTCCAGGCGAAAACCACCGAGCCGCTGAGGTGCCGGCACCCGTATGGCTCGCGGTTCGACGTGAGAAAATTCCAGGCCCACCTCGGTCATCATGGACAAGGTGATGGTCACGTAGGGCCAGGACGCCACAGGATCCTTCCAACGCACCAGAACGGGCCCTTCAGCCTGTGTGGCCGCAATGAGCAGGGAAGAGAGATATTGGCTGCTTTCAGAGGCGTCCACGAGGGTTTCGCCGGCATGCAGCCCGTTGGTTTGCAACTCCAGAGGAGGACACAAATCACGACCCAGAAAACGGACGCCGACCCCGAGGGGCTTGAGGGCATCCGCCAGAGGGCCAACGGGACGCTGTCGAAGCCTGGTCGAGCCGTCAAAAACAAACGTGCCTCGCCCCACGGCGGCAAGACCCATGAGCAGTCGAAGACTCGTGCCGCTGTTGCTCAGCGCCAGGGGTTCCGGGCTGGAAATCCACCGATGGGGCGCCGGGCGCACGCGGATTGTCGTCCCGTGCCAATGGATTCGCACCCCCAGGCGGCGCAAGGCTTCGGCCGTGATGCGAGTGTCCTCGGCGTCCAAAGCGTTTTCAATGACACATTCCTCTTCAGACAAGGCCGCCAAAATAAGGGCACGATGCGTGACGGACTTGGATCCGGGCACGGCCACACGGCCTCGAACCCGTGACACACATGGAATGGTGCGCGTATCGGCCATTTCATTCATGCACAGCCTTTCCTTTTCTCTCATGAGCCGCTCTGCGCAGGGCCTGTCGCATGGCCGCTTCCGGCGCCGGACGGTTCAACCACCAGGAAAACTGTTCGATGCCTTGATAGAGAAGCATTTCCAGGCCGTCCACCACGCGAGCTCCCGCCGCCTTGGCTTGGCGCAAAAACGGCGTCTCCAAGGGGGAGTACACGATGTCCATGACCACCATCTGCGGGGTGAAGAAATTTTGAGGCACACGGAAGGCATAAGGACGGCCGGACATGCCCGCGCTGGTGGTCTGCACCACTACCTGCGGCTTAACTCGATGAAAGCTCTCCATCGGCACCCAGGAACACGGCAAGGCGGCGGCCAGTTCTCGAGCTCGATCTTCGGTGCGGTTTGTAATGACCACATGGGCACCGGCCTCCGTCAATCCGTACACCACACCTCGCGCGGCACCGCCCGCACCAAAAACCAGCGCCGTGACACCTTGAAGGGAAAGCTGGCGTTCCAAAGCCCGGACGGCGCCAAGCCAATCCGTGTTGCGCCCTTCCCAACCGCCTTGAGTGCGTCGCAACGTATTGACGGCGCCAATGCGTTGGGCCGCTGCATCCACATGAACGCACAACTTCATGGCTTCCTGCTTAAAAGGAACCGTCACGCTCAGCCCTCGAAATCCTACGGCGTCCAGCGCGGCCAGAGCCTCGGCCAGATCATCCGCTTCCAAGGCCAGGTAATATGCCTTGAGCCCCAGGACGTCGAAGGCCGCCTGCATCATGGCCGGGCTCAGGCTATGCCCTGCGGGACGGCCAAGAACTCCAAAAAGATCGTGTTGCACCGATCGCACCGCGGCCTGCGTCACTTCCACCCCATCATCCTCCGAATCTCGCCCGCTCCACATCAAATCGTATGGGGTTCAAGGGGTTGGCTCTAGGATAAGAACCCAACACCTTCAAAAAGGTGGTGCGCTCCGAAGCTTCATTCAAAGCGGCTCGCACGATTTCATCCTGTTCATGCCCGGCAATGTCGGCAAAAAATAGATACTGCCATGGATGCACACGGTTTGGTCGCGATTCAATGCGGGTCATATTGAGGCCGTAATGGGTGAAGGATTCCAAAACCTTATAGAGGGCTCCCGGCTTGTCGGCCACGGCAAAAAGAAGCGACGTCTTGTCGTCCCCCGTGGGGGCGTTGTCCTTTAGACCCAGCACGATGAACCGCGTGGTGTTTCCCGGGTGATCTTCGATGCGCTCGGCCACAATGTGAAGCCCGTGATTTTCGGCCGCCTTGGTGTTGCAGATGGCGGCCGACTGCGGATCCGCTGCCGCCGACTGAGCGGCCCGGGCCGTGGAAGCGCATTCAAAGATCTCCACGCCTCTAAGATTTTCCGACAGCCATCGGCGACACTGACCCACCGCGTGCGGATGGGCGTAAATCTTACGAATGGCTTTCACGTCGGGCGCCGTCGAACAGAGGCAATGCGCCACCTCCAGGTAGCATTCACCCACGACGCGCACGGTCCTTTCGTACAAAAGATCCATGGTCTGGCCGATGCCGCCTTCCAGGGAATTTTCAATGGGCACCACGGCCACATGGGCCAACTTTTTGCCCAAAATGTCAAAGACATCCACCAATGTGGCCTGAGGCATATAGTGGGCCGTGTGACCGAACACGGAAATGGCCGCCAGGTGCGAATAGGTCCAATGCGGGCCGAGAAAGGCGACCTTCAGGGGCTGCTGCAGGGTTCTGGAAGCGGCAAGAATCTCCCGATAAATGGCCCGTACCGACGCATCGCTCAAAGGTCCCGAATTGTTTTCCACCAGCCGCTTGCACACCGCCTCCTCTCGCCCCGGGTCAAAGGTGTCCAAGCCCAGTTGTGCCTTGATCCGTCCCACTTCCTGGACAAGGCGCATGCGCCGGTTGAGCAGATCCAAAATGCGCATGTCCAGCTCATCGATCTCTTGACGGTACCTGGATAAAGGATGCTCTTTCATTACCGCTCCATAATGGTTTCCGAAACCGGCATGCCGAAGTGGCGGGCTTCGCAGGACAGGGCCACTCGAACGCGTTGGCCGACTCTCAGCTGGGTCACGGACAAGGCGCTGCCGTCCGGGGCGCTCAGGCAGATGGTTTCCGCGTTTTGCAACAGAAGGCTTCCCGAACGGTTTTCATAAACGGCTTCCACCAGCAGCAAGGGCCGCCTCTCGATCTTGGAGCGGCCCACCACGGCTTCCGTGGCGGTTCCGGAAGGATCTACCACGAGGAGTCGATCCCCGGCTTCCAGTTCACACAGGTAGCGCGTGCGCCCTTCGGGCACTTTCACGTAGGCGTGAACGGCTCCGGCGTTGATGCGAAACGGCCGTGGCGCCACATAGGGATTTTGACGGGTTTCGGCCTGTACATGAAACAAGAAACCGGCACTGTTGCCCACCAAAGCCCCCTGGCCATCCTGCATCATGAGGCTCGTGTCCAAGCACACGCGATCCCCAAGCCCCACGGGCCTCACGGAAACAATCTCCGCATCCACCAGATTCTCTGCAGGTACGGCGGCGTGCACCCGCTGAACCCATTTTTTCAGGGTCTGTGGGTCCGGGGCGCAAACGACAACCCCCGATACCCCTTTTTCCAAGATACCCAGAGCCGTCTCCAATCGACTTTCCGAATCCACGGCCACCAGCAGTCGGCCTGAGCGGGCCACGAGGTTTTCCAGGGGCAGGATCTCCCAATCGGTGTGCATCACGGCCACAGGAAGACCTTGACCCAAGAGCCGAGCCGCGTTCTGCTCATCTTCCGGGCTGCGCACATTAATGAAATGCACATCTCGGCCGGGCACCCAATCCCCATCGCCACTCACCACCACGATGCGCCCCAAGGCTTGAATCTCTTCTTTCATGCCTTCGGGGGCCACCACCGCGTCCACACCCGCTTCAAGCGCCGCCGTGACCATCGCCTTGTCCCAGCGTTCCAAACACACCCAAACTTCCTTCACCTTTTTCTCCCTCGCCGTAAGGAGCCGGACTGCCCCACTGCTCGTCCGACCAAAACGGACCTTTTCCCATCACCAAAAGGGCCAAAAAAACATAAATAAAAAAAGCCGAGGGCTGAACCCCCGGCCTTGGTTTCGCTACACCTTTGCATGCCGCGACATCTTAGGGGTCAGCCCACAGTAATCCCCCTAAGAAAGTACGCGCCGTAAAATTGTCCTCGAGCCTGTCCCATAGTGGCTGACCCTTCTCGGTGAAGATCACACCCTTTGTAGGAAACCGCGACCTTTTCTGTCAAGCGGTATCTCATCGGCCAAATCCACCACTCATCACAGGCCCTACCGTGCCGCCCCCAATCAGGGGCAGCCACAAGGACTGCCCCTACGTTGGGTGGTCGGATGAGGGTTCGAATGTTGTGGCGCAACGTCGTCCAAATGTTGTTGCCGGACGGGTGCCGACGTCGCTGCCGAGTGGGTGCAGCGGTATATAAGGATCTCTACCCGCTTGTATGGGTACGGGGTGAGAATGTCGCTTGCCCTGACGCCCCCACCCGGTGCCCGCCTTTTGCGCACGCCCATCCATACCGGGACACCATGTAGGGGCAGCCCTTGTGGCTGCCCCGATAGCCCTTGTGGCTGCCCCGATGCCCCCGTGAGGGCGGCCATCATGGGCAACCAGAAAGGCTACCCCTACGATGGGTCTCGTGTAGGGGCAGGCCCCTGTGCCTGCCCTGCCAGCCTCCGTACCTGCCCTGCTGGCCCCCGTGCCCCCCAATCAGGGGCAACCTTAGGCGGCTACCCCAAGATGATCCGGACAGACAAGCCAAAAGCAGCGCGCTCACCATAACGCACCTTTTGCTCTTGATTCCTGGGGGTCATTACATTCGCGAGCAGGCCGAGAAAAACCTCCTTCGCATTTAGGCCACTATTCATGCGAAACGGGATATCCAAAGGGGCATCTCGATCGGCAAAGGGCGTCAGCGGATCAAAGAAATTGGGCAGATCGCTCGACAAGATGTGGAACGGTTTTTGGCGTGCCACGTGCCCTTGGGTTTGTGTGTGCGCGTGCCGAAAAACCCGCGTCGGGACCCGCGGGGGCTCAGGGAGATCGGATGTCGCCTGCCGCGGAAAGGGTCGCGGAAATGCGGTGAGGTTTTGGTGCGCGGCGGCACGCCGTGAAAACGGACTCTGTGGGCGGTGCGCTCAGGTGTCCTCGCGGGCATGGGGAAAGGTAGGACAGAAACGGCAGAGTCCTTAAGCGGGGCGCACGCTTTTTGTGCGCCCCGGTGCTTTTCGGGACCATATGCTGGATCGCGCCCCCGGCTCAAGCTTTCCTCTCTGAAGGCCTGTGAAAAGAGGCATGCAAAAGCGTGGGGCGCCGAGATGCAAAAGGATGGGCAGCTAGAGAAGATGATAGCTCCTGAGAATAGATGCCAGATCCTCGTTTTTGGCAGCAAATTCCCGCAGGGCCAGGATCACGTCCCGAAGACGGCCTTCCCGCTCCAGGTCTTCCTTGGTCTCCTTTTTCGCTTGCGAGATAATGGTCCGCCGGTCCCAATAGGCGAAGCCAATGACCGCCACCACCAGGGACGTGAAAATGCCGGCGAGAATGTACAGAAAGTGCATGAGCTGCTCAAAGCGCTTATCCACTTGCTCAAAACGCTTATCCACTTGCTCAAAACGCTTATCGATCTGTTCAAAGCGCTTATCGATCTGTTCAAAGCGTTTCTCGATCTGTTCAAAGCGTTTATCCACTTGCTCAAAGCGTTTGTCGATCTGTTCAAAGATTTTGTTGATTTGTTCAAAGCGCTTGTCGATTTCCAGCATGCGGGTGCGCAATTCGATCAGCAGATCTCGATCTTGGCGGGTGAATCCTGGTTCTTGGGCGAGCACGGAGCCGGAAGCGGTCAGCACCCCGATAAACATGGCCATGAGGAACACAACAAGCCATGCGCGTTGTTGTTTTTTCATCGCGGCCTCCCTCAGACGATTTACTCATCAAGTTATCACGAGGCGTCGGGCCGGGCAAGGTGAGCACGTTTCCCCAAATCACCCCCTATTGACCGGCGGAACTTGGCGGGGCCCTGGGCCCGCGGGGCTCTCGCCACCTTCACCACGTCGCGACCGCAACGCCTGGCCAGCCCAAAGGGCTCCACCTGACGAAGCATTCGGCATGACCCTTCGTCGACCTTCAGCTCATCGAGATCCGCGACGCACGCTCTCCCTGCCAAATTGAGCAAAATCAGCGCCATGACCATGTGCTCGTCACCCCAACCTTGCCGGCCCCGCTCTCGAATCTTCACATGCCGCCTCATGGCATGGCGCATCCCTTTCACATGTGCCAGGTCGAGATGGGCGGGAAGCCCCGCCAGCGAGGTTTTTCCTACCTAAACTTAGCGATTTAAGCGCATAAAAATCTCGCCTAATGGTCTAATTAGTATAGTGACTATATCGAGCGCATCACATACCATGCAACAGTAACCCAAAAGCTGAGAGCATCACAATGAGAAGGACCACAACCTCGACTCAAAGCAAAGAAGCGATATACGGCAGGTATGACCCCGTGTCGGACACGGGTAAAAGGTAAAGTCTGACCCCTTGCCAAGACGAAGGAAACCGCGACCTTTTCTGTCAAGCGGTATCTCATCGCACAAATCCACCATTCATCACGGGCCCTACCCTGCCGCCCGCAATCAGGGGCAGCCACATGAGCTGCCCTTACATTGGGTATTCGGATGTAGGTTCGAATGTTGTGGCGCAACGTCGTCCAAATGTTGCTGCCGGATGGGTGCCGACGTCGCTGCCGAATGGGTGCAGCGGTTTATAATGATCTCTACCCGCTTGTGTGGGCACGGGGTGAGAATGTCGCCTGCCCTGATGCCCCCCCACCCGGTGCCCGCCTTTTGCTCACGCCCATTCATACCGGGACACCATGTAGGGGCAGCCCTTGTGGCTGCCCCAATGGCCCCGTAAGGTTTGGCCCCTTGTCGCACGAAAGCCAGAGTCTTGACTCCATGTCCTGCTTTCCAACCTGCGGGTAAAAAGTAAAGGTCTGACCCCACCCGCACACAACCTCGACTCAAAGCAAAGAAGCGATATACGGCAGGTATGACCCCGTGTCGGACACGGCTAAAAGCTAAAGGCTTGGCCCCTTGTCGCACGAAAGC